>NZ_JBHYQH010000001.1:177941-306435 GCF_042746715.1 Streptomyces sp. NPDC058741 | reverse complement strand
GCGCCGCCCCCCACCACCCCCCCCCCCCCCCCACCGCACGACCCCCGTCCCGGCCCCCCGCCCGCGGGCGGCGCCCCCCCCGCCCGGCCCGGCTCGGCCCGGCTCGGCTCGGCTCGGCTCGGCCCGGCTCGGCTCGGCTCGGCTCGGCTCGGCCCGGCTCGGCTCGGCTCGGCTCGGCTCGGCTGAGCGTCGAGCCCCGTCCCGCTCAGATGTCGAACGGACCGTTGTGGCAGACGGCGCCGCCCCACTCGATCTCGGCGGTCTCGGCCTCGAGCTCACCGAAGTACGGGCTGCACGCCACGTGGTGGTCGTACCGGTGGTCCTGGCCGTCGTCCCCGGCGGCGGCCGTCGCCGCACCGGTGGCGGTCACGGCTACGGCCAGGGCGGCAACGGCCAGAGCGGATCGAATGCGCATCGGATTCCTCTCGCGGTGGAGCCAGGTCACGGCCAGAGGTCCCCGTTCGGTACCGCACACACACGTTGTTCCACCCGTACGGGCGCGCGCCGCCCGGGTCAGCGTTCCAGATGCACCCGGCCGCCGACCTCGGTCCAGCCGCCCGGCTGGGGTGCGGTGAGGATCTGGGAACCCGCGCCCTGGATGATGTTGAGGGCCCGGCCCAGCCGGTCGGTGAGCAGCAGGGCCGCCGCACCGGTCGCCTCGTCCTCGTCGATGCCGTCGCCCCGCCCGGGGAAGGCCCGGGCCCGGACCCGCCCGGCCGGCTCGTCCTCCCAGGCCCAGGCGTACACCCACTCCCCGGGCGGCGGCACGGCCAGGCCGTCGACCTCGGCGGCGCTGCCGTACTGGCGCAGCGTGCGCGGCGGCACCCAGTCCGCCCGTGCCTCGATCCAGCAGAACTCCCCGTCCTGCCGGGCCCCGGCCACGCCGGCGTGGGTGACCAGCTCGGGCACGTCCAGCAGCCAGGCGGTGCCGACGCAGGGGTGCCCGGCGAAGGGCAGCCGCAGGGTCGGCGTGTAGATGTCGATCACGCCCCGCTCGGGGTCGTCGACGAACACGGTCTCGCTGAAGCCGAGCTTCGCGGCGAACGCCTGCCGCTCCTCCTGGCCGGGCATCACGGAGCCGTCGCGCACGACCCCGAGTTCGTTGCCGTAGCCGCCGTTCGGCGCGCAGAAGACGCGGAGCACGTCGTAGTCAGTCACGGGGGCATTCAAACACCGTGCGGGCGGGCGGCGCGTTCCCGGCCCGAGGGACGGTCCGGCCTCACACGCAGTGCCCCCGCGCCCGGAGAGCCTTGACCTCCCTTTGACCAGTTCTTGGCATTCCTTTTGGCCTACTTAGGCCATCCTTATGGACGTTAGGTGAGCCTCACCTACCCTGAACTAGGGTGCACCACGAACAGTTTTCGGCCACGTCTTGGAGCCCGCATGCGACCCGTCAGACCTCTCCACGCCGCCAGCGCGATCGCCGTGGCCGCGGCGCTGGCCGCCGTCACCGGCTGCACGGAGAAGAGCGACGCGCAGGACGGCGACCACGTGATCAGCGTGACGGCGACCGACGACTCGTGCGAGGTGTCGAAGAAGGAGTTCCCGGCCGGGCACGTCGAGCTGGCCGTGGAGAACAAGGGCTCCAAGGTCACCGAGGTCTACGTCCTCTTCCCCGACGACCGCGTGGTCACCGAGCGGGAGAACATAGGGCCCGGCACCAAGCAGCGCGTCACCGCCGAGGTGAAGGCCGGCGACTACCAGATCGCCTGCAAGCCCGGCATGAAGGGCGAGGGCATCCGCCAGGCCGTCACGGCCACCGGCGGCAAGGCCGTCCATCGCGACCCGCGCCTGGACGAGGCCGTGGCCGCCTACCGCGCCTACGTGCAGCAGCAGGCCGACGAGACCCTCCCCAAGGCCGAGGCCTTCGCGAAGGCGGTCGAGGACGGTGACCTCGACGCCGCGAAGAAGGCCTACGCCCCCTCCCGCATCGGCTGGGAGCGCACCGAGCCGGTCGCCGAGTCCTTCGGCGACATCGATCCCAAGGTCGACGTCCGCGAGGACGGCCTGGAGGACGGCCAGGACCCCGCCACCGACTGGACCGGCTGGCACCGCCTGGAGAAGGCCCTCTGGCAGGACGGGAAGATCGGCGACCGCGAGAAGGAACTCGCCGGCCTGCTGATCAAGGACCTGAAGGACTGGCAGAACCGGGTCGGCAAGGCCGAGATCACCCCGACCTCCATGGCCAACGGCGCCAAGGAACTCCTCGACGAGGTCGCCACCGGCAAGGTCACCGGCGAGGAGGAGCGCTACTCGCACACCGACCTGGTCGACTTCAAGGCCAACGTCGAGGGCGCCGAGAAGTCCTACGAGCTGCTGAAGCCGGTCGCCCGCGACAACGACGCGGCCCTGGTCACCGAGCTGGACAAGCAGTTCGCGTCGCTCGACACCCTGCTCGACCGGTACCGCCCGGACACGAAGTCGTACGACTTCACCTCCTACGACAAGGTCGGCAAGGCCGACCGCAAGGAGCTCTCGGACGCGGTCAACGCCCTGGCGGAACCGCTGTCGCAGCTCGCCGCCGCCGTCGTCAAGTAGCGGGACACCACCATGACTGAGACCAACCCGGCTTCCCCCAGCCGCCGTTCCCTGCTCGGCTGGGGCGGCGCGGGCCTCGCGCTCGGCGCCGCCGCGGCCGGCGGCGCGGTGGCCGTGGCCCGGACCGGCGACGAGGCCGCCCCGGAGGCGAGCACCGGGATCGCCTTCCACGGCGCCCACCAGGCGGGCATCGCCACCCCGGTCCAGGACCGTCTGCACTTCGCCGCGTTCGATGTGACGACGCAGGACCGGGAGGCCTTCGTCCGGCTCCTGAAGGACTGGACGGAGGCGGCCCGCCGCATGACGGCCGGGCGCCCGGTCGGCGAGGGCGGCTACGGCGGTCTGCCCGAGGCCCCTCCGGACGACACGGGCGAGGCCCTGGGCCTGAAGCCCTCCCGTCTGACCCTGACGATCGGCTTCGGACCCTCGCTCTTCGACAGGTTCGGCCTCGCGGACCGGCGGCCCGAGGCCCTGGTCGACCTGCCGAAGTTCGCGGGCGACAACCTGGACAAGAACCGCAGCGGCGGCGACCTGTGCATCCAGGCCTGCGCCGACGACCCCCAGGTGGCCGTCCACGCGGTCCGCAACCTCGCGCGCATCGGCTTCGGCAAGGTCGTCATCCGCTGGTCGCAGCTCGGCTTCGGCAAGACCTCGTCGACGACGCCCGAGGCGCAGACCCCGCGCAACCTGATGGGCTTCAAGGACGGCACGCGCAACATCGCGGGCACGGAGACCGGCCGGCTGCGCGAGCACGTCTGGGTGGCGGACAAGGACGGCCCCGACTGGATGGTGGACGGCAGCTACCTCGTGGCCCGCCGCATCCGCATGCACATCGAGACCTGGGACCGCGCCCCGCTGCAGGAGCAGGAGGACATCTTCGGCCGTGACAAGGGCGAGGGCGCGCCGGTCGGCAAGGCGAAGGAGCGGGACGAGCCGTTCCTGAAGGCGATGAAGCCCGACGCGCACGTCCGGCTCGCGCACCCCGACTCCAACCAGGGCGCGACGATCCTGCGCCGCGGCTACTCCTTCACCGACGGCACGGACGGCCTGGGCCGCCTGGACGCGGGCCTGTTCTTCCTGGCCTACCAGCGCGACGTGCGCAAGGGCTTCATCCCGATCCAGCGCAACCTGGCGACGGACGCGCTCAACGAGTACATCCAGCACGTGGGTTCGGCCCTGTTCGCCGTCCCGCCGGGCGTCCGCGACCAGGACGACTGGTGGGGCAGGACGCTGTTCTCGAAGGAGGCCTGAACCCGTGTTCTCCAACTACCTGATCGGTCTGCGCGAAGGGCTGGAGGCGAGCCTGGTCGTCTGCATCCTCATCGCCTACCTGGTCAAGACCGGCCGCAGGGACGCGCTGAAGCCGATCTGGACGGGCATCGCGGTCGCGGTCACCCTCGCCCTCGGCTTCGGCTGCGCCCTGGAGTTCGGCTCCCAGGAACTGACGTTCCAGGCGCAGGAGGCGCTCGGCGGCTCCCTGTCGATCCTCGCGGTCGTCCTGGTGACGTGGATGGTGTTCTGGATGCGCCGCACCGCCCGGCACCTCAAGGCCGAACTGCACGGCAGACTGGACGCCGCCCTCGCCATGGGCACGGGCGCGCTGGTCGCGACGGCTTTCCTCGCGGTGGGCCGGGAGGGCCTGGAGACGGCCCTGTTCGTCTGGGCCTCGGTGCACGCGGCGAGCGACGGCACACCGCGTCCGCTGCTGGGCGTGGTCCTGGGCCTGCTGACGGCGGTCCTCCTGGGCTGGCTGTTCTACCGGGGCGCGCTGCGCATCAACCTGGCGCGCTTCTTCACCTGGACCGGCGCCATGCTGGTCGTGGTCGCGGCCGGCGTCCTGGCCTACGGCGTCCACGACCTGCAGGAGGCCGACTTCCTGCCCGGCCTCACCAGCAAGGCCTTCGACGTCTCGGGCACGATCCCCCCGGACAGCTGGTACGGCACGCTCCTGAAGGGCATCTTCAACTTCCAGCCCGACCCGACGGTCCTCCAGGCCGTCGTGTGGACGCTGTACCTGGTCCCGACGCTGGCCCTGTTCTTCCTGCCGAGCAGGACGACGCCCGTGCCCGCGCCGGTGCGCGAGAAGGTGTGACGCGGGGGCGGTCCACGCACCCGGCCCGCCCCACCACCGGCGCGGCGGCCCCGCCCCACCACCGGCGCGGACGGGGACGCGCGCCCCTGCCGGCACGTCGCGTTCCCCCGCGGGCGCCCTCACCTCCCCCGCCCCGGCCCCACCGCCGCGGCCACCCGGTAGGGTTCGCCTCCGGAAAGGGGAAGGTGAAGGAACCCGATGAGCAGGGATCGCGACCCTCGAACGCTCCGCCGGTACGCCCGGAGCGCCCTCATATCGGCCTCGGTGACCGCGATGTCACTGACCGCCGGCGGATGCGTCGTCGTACACGGTGAACGGGAGGTCCTCCCGTCCACCACCCGCGCCGAAGCCGCCAAGGCGCTCCGGCAGTTCACGACCGCCTACAACGAGGCCGACGCGGCCTACGACAGCGGTCTGGACGCCGAGCACACCACCGGCGCCCTCGCCGACATCGACTCGGCCCGTCTGAAGGCCGGCAAGGCCAACAGCCCGGACGGCAACGCGAACCACACCCCCCTCGAACTGACCGACGCGAAGTTCACGATCCCGAAGAAGGCCGGCTGGCCCCGCTGGTTCCTCGTCGACGCGGCCGGCAACAAGGGCGGTTCCGCCCGCTGGCTGCTGGTCTTCACCCGCAGCAGCCTCGGCGACCCGTTCCAGGTCGCGTACCTGACCCTCGTCGCCCCGGGCAAGGTCCCCGAGTTCAAGGAGGACGCGGACGGCTGGGCCGAGTCCGTCCCCGTGGACGCCTCCGGGCTCGCCACCGCTCCCGGCGCCCTGAGCGAGGCCTACAGCACGTACCTGAAGAACGGCGGGGACACCTTCGCCGACGGCGCCCACACCAGCCAGTGGCGTGCCCTGCGCCAGAAGAACGCCAAGAAGCCCGGCCTGGTCACCCAGTACATCGACGAGCCGCTGACGAACGGCGACTACGCGCCGCTGGCCCTGCGCACGACGGACGGCGGGGCGCTGGTGTTCTTCACCACGCGGCACTACGAGAAGCAGACGGCCCACACGGGCACGTCGGTCCCCACGCCCAACAAGGACGTGCAGGCCCTGACGAAGGGCGAGATCAAGCAGTCCCTGACGATGGAGTTCGTCTCCAACGAGGTGGCGCTGGACCCGAAGGGCCCGGGCGAGGTCACGATCCTGGGCAGGATCCAGGGCCTGACGGCGGCGGAGGGTTCGTAGCGGCGGGGGGGCGGGCGGGCCGGCGGCTCCCCGGGGCAGGCGCTCAGTGCCGCAGCGGCCAGCCGACGCCCGCGTGCCCGGCGTCCTCACCGGCGTAGCGCGCGCAGACCTCCGTGAGCACCTCCAGCAGGGTCAGCGGATCCGGCAGGGGGTGCTCGGGCCCGCGCACCCACCGCACGGACTGGCCCTCACCGGGCAGCCGGGCCGGCGGTACGAGGACGTAGGAGCCCCGGCAGTGCCAGCGCAGGCCGGGGTGCTCGTCCATGGTCTCGGGATGGCAGTCCAGCTCGCACGGCCACCACTCGTCCTCGTCCTCGGGCGTACCGCGGGTGAGGGTGAAGAACAGCATGCGGCCGTCGTCGCTCTCGGCGACGGGCCCGACCTCGACGCCCTCGGCGAGCAGCCGCTCCGACGCGGCGCGACCGGCGTCGAGGGGCACGTCGAGGACGTCGTGCACCATGCCGGTCGCGGTGATGAAGTTGGCCTGCGGCTGGTTGCGGGCCCAGCGCTCGATCTGGCCGCGGTCGGTCGTGGACTGCGTCTGCCAGGCGAAGGACACCGGGTGCCGGGCCGGGGTGGGACAGCCCACGCGGTCGCAGGAGCAGCGGTAGCCGGACGGGTGCGCCGCGGGTGCGAGCGGCAGTCCCGCGTCGGCGGCGGCGAGCAGCAGGGCCTCACGGCCACCGTCACCGGTGGCCTCCTTGGGCCGGCGCCCGGCGCGCAGCCACTGGGTGAGTCTGCCCCGCAGGCCGCTCGGGCCGCCGAACTCCGCGCTCATCTATCCCCTCGCCTCGCCGTCGTGCCGAACAGCATGCCCTATGGTCGCATCTTCCCGCGCGCCGGGGGGCCAGAGCCCACATCCGGGGCAGGACGGCCGAGACGGGTACCGGTGGGGCGAGGCATATGCCTGCGGGACGAGATGCACTCAACCCTTTGATCAGGTGTCATTGCCCGCTTTGCCATGACATGCCGCCCTACGGTGTTCGCCATGGTCACAAGGATCGCGCTGACGGGCCTGGCCTGTGCGGCTTCGGTGGTCTCGCTGACCCTCACGGGCCCCGGCGGCCGCGCCCCGACCCCGCTGGAGTGGGGGGCGGGCCCCCTGACGGTGGCGGCACTGCCCCGGATCACCTACGTCGCCCACCGCGGCGGCGCCCGCGAGGTCCCCGAGAACAGCATGACGGGGCTGATGGCGGCCTACCGGCGCGGTACGGCGCAGGTGCTGGACTTCGACACCCGGGTGCTGCGCGACGGCACCCCGGTGGTGTTCCACGACGAGACGCTGAACCGCACGACCTACCAGGGCGGCGCGGTGCGCGGCCTGGACGCCCGGGAGTGGCGGGGGGTGCGGCTGCGCCCGAGGGACGCGCTGCCCGGCAGCTGGCGCTCGGAACGGCCGCCGACGGTCGCCGAGGTGCTGGACCGTCTCGGCGGGCGGATCGTGCTGATGCTGGAGGCGAAGGACCCGCGGGGCCTGGAGCGGCTGGCCGGTCTGGTCCGGGCCCGGGGCCTGACCCGCTCGGTCTTCGTGAACTCCAACGACCCCGAGGTGGCCCGGCGCGTGCACCGCCTCGGCCTGCTCGCCCAGGTGTGGCGCTCGGCGGAGCAGCTGCGCACGGACCGGCCGGAGCGCTGGCGGGCGTTCGTCGACCTGCTGGACGTGGACCACCGGGCGCGGGACGCGGACCTCAGGCGGGCGGTGCGGTCGGGGATTCCGCGGGTGTGGGCGCACACGGTGGTGACGGACGCGCAGCGGGACCGGGTGCTGGCGCTGGGCTGCGACGGCGTCGTCACGGACGCGCCGGGCCGCCTCGCCCGGGCCGCTCAGCGCGGGGCGAGACCGTGAAGGGCGTAGTCGACGAGGGTGTCGGTGTACGCGTGGGAGATCGGGCCGGTGTGCTGGAGCCAGCGCTGGGCGAGCGGGGAGACGAAGAACTCCAGGGCGATGCGCAGGTCGAGGCCGGCGCGGATCTGCCCGGCGTCCTGCGCGGCGCGCAGCCGGTCCGCGTAGAGGTCGAGCGAGGGCTGCAGCAGCTTGGCCACGAACTCGCGTCCGAGCTGCTCGTTGACGACGCCCTCGGCGGCCAGCGCGCGGGAGGGCGCCTCGAAGCGGGGGTCCTGGAGCTCGTCGACGGTGGCGCGCAGCACGGCCTTGAGGTCGGCGGCCACGTCCCCGGTGTCCGGGAAGGTGTACGGCGCCGACCCGGCCTCCCGCACGGTCCGCTCGCCCAGGTCGAGGAAGGCCTCCATCAGGACGTCCGCCTTCGACGACCACCAGCGGTAGATCGTCTGCTTGCCGACGCCGGCGCGGGCGGCGATGCCCTCGACGGTGGTCTTCGGATAGCCGGCCTCCACGACGAGCGCCAGGGCGGCGTCGTAGATGGCGCGGCGGGACTTCTCGCTGCGCCGGGTGGAGTCGGGGGCGGCCTTGGCGGGGGCGGGGCGGGCTGACGTCTGGTCGGACATGGTGCGAAGGTAACAGGTTGACAAGACGGTTCGTCTCGCTGACAGTGAAGGCATAGAGCGAGACGGACCGTCTCGTCACGTGGGGGAGTCGGGGAAGGAGCCGGACATGGCCCGAGGTGGAGCCGGAAACATGCTGGGGGTCGGCGGTTCGCGCAGGAACCTCGGCCGTGAGGCGCTGCGGGGCGGCGGCCGGGGCGGCCGGGTCGGCGGCGGTCTCGATCCGCAGGCCCAGAAGCGCGAGCTGCTGCGCAGGCTCCAGCAGGAACGACAGCAGCGGGGAGAGGAGGACGGCACGGCCCGGCCGTCGTCGTGAGCCTCCCCCGCCCGGGGGAGGCGGCCCCCTCGCGCGCGGGATCCTCCCGGGGCGTCGGCCGGATGACGACGTGGACGGCACCGTGGCCTACTCGGCCTCAGCGCAGGGAGTCGACGTCCACGTGCCGTGGTCGGCACCCGCGATGAGCTTCAGGACAGCGCGGGGCGTAGGTGAGAACCTCCTGGGCCGACGTGCCGTCCTACGCTGCACGCCGTCGCTTGCCGTGCTCAACGTACAGCGCACCGGGGGGCTTGCGGCAAGGCCCCCGTCAGGCCGCAGAATCGCCGACCGAGGCCAGTACCTGCAAAAACGGGAGTCGCGTAGTGCGTGTGTTGTTGTCGACGTATGGGTCGCGCGGGGATGTCGAACCGCTGGTGGCGCTGGCGGTGCGGTTACGGGAACTCGGCGCGCAGGTGAGGGTCTGTGCGCCGCCGGACGAGGTCTTCGCCCGGCTGCTAGCCGGGGCCGGTGTGGAACTGGTGGCGGTCGGCAGGCCGATGGGCACGATGACGGCGCCGTCGTCAGAATCGGCGGCCTCCCGGCGTGTGACCGAGCTGGCCGCGCAGTTCGGCACGGTCGCCGCAGCCGCCGAGGGATGTGACGTCCTGCTGGCGACCGGTCTCGCGCACTTCTCCTCGCGGTCGGCAGCCGAGAAACTCGGTATCCCCTACGTGTACGCGACCTTTTGCCCGTTCCTGCTGCGGTCGCCGCACCAAGCGCCCCCCGCGCTGCTGGCGGGCCAGTCGTTCCCGCCGGAGGTGACCGACAACCGGGCGCTGTGGGACCTGAACGCCCGGACCTTCAACGCGCTGCACGGCGGGGCGCTCAACGCCCACCGGGCCTCGGTTGGTCTGCCGCCCGTGGACGACGTCCACGGTTTCATCTTCACCGACCGGCCGTGGCTGGCGTCGGACCCGGTCCTGGGTCCGTGGCGGGAGACCCCGGAGCTCGACGTCGTGCACACCGGGGCGTGGATCCTGCCGGACGAACGCCCGTTGGCGGACGACCTGCTGGCGTTCCTGGACACGGGCACACCTCCGGTGTTCGTCGGCTACGGCAGCATGCGCGGCGTCTCCGCGGACATCGCCCGGGTGTCCATCGAGGCGATCCGCGCGCACGGCCGCCGCGCACTCGTCGGCCGCGGCTGGGCCGAACTGGCTCTGATCGACGACCGGGACGACTGTTTCGTCGTCGGCGAGGTCAATCAGCAGGCACTGTTCGGCAGGGTGGCCGCCGTCGTGCACCACGGCGGCGCGGGCACGACGACGACGGCCGCCCGGGCCGGAGCGCCGCAGGTGGTAGTGCCCCAGGCGGCGGACCAGCCCTACTGGGCCGGCCGGGTGGCCGCCCTGGGCATCGGTGCGGCACACGACGGCTCGGCTCCGACCACCCAGTCCCTGTCAGCCGCACTCGGGAGGGCCCTCAGCCCCGAGACCCTCGCACGGGCACGGGCCGTGGCCGACGGCATCCGCACCGACGGAGCAGCAGTGGCCGCGAAACTACTGCTCGACGCCGTCAGCCGAGAAAGGCCGTCGGTGCCCGCGTGAACCCCCACACGGCATCACCGAGCCGGGAAAGTGCCCAGCGCCGGGCTGCACCGCCGACGCGGCATGCTCGAAGAGACCGGCATACTCGGCGGCTTTCCGGTCAACGTCGGACACTCACCAGCGAGCGACAGCACTGGCCTCCGAAGACCATTCGGTCAGGAGTTCTTCAGAGGCTGACTCACGTCGCAAGTTCCGCGAGCTTCTTCAGCAGCTCGGGGCGGTTGCCGTGGCCGGGTTTCAGCACTGCCGGTCATTGCGGTCCACGTACGGGATCTTGAGGCCACGAGTAGCCCCTGGCAGGCTCATGCCGCATGATCGATGAATTCGCGAAGGGCACCCTGCACGGGCGGCTGCGGCGGGACCGCAAGGCGCTGCTCTGGAAGCTCGACGGCCTGTCCGAATACGACGCCCGCCGACCTTTGACGGTGACCGGGACCAACCTCCTCGGCCTGGTCAAACACGTGGCCAGCGTGGAGGCCAGGTACCTGGGCGAGGTCTTCGACCGGCCGTCCCCAGAACCGCTGCCCCGGTGGCAGGACCACGGCAGCGATCTGTGGGCGGCCGAGGACGAGGCGCGCGATCAGATCATCGAGTCCTACCGGCGCACGTGGAAACACTCAGACGCGACGATCGACGAGCTTGCCCTCGATGCCCCGGGCCACGTGCCGTGGTGGCCGGAGCCTTATTCCGACACGAACCTGTTCGCCATCCTGGTCCACGTCCTCGGCGAGACCAACCGGCATGCCGGGCACGCCGACATCCTGCGCGAAGGCGTGGACGGCCGAACCGGGATGCGCCCCGAACACGAGATGCAGATCGATGAGGACGCCCGCACCGCCTACTGCGCGAAGATCGAGCAGGCCGCCAGGTCGGCCGCATCAGCTGAGTGCTGATCTGTCGAAGCGTCTGGTTCCTGATGGGTTCTGGAGGCTGGTCGCCCCGTTGCTGCCGTCGTTCGCGGCTCGACCGCAAGGTGGCGGGACCGCTCCGAGCGACCAGCGGGCCGTGTTCACCGCAGTGGTGACGTGCTGACCGGCGGCTGTGCCTGGCGGCATCTGCCGCCGACGTTCGGCACGTCCTCCGCCACCGCGCATCGCCGCTTCACGGTATGGACCGAGGTCGGCCTATGGCGTCGGCTGCATCGGGCGGGCGAACATGCACGACGGTCTCGCCCTCAAGCCGCTCTTCCTCGGCATCCCCGCAGTCCGGTCCCGCCGGGGACCACGGCGGCGCCGGCCCGTCGAACTCCGTGCGGACAAGGCGTACTTCTCCGCCGGACACCGCATCTGGCTGCGCGAGCGGGGGCTCGTCGCGCACACCGCGCGGCCAGGCATCGAGTCCGGCGAACGCCTCGGTCGGCACCGCCGGAAGATCGAGCGGTCGACCGCTCGGCTGTTCGGCTACCGCCGCCTGACCATCCGAAATGAACGAAAGCGCTATGCCGTCGCCGCCGACGGCCGCCGTGCCGGAGGCACTCGGCACCGGGCCGGGCCACGACCGCCACCGCCTGGGTGATCACAGGCTCAGGCGGGTGGCCAGGCGTCCCCCCAGTCGGCGTCCCGGGCCGCCTTGTAGAGGTCGCCGTGGCGTTTGGTGACGGTGGCGCGGCGCAGGGACGGCTCGGTCCCGCAGAGGTCGAGGAGGACCTGGCCCTTGCGGATCTGGGGGCGCCGCACGATCCGGGAGGGCGCCGGTCCGACGGGGAAGCGGGCGGCGGCGACGTAGGCGAACTTCTCGTCCTCGTAGGCGAGGGAGCCGCCCTTGACCTGGCGGTGCAGGGAGGAGCGGCTGACCCGGGCGGAGAAGTGGCACCAGTCCGTGCCCGGGGCGATGGGGCAGGCGGCGCTGTGCGGGCAGGGGGCGGCGATGCGGAACCCGGCGCCGGTCAGCCGGTCGCGGGCTTCCATGAGGCGGGCGTAGCCGTCGGGGGTGCCGGGCTCGACGATCACGACGGCCCGGGCGGCGGCCGCGGCGGCGTCGACGAGGGCGTCGCGGTCGGGGGCGGTCAGCTCGTTGAGGACGTAGGAGACCGTGACGAGATCGGTGCTCTCCAGGCAGAGCGCCGCTCCGATACGGGTGCGCCGCCACGTGACGTCCCGCAGCGCCGGGTCGGCCGCGGCGATCTCCCGGCCCAGGGCGAGGGCGGGTTCGGCCCAGTCGAGGACGGTGACCGGCCGGTCCCCGCCCCAGGTCGCGCGCACGGCCCAGGCCGCCGCGCCCGTACCGCCGCCGACGTCCGTGTGCGATCCGGGCACCCACGCGGGCGCGGCCTCGGCGAACGCCGCCAGCGCGCACCGCACGGCCTCGAAGGTCGCGGGCATCCGGTAGGCGGCGTAGGCGGCGACGTCGGCCCGGTCGCGCAGGATCGGCGCGTCCGTCGGGGTGGCCCCGCGGTAGCTGGCGATGAGCCGCTCGACGGCCTGCGCGGCCTGCCGGGGCGGCAGACCGTCGAGCAGGCCGGCGAGCGCGGCGCGGAGGGTCTCGTCGGGACGTGCGGGGGCGTTCACCCGGCGATTCTCTCAGGTGCGGCGGGCCGGGCCGTGGATCCCCCGTACCGCCCGGGCCACCCGCGACCCCGCCACCGCCCTCGGCGCGCTGTCCGTGCGCCGGCGGCGGGGATGGACCGCGTTGGTGAGCAGGATCAGGAACGTGTCCGTGGCCCGGTCCAGGACCAGGGACGTGCCGGTGAAGCCGGTGTGGCCCGCCGCTCCCCCGCCCGCGAGGTCGCCCATGAACCAGGGCTGGTCGAGCAGGAAGCCGAGGCCGGGCGGGGTGAACAGCAGCTCGACGAAGTCGGGCCCGAGGATGCGGGCGGGGCCGTAGGAGCCGCCGGCGAGCAGGGCGCGGCAGAACACCGCGAGGTCGCGGCCCGTGGAGAACAGGCCCGCGTGGCCAGCGACGCCGCCCAGCGCCCAGGCGTTCTCGTCGTGGACCTCGCCCCGCAGCATGCCCCGGTCCGCCTTGGCCCAGGGCCGGCGCTGGTCCTCCGTGGCCGCCGCGCCCGGGCACGGCCCGAAGTCCGTGGCCGTCATGCCGAGCGGCCGGGTGATGCCGTCGCGGAAGAGGACATCGAGGGTCCGTCCCGAGACCCGTTCCAGGACGTGCTGGAGCAGGAGCATGTTCAGGTCGGAGTAGCGGGAGGTGCCGGGCACGCCCACCGGCGCCTCCGCCTGGAGCGCGGCGAGCCGCGCCGCGTCGTCCGGGCAGTCGTACAGCGGGAGTTCGGGCCGCAGCCCGGAGGTGTGGGTGAGCAGCTGACGGACGGTGATGCCGTGCCGGGCGGCGGCCGTGAAGTCGGGCAGGTACGCCCCGACCCGGGCGTCGATGCCCAGCGTGCCGCGCTCGATCTGCTGCACGGCGGCCACCGACGTGAACAGCTTGGTGAGGGACGCGAGGTCGAAGGGCGTGTCGACGGTCATCGGGACGCGGTCCCCGGGGGGCAGCTCCACACCGGCGTCGGCGTCCTCGTCGTAGGCGGCGTAGCGGACGGCCCAGCCCGCCGCCTCCTCGACGGCGATCACCGGTCCGCGTCCGACGACCAGGACGGCGCCGGGGGCCCAGGGGCGCTGCCCGGTGGTGAGGACGTGGACCTCGCGGACGAGGTGGCGCAGCTCCCCGGGGTCGAGCCCGGCCCGTTCCGGTGTGCCGTCGCGCAGTCTCGGGGCGCTCAGCGGTCCGCTCCCTCCGCGCTCACACACCTGCTGTCGGTCCTCCAGGGACGGCACATTCCCACGAAGCAGCCCAGGGCCACCAGTGCGGCGGCCAGTTGGACGACGGCCATCGGGACGGCGGTGTGCTCGCCGGCGACGCCGACGAGCGGGGAGGCGACCGCGCCGATGAGGAACGAGGTGGTGCCGAGCAGGGCGGACGCGGATCCGGCGGCGTGCCTGGTGCGCATCAGGGCGAGGGCCTGGGTGTTGGGCAGGGTGATGCCCATGGCCGACATCAGCACGAACAGCGCGGCGGCGACGGGTCCGAGCCCGACCTCGCCGAAGACGCCGAGGGACATCAGCAGCAGCGCGGTCGCGGCGGTGACGACGACGACGAGGCCGGTGCCGAGCACCCGGTCGAGGCTGACCCGGCCGACCAGGATCTTGCCGTTGATCTGGCCGACGGCGACCAGCCCGACCGAGTTCAGGCCGAACAGCAGGCTGAAGGTCTGGGGGGAGGCTCCGTAGATCTCCTGGACGACGAAGGGGGACGCGGAGATGTAGGCGAACAGGGCGGCGAAGGCGAAGCCGCCGGTGAGCGTGTAGCCGGTGAAGGAGCGGTCGGCGAGCAGGCCGCGCATCGTGCGCAGGGCCTCGCCGACGCCGCCGCCGTGCCGCTCGGCGGGCGGCAGGGTCTCGGGCAGCCGCGTCCAGACCAGGACCCCGATCAGCAGGCCGATCACGGTGAGGGCGGCGAACACGCCCCGCCAGTCGGTGACGCGCAGGATCTGCCCGCCGATGAGCGGCGCCACGATCGGGGCGACGCCGGAGATGAGCATGAGGGTGGAGAAGAAGCGGGCCATGGCCATGCCGTCGTAGAGGTCGCGGACGACGGCCCGGGCGATGACGATGGCCGCGGCGCCCGCGAGGCCCTGCGCCAGCCGGAAGGCGACGAGCAGTTCGACGGTGGGGGCGAGCGCGCACAGCACGGTGGCGACGACGAAGACGGCGAGCCCGGCGAGCAGCGGGCGGCGGCGCCCCCACCGGTCGCTCATGGGTCCGACGACGAGCTGCCCGAGGGCCATGCCGGCCAGGCAGGCGGTGAGGGTGAGCTGGACGGTCGCGGCGGGCGCGTGCAGGGAGCGGGTGACCTCCGGCAGGGACGGGAGGTACATGTCCATCGCCAGCGGAGGGACGGCGGTCAGGCTCCCGAGGAGGAGGGTGACCAGGAGTCCGGTGCGGCGGTGCGGTGCGAGGCCGGGGACCGCCGTCCCGGACGCGGCCCCCCGCGCGGTGTTCGATATGGACGCCCCACCCTCGGGCATGAGTCCCTCCCTTTCCGAGTCGATCGCCACCTATGCTCTCAGCTCGTACGGACTGCTCGGGCCGTACGGACTGCTCGGGATCATGAGGCGAAGGCGGGGCGGGTATGACGGACCGGACGGTGCGGTGGGGGATCCTGGCGACCGGGGGGATCGCGGCCGCATTCACCGCGGACCTGATCGACCTGCCGGACGCGGAGGTCGTGGCGGTGGCGTCGCGGTCGCAGGACTCGGCGAAGGCGTTCGCGGAGCGCTTCGGGATACCGCGGGCGTACGGCGACCGGAACGCCCTCGCGCAGGACGAGGACATCGATGTCGTGTACGTCGCCACCCCGCACACCGCGCACCGGGCCGCCGCCGGTCTGTGCCTGGCGGCCGGGCGGAACGTGCTGTGCGAGAAGCCGTTCACGCTGAACGTGCGCGAGGCGGAGGAACTCGTCGCGCTGGCACGGGAGCACGGGCGCTTCCTGATGGAGGCGATGTGGACGTACTGCAATCCGCTGGTGCGGCGGCTGAAGGCGCTGGTGGACGACGGGGCGATCGGCGAAGTACGCCATGTGCAGGCCGACTTCGGGCTGGCCGGGCCGTTCCCGCCGTCACACCGGCTGCGCGACCCGCGGCTCGGCGGGGGCGCGCTGCTCGATCTGGGCGTGTATCCGGTGTCGTTCGCGCAGCTGCTGCTCGGGGAGCCGTCGGACGTCGTGGCGCGGGCGGTGCTCTCGGACGAGGGCGTCGACCTCCAGACGTCGGCGGTGCTCTCGTGGGAGAGCGGCGCTCTCGCTTCGGTGCACTGCTCCATCGTGGGCGGCTCGGCGACCGCGGCCTCGATCACCGGCTCCCGGGGCCGTATCGACATCCCGCACGGCTTCTTCTTCCCGGAGGGTTTCGTCCTGCACCGGGACGGCCGCGACGCCGAGGAGTTCACGGCCGACCCTGCGGACGGGCCGCGCAACAGCATGCGCCACGAGGCACTTGAGGTCATGCGGGCCGTGCGCGCCGGGGAGACCGAGTCCCCGCTGGTCCCGCTGGACGGCACGCTCGCCGTGATGCGGACGCTCGACGCGATCCGGGACCGCGTCGGCGTCCGCTACCCGGGCGAGACCCCGGACGAGGACCGCACGTCCGCGCTCACGCCGGCTTGAGCCCCGGCCCCCCACCTCCGTCACGAAGGACGCGGCGGACGCGGCCGTCGTGACCGGCACCGCCCGCCGGGTCACGTACGGCACGGTCCTGAAGTCGGCCCGCGCCGCCCGGGACGGCGGACCGTCCCGTACGCTGCGAGCCCATGAAGGCCAGGGGAACGGACCCGCGGCGGGACACGCGGCCGAGGGTGGCGGTGGTGACGGGGGCGGGCTCCGGCATCGGCAGGGCGGTCGCGGGGGAACTGCTGCGCACGGGCTGGTCGGTGGCGCTGGCGGGCCGGCGCGCCGAGACGCTGGAGGAGACGGCGGCCCTGGCTCCGGAGGGCGCGGCGGCTCTCACCGTACGGACGGACGTCTCACGCCCGGAGGACGTCGGCGCCCTCTTCGCCGCCACCGTGGAGCGCTTGGGCCGGGTGGACCTGCTGTTCGACAACGCGGGCACGTTCGGGCCCGGCGGCGTCCCGGTGGAGGAACTGCCCTACGAGGCCTGGCGGCACGTGGTGGACACCAACCTCAACGGGGCGTTCCTGTGCGCGCAGGCGGCGTACCGGCTGATGAAGGAGCAGGACCCGCGGGGCGGCCGGATCATCAACAACGGCTCGATCTCCGCGCACACGCCCCGTCCGCACTCGGTGGCCTGCACGGCGACCAAGCACGCGCTGACGGGCCTGACGAAGTCCCTCTCCCTGGACGGGCGGCCGTACGGCATCGCCGTCGGCCAGATCGACATCGGCAACGCGGCGACCGACATGACGTCCCGCATGGGGAGCGGAGCGCTGCAGGCGAACGGGGAGGTGACCCCGGAACCGGTGATGGACGTCGCGGACGTGGCCCGCACGGTGCGGCACATGGCGGAGCTGCCGCTGGAGGCGAACGTGCAGTTCGCGACGGTCCTGGCCACGGCGATGCCGTACGTCGGGCGGGGTTGAGCCAGGACCCGGACGGGGCCGCAGGCCGTCAACTGGTCAACGCCCACAACCGGAATGCAAACATCCGCCCTGTTGCGGCCGGTCGGGGACTTATGCTCAACTCTCCTGCACGAAAGCTTCACAGTTGGAGCGGCGAGCTTCCGTCGGCCACATCCAGGGGGGAGGCGGCGGTCGTTCCCGGCACCGGGTGGGGGTGGTCCCCGCGGGACCGCGGGATGCGCACCGGTGCGCGTGGAACGACCGCCGCGACGACGCCAGGACCCGTGGGGTCAGGCCTGACCGGTCTCGAAACGGGAGATCCGGCCGTCGTCGTCCAGGGTGAAGCTCCACCGGGTGCGCATCTCGCCCCAGGTGTCGTTGCTGTAGCGGGCGAGGAGGCAACGGCCGCCGTTGGACTCGTTGTCGACCTCCATGTGGCCGTGGGAGGAGAAGATCTCCCGGTCGACCCAGTCGGCGAGGTCGCGGTCGGAACCGTCGTCCGCCATGGTCGCCCCCGGCGCGAGGAGCTCCATGAAGCGCGCGCGGTCGTGGTTGTTCACGGCCGCCACGAAGGCACGGACCGTCGGATCGCTGAGCCGCGTGGTCTGAATCGTCATACGGGCCAGCGTCGTACCGGCCCCCGGACCGCGCCACCGCTGCCACCCGAACGGCGTCCCAGGCGCGTCCGCGAGGTGTCGCCGGGTGCCGCGGGTGCGACGGTGGAGACGCGACGAGGGAAGTTCCCCCTTCGTGCCGCCTGCTGGCCGCTGCCTGCTGCCGGGCCAGGGCATCCGTGCGGTCTGTCCCTTTGAGCCGCAGGTATCTGGCGCGGATGGCTTCGGGTGCGGTGACGAGGAGGTTGGTGATCTGATCGAGGGCGGCGGTGCGGGCCTTCACCGCGGAGCGGGCGAGGTCTCGAGAGGGTCCTCGTGCCGGCGGCGCCGCTTCCGTGTTTCTTGAGCTCCCTCCACACCCACGGGCCGTCCTCCTGGTAGAGCAGGTCCGGCTTGGCGATGACGACGGCCTGTGCCGCGGTGTCGTGGACGACGCGCAGGGCTTCGGGCTCCACCCGCCGGATGAGGGCGGCGTCCTGGAAGGGCAGGCGTCGACGTGGTGGAGCAGCATGTCCCGGCCGGTCGCGGCGTCCTCGTCGGAGACCCGCCAGCGTCCCTCTGTCCAGTTCTCGTCCTCCGGGGGCATGTCATCGGCCGCGCACGGTGGCCATCCCGGGCGACGGTGCAGCTTCTCGACCCAGCCGTGCACGCCTGGGCGAGTCTGGCCGCGCTGCCGTACTCGTCGGACTTGGGCAGGTGCAGGGCGCGGAGGAATCCCTGCGCGGGGCAGGCCGCGTGATAGCGCAGATCGCTGATCGACACCTTCCGCAGCGGTGCCACCCGCGAGGGGAGTCCGAGGACGCCGGGCCTGCGCGGCACGGCGGTCGACGGCGTCCATGACCGGCCCGAGGGGGAACGTCTCGAGCTCCGGCTTCGGCAGCCGGAGTCGCCGGGTGGGCCAGAGACCGGGCCGGGCCTTGGCCGCGGCATGCGAGGGGCAGGTGTGTTCCTCGCTCCCACCCGTCCCGGGGCCCACGCGGACCAGGCTGTCGTCCCCCGTCACCCAGTGCGGGCTGCGCCATGCCGTGGTGTGCTCGAGGCTCATTGCCTC
Organism: Streptomyces sp. NPDC058741; assembly: GCF_042746715.1. Taxonomy (NCBI): domain Bacteria; kingdom Bacillati; phylum Actinomycetota; class Actinomycetes; order Kitasatosporales; family Streptomycetaceae; genus Streptomyces; species Streptomyces sp. NPDC058741. The sequence goes on along the minus strand of NZ_JBHYQH010000001.1, from coordinate 287,601 downwards.
CCCCGTCTTGACCTCGGGCACACGGCACCCTTCGGGCGGCCGGGTGCGCCGTCGGTATCGACCCGGAGCAGGAATCTTGGAAGTCATTGGAAGTTATTGGCACAGGTTGGATCCTGCGCTAAGCTGCCCCGCATGGCGGCATCACTGGAGGATCTCGAGCAGCGCCTGTCCCAGCTGCGCACCGAGCTGCGCGGTGCCGTGCGCGCACGGGACAAGGCCGAAACCGCGCGCATCCGCCGCGCACTGCGCGAGGCCGAGGCCGCGTGGGAGCACGCCCTCGCAGTCGAGGCCGAATCCGAGTCCGCAACGGACGACGGCGCGCTCCCCACCGAGCTCCAGACCTCGCCGACCTCGGTGACCGCGGGTGAGTCACGCGGCAAGGAGCGCCCGGCGCACGCCTCCATCCCGATCCGCGAACAGGTTCACCAGGCGCTCACCCTGCTGGGGGCCCCTGCCTCCCCCAAGCTCATCTCCTCCACGTACGAGGCGTTCTTCACCGAGCCGCTGGTCGCCACCAAACTCGCGTCACTCCGCCGCGACGAGGAGCGTTCCTTCACGGCACAGGGCTATGCCCGCCCGTACTACATCTGCGCGGCACTGACCCACGACCGCCTCGTCCCCGCGCGCGGGCTGCTGGCCCTGTCCACCTGGCCCGTGGAGCGGCGGATCATCGGCCCGCTCAGCCCGCGCGCCGACTTCCTCAGCCACGCGGTGGGCACCGCCGAGCAGATCCAGCGGCTCGCCACCGCGGGGCACCCCGCCCCGGACGCGGCGTGGCGGCTGCTGCGCCGCTTCGCCCTCACCATCCCCGGCGCCTACGACGCCTCGGCCCAGGAGCCCGATCCCGCCCGTGTGATCGCCGCAGCCCACGCCGAAGCCGCCGTCCATCAGCAGGAGGACGACCAGCAACGGCAAGCGGCCGCACAGCGCGCCCGTGGTCAACTGGCCGACGTACAGCAGCTGTTCGGCGCGGCCCCGATGCGCGACGCCCTGCGCGACGCAAGTGGGACCCTGTCCTGACGACCCGTTTCCCGACAGCGACGGCGTGCCAGACGCCTCGCAGGCGGGTAAGCCCCTGAAGACGTACCCGAAGCAGAGACGATGCCCTCGCAGCAGTCCGAACCTCCCGACGGCCGACTCGCGCGGCTGCGTGGACCGCAGCCCCCTCAGCCGTACACCGCCCGCAAGATCACCGCACTGACCGCCAACCCCGCCTGCGCCCGCCGCGCGGTCCTCGACGCCGCCGGGGTGGACAAGGCGCTGCTCGCCCAGCAGGTCGGATACGAGCCGCGTTTCGGCCAGTCGCCCTTCGCCCTCGCCCGTGAACAGGCGTTCCACGCTCTCGTGAAGTGGGGTGGCTACGCCGAGCTCATCCAACTGCTGCGCGAGCAGCTCTCCGTCCCCGTGGCGGAAGCCCATGTGACCGACCTCAACGAGGTGGGAGGCAACACGGAGCTGCACGTGCGCGAGCGGGAGACCCGCCGCCTCCTCGCGCACGTGGCCTCCGGCCAGGACGTACGGCTGATCCTCGACCGCCCGGTGCTCACCCTCGAAGTCGCCGGTCAGACCGCGTACTTGGAGCCGGACGCGCTCACCCACCGCATCGACGGGAAGTTCCACGTCGTCCTGATCCGCTCCTTCGCGGCGATCGATGGCCAGGCCAACCCGACCGCCGTCGCCGAGACGGCCAAGCAGGCCGCGGTGTATGTCCTGGCCCTGCGCCGCGCTTTCGAGACCGCCGGTCTGCCCACCGACCAGCTCGCCCACGCGTTCCTGCTCGTCTGCCCCAAGGACTTCTCCAACCGCCCCTACGCCCGCCTCGTCGACCTCCGGCAGGAACTCGACGCCCTCCAGTTCCAGCTCTCGCGGCTGCGGCGAGCCGAGGACCTCGCAGCCCGGCTCCCCGAGACGGCGACCCTGGACACGACCCGAGACGCGGACGAACTGTCGGCATCCATAGAGACGTTGGACGCGTCGTACACGCCCTCCTGCCTGTCCTTCTGCGAGATGGCGCGCTACTGCCGCGACGAGGCGGACGGCTGCGCCTCACCGGCCCGCTTCGGCAGCGGCGTGCGCAACGACCTGCCGGGCATCGACTCCACCCGCACCGCGCTCGACTACCTGGACGGCGTCGCCGCCCCCGGAGAGGCCGAGGCGGAAGCCGCCGACCTGCTGCGCACCGCCGCCCGGCTGCGCCGACTCCGCCGGGGGGCCGCATGAGCGTCCTGTCCACCGTCGCGGCGCTGACGGCGTCCCGCACCGGCCGGGCCGAGCCGCTGACGACCGTCCGCCACCAGCACCTGGACGACAAGCCGTTCGCCCTGGTGCCGCTCACCCTCGCCGGTGAGGCCTGCGCACCCCTGGCCGCGCTCGCGGGCACGGACCCCGAGCACCCGGTCCTCCTCACCGTCCGCCAGCCGCGCAACCGCGCCGAACGCTTCCGGTTCGCCGAGCGCCTCGCCGATCTCCTCCTCGCGTACATCGACGGCTGCCGGACGGAGACGGAGCCCTACACCGTCGGCCGTGGCAAGGAGAAGGAGGAACGCCTGCGCTTCCAGCGGGGCCCGCAGCTCCTCGTACCGAACGGCGAGGGCATCGCGTACGTCCGCCTGCTGGGCCGGCTGACCAGACTCCGCGCCACCGAGGGACCGTACGCGGTCGACCCGTCCGTGCCCGCCCTCGGCAAGTGGCTGACATGGTTCGCGGACCTGGCCGAGTTCCCGAACTCCGGTGTGCTGCTCGCGATGACCCGGTCGCTCGCCGCGCACTGGGCGACGGGCCAGAGCCCTTCCGAGGACTCCCACCTCGCGTCCCTGCTCGCCTGGATCGATCCACCGGAAGGCAGCGACGGGGCGAGCGCGGCGCGGGAGACCGAGGACCCCGGCGTGTGGCCGCCCGCCGGCCCGTCCACGGACCCGGTCTTCGACCGGACCCTGCACGAGCTGATGACGCGGTACGACGAGGCGCCCGACGACCGCGGACGCGAGGCGGTCGGCCGCCAGGTCGACCGTGAACTGCACGGCCAGATGCTGCCCACCTGGCAGCTGATGTGGCGCGGCGCGGAGCTGCTCCGCGAGCTGCCGGAGGGCGCCCACGTCCCCGGCCGCTGGACCCTCGACCGGCGCTGGTTCTCCGAGTACGCCGAGTACCTGGACGCCGACGGCCGCCCCCAGGCCCGCCGCGACCAGGCCGTCCGGGCCGCCCGCCGCCTGGCCCGACTGGAGGACGCGGTCACCCGCTACGAGGCGGAGCGCGCGTACGACGATCCGCTGGTGATGGCGGAGTACGAGCTGACCGGCGAGGCGTTCACGGGCACGGTGACGGCCAGGGACGAGGACCGCTTCGTCCCCGGCGACCGCCCCGGCTCCCAGGTGTGGCGCCCGACGATCACGCTCCGCACCGACGCCCGTACCGTCCCCGCGGTCGGCACGGAGGTGAAGTCCCCTGCCCGGCCAGGCCAGGGAGCCCGGATCCTCGAGGTCCGGCAGAAGGACGACGGCGGCCACACCGTGGTGCTCCAGCTCGAGGGCGGCTTCGCGAGGAAGCGCAGGCCCCCGGCGCCGCCCGGCACCCTCGCCGAGACCGGCGAGGAGCTGACGTACACCACGCTCAACCCCACGGCCATGCCGTCCGCCCTCCCCGACGAGGAGGACACCCCCTGGACCCACGGCGGTCCGCCGCAGCCGTACGAGCCCACCGACGAGGACGCAGAGGAGACCTGGGAGTGACCGCCCTCCTTCCCGACACCGGGGATCCCGAAGCCCTCACCCCCGGCGAACGCGCGGACCGGGCGGTCGCGGGGATCCTGACCAGCCTCGACACCGCGCCCGGCCGGGGCGTCGTCGTGGACTCGCCCCCCGGGGCCGGGAAGTCCACGCTGGTGGTGCGGGCCACCGGGCACCTGACGTCCGCGGGCCACCAGCTCATGATCGTCGCGCAGACCAACGAGCAGGTCGACGACCTGGTGGATCGCATCGCGCAGAAGTATCCCGCCCTGGCGCTCGGCCGCCTCCACGCCAAGGGCCACATCCTCCCGCCCCGCGTCACCCGGCACCCCAACGTCACCGGGAGCAGGGAGGTGACGGACCTGCGCGACCTGCCCGTCGTGGTGTCCACCGCGAAGAAGTGGTCGTTCATCACCCCGGACAGGTGCGCGCCGTGGCGGTGGGCCATCGTCGACGAGGCCTATCAGATGCGCTCGGACGGGCTCCTGGCGACCGCCCCGCTGTTCTCCCAGGACGACTCACAGGTCCTCTTCGTCGGCGACCCCGGCCAGCTCGACCCCTTCGCCACCGTGGAGACCGACCGCTGGCACGGCCTGACCTGGGACCCCCTGCGCAACGCGGTCGACGTCACCCTCGCCCACAACCCCGACCTCGTCCGCCACCAGCTGCCCGTCTCCTGGCGTCTCCCCGAGTCGGCGGCACCCCTGGTCGAGCAGGCCTTCTACCCCTTCTACCGGTTCGTCCCCGGCACGACGGCAGCAGAGCGCGTGCTGTCGTACGCCAGCCTGCCCCACGGCTCAGGCCCACTGGACGACGTCCTCGCCCGGGCCGCCGCCTCCGGCTGGGGCCACCTGGAACTCCCCGCCCGCCACACCCTCGACCACGACCCGGAGGTGGCGGAGGCCCTCGCGGCGACGGCGTCCCGGCTGCTGGAGCGCGGGGCGCTGGTCAACGGGGAGCCCTTGACCACGGACCGCATCGCGATCGGCACGGCACGCACCGTGCAGGCGGACGCGGTCCGCAGACGCCTCGCCGTCCGCGGCCTGACCGGCATCACCGTGGACACCGCCAACCGCCTCCAGGGCCGCGAGTTCGACGTCACCCTCGTCTGGCACCCGCTCTCCGGCCGCCACGACGCCTCCGCCTTCCACCTGGAGACGGGCCGCCTGTGCGTCCTGCTGTCCCGGCACCGCTTCGCCTGCATCGTGGTGGCCCGCGCCGGCATCCGCGACCTGCTGGACCGGCATCCGCGGAGCAGTCCTGTGTATCTGGATGTGCCGCCCAAGTTTCCGGATGGGTGGCGGGCTCACCAGGTGGTGATGGGGCGGCTGGAGCGGGGGGAGCACAGAACACGTGGCTGACGGGCACGCCCCCTGTCGTGCCGCAAGTGTTACCGACAATGTGCGACAGCCCTCCGTCATGGTGAGTGCTGTCGATGAACAGCGCCATTCCTGCCGGTTGTTCAGCTCCTCGTCGCATCGTCTCAGTCGGTGTCGCTCTCACCGCGCTCGTGGCCGGATTCACCGGTACGGCTGATGGACTCACCTCTCCGTCCACAGTCTTTTCATCAGATGCCGCCTGTCGTCGGGTGCCGGAACTCTTCGAAACACGCCGGGAGATACCCGGTGAATGCAATCGACGCCATACCGGTGCAGCAACTGAAGTTCACGCTCGTCGGGCGTATCAGGGAGCAGCACGGCAAGCCGGTCCGCAGGACGCGGACTGTGCGGGGCGTAGTCCAACAGCTGGGAGAGGGCTTCACGCACGTACGCGTGCTCAGTGCGGCTCTTCGCTTCGATCACCTCCACACTGTCAGGCCCCTGTATATAGATGTCACAAAGGCCGACTGGAGATCGGAAACGCTCAGCAGCGACGGTGAGCGTTGCGCAGAACTCCGTGACCAACGGCTGTTCCTCACGCCTGTAGAGGGTCGTCGCCGCCGAGCGCCCGAAGCTGACGACCGGCGTGTGCTGCTGTTCCAATTCAGCCCGCTGGACCGAGAGCGGATCGCGAACAGGCGGCTTCTCAATGCCGAGTTGCTCCAACACCGTCCTGGTGGTTATGCGCAAACCCTCGATGACAGCTCGGGCTTTGTCACCTTCGAGCACCAACTGGCCGGGGAAGCCGTAGTTCTTGGAATATCCGATCAGTTTAGCCAGTTCCTCGTAGGGAACCTCAGCAGGAACGAAGTCCCGCAGGCTGTACACGGTATGCCAACTCTTACCTCCGGGTGATGGCGGCCAGAGCGTGTCGGCGACCTCGCGGTTGACGAAGATGACGCCGACTTCCCCTACAGCCAGTACCTTCTTCGCCCCGGTGAACAGAGCCACGTCGCCCGTACGAACGCTGGACATGGCCTTGTCATGAGCCGATGTGGCACCCCAGAAGCGGGCCACACCCATGGGATGAAAGCGGCTGAGCCGTTCAAGTTGTCGAGGCGACAGATGCCTCGTCAAGGCCTCATCGGTAAACGGCACTTCCTGCTCAAGCGTGTCGTGCCAATGTTTACGCGACTCCTTGCTTCCGTATGCCGGACACACGAGCACTCGCGCTTTGAAGTCGACGTCTGACAGGGAGCCCGCCGCGTCCTGGGTGAGATCAGCCGCACACACGTAGTGATCATAACCGTAGATCGGCTAATCATACTAAACGCTGTCCCGTAACTGCTGGTCACACGTGAGAAGATCTTGCTGTGGCTGGTGTGATCACGGCGTCGGAACCCTCCTGGACAGCCCCGTTCACCGGGCTGAGTCCGCGGCAGTTCGGCAAACTCGTCACCGCGCTGCGGCGCGAGGGTGCGGACCCGGTGCGCAAGGGCCGGCCGTGGAGCCTGCCGCTGGAAGACCGCATGCTGCTGGTCGCCGCGTACTGGCGGACCAACCTCACCCTGCGCCAACCGGCCCCGCTGTTCGGGGTGTCCACGTCCGCGGCCGACCGCATCATCGACCACTTCGCACCCTCGCTCGCCCTCCAGCAGCGCAAGCGGTTCCGCCAGGACACCGTGCTGATCGTGGACGGCACCCTTGGTTCCCACCCGCGACCACCAGGTGGCCGAGCAGTCGAAGAACCACCGGTACTCCACCAACCACCAGGTCGTCATCGACGCCGACACCCGGCTGGTCGTCGCCGTCGGCGGGCCGGTACCGGGCAACCGCAACGACTGCAAGGCGTGGAAGCTGTCCGGCGCCAAAGACGCCGTCGGCAAGACCACCGTCATCGCCGACGGCGGCTACCGGGGCACCGGCCTGGTCATCCCGCACCGCCGCGAGAGAGGCCAGGCCGACCTCCCCGGCTGGAAAGAGGAATGGCTGGTCAGCGGACGGCCGCGCCAGTTCATGGTGATGTGCGAGAAGAGCCGGTGCTCGATCTTGTTCCACTTCGACGTGCCCGGCGGCAGGTGGCACACGGTGATCGTCAGTCCCGTTTCGGCCGCGAGCCGGGCGAGTTCGAGCTTCCAGGCCCGGGTGCGGTATCCGTTCGAGCCGCCCGCGTCGGCGGTGATGAGCAGTCGCGTCGCCTGCGGGTAGGCGGCCCGGCCCTGGCCGCACCACCAGCGGCGGATCGATTCCGCCGCGAACGCGGCGGTGTCGTGATCGGTGCCCACGTTGACCCAGCCGGTGTTCGCCGCGACGTCGTAGATCCCATAGGGAACGGCCTTGCCCAACTGGGGGTCGGCGAAGTCATGGACGTTCACCGGCACCGGAACAGCCGCAGGCCGCCACTGACGGCCGTTGTTCTTGAACTCGCCGACGAGCTCCTTCTTCTTGGTGTCCACGCTGATCACCGGCTGGCCGGCGTCCCGGTGATCACGGGCCTGCTCGTTGAGGTAGCGGAACTGGGCATCTCGGTCGGGATGTTGGCTTCCCTCGATGGTCTTGGCGTTGGCCTGCAGACTGAAGCCTTCCTCCCGCAGCAGGTCCGCGACGGTGTCCGCACTGACCTTGTGCCCAGTCCGGGACAGCTCCCGCGCCAGCGTGCGGGTCGACTTCACCGTCCACCGCAGCGGCGACATCGGATCACCACGCTCGTCCGGCTCGACCAGCGCCAGGAGAGCCGGCCGCAGCCCCGGATCGAGATCTGCGACCCTCTTGCGGCTTCCGCCCGGCCGCCGCACCCGCCCCAGAGGACCGGCTTCCAGCTCGGACACGCCCTTGCGGACCGTGGCCTCACTCACCGAGGCCGCCCGCGCGACGGCCCGAACACCACCGTGTCCCAGAACGCGGGCCTCTGCGGCCATCAGCAGCCGTCGTTGCCGCTCATCCAGATGCGGGAACAACACCGCGAACTTCATGGCGAGTTGGGTACGGATCTCGTCCGGGATGCGCATACCACATCAACGAGCCATGGGACGGGAAGCAACACCTTGATGATCTGCAAGCCCTTAGGTATCGCAGTCCTCCAGTGAGTCCTCTTCACCGAGCCAATCGCCCATGCAGGCAACTGAGTTGTTCATGGTCTACTGGCAGCGGTTCCCATCCGGGTGCGACCGAGGGGACTCCGGTCGACCCTTCGACGCTTGGAAGCTGACCGCCGCGACTGGGCCATACTCGACGTCCACGCGGGCGGTCCAAACCCGCGACGGCCCCCAATTGCGTATCCGCCGACACCGCTACACCGCCCTGTCACCCTGGCCGGTCTCGTGGAAGTGGCGTGTTGCAGGTGGAAGACCAAAGGGGGCTGTCAGCTCCAAGGGGCATCTGCGGACTCGACGAAGGCCAGACCACCTGCTGGGACTCGCGGATGCGCGGGACCCTGATCAGCGTGCTCACCGCCGCTCTCGTCGCCGTCACCGGTCCCGCACCAACGCTCCCGCACCGGCGCCCGCCAGCACCCGAGAACCCCTCCGACTACTGCGGGCCGCCGTGCTGCCGCGCCACCGCTCACACGTCCGTCATGAACCCCACGAACCGCGACCACTCCTCGCGGCCGACGGCGAAGTGAGGACGCGACACGTCCTTGGAGTCCCTTACACACACGGCCTGTTCGGTGACGGCGACCTCCACGCAGTCGTCACCCTGACTGCCGCTGTAGCTGGACTTGAACCACGCCAGTTCCGGCCTCGCGCTCATAGCTCTCCTCGGAGTCGCTCCAGCAGACCCCGAGAGTCCTTGGCGTTCAGGGCCTGCGAGCGCAGTGTGTCATAGCGCTGGCAGAGGAGACTCACCTCTTTTACATCGGAGATCAGGCGGCCATTCTGCTGCCCCTCGGAGTACGTAAGTCGTTGCCCCCTGGGAGTCTCCAGAAGCCGCACCGGCCCATCCAGGCACGCATGCAACCCAGCCTCCAACGGCACAATCTGAAGCGTCACGTTCCGCGGTGCGCTCAGCTCCAGCACATGGTCGAACATCTCCCGCATCTGTTCCGGATCCCCGAACCGGCGCCGGAAGACGTGCTCTTCGACGATGAAGCTGAACGGCGTCGTCGGACGCTCGAACAGCATCCGCTGCCGCTCCATCCGCCGGGCCATGAAGTCCTCCAGCAGGCTGTCCGGCGCCACCGGAACGGTCCCCTCGAACACCGCCCGCGCATATCCCTCCGACTGCAACAACCCCGGCACCAGCCGGCACTCGTACGTGCACAGACTCACCGCCACCCGTTCCAGCCGAGCCCACTGCCGGAACCACGCCGCGAGCCCCACGTCCCCACGCCCCCGTGTCACGTACTGCGAGGCCTTCCGCAGGGCACCGGTGTTGCCCAACGCCTCCTCGGACCGCTCCACCAGCGCCACATCCGGCATCCGCCGCCCCAGCTCCACCGACTCGACCGTGTGCTTCGAGAAGCTCACCAGGTTCGCGAACTCGGTTCTGCTGTAACCCGCGTGTTCGCGCAGCGCCTGCATGACGGCTCCGAAGGTCCGCAGACTGTCCGAGGGCCCGGGCTCCCGATCCGTCTCGCCGCACGGCAGGTCCCCGCCGTCCACCACACCGCCGTCGGCCATCCGCAGCCACCTCCGGTTCGCACCCGCGCTGTTCGCCGTCCTGAAGTCGACGGCACTCAGCGTGACGCATGAGCCGTCGTACCGTCCACGGAATGTCCCCGTACGCTGACGCAGCGTACGGGCCGTGCGCCTGGAACACGCCTCGCGCATCCGTCACGGTGGCTCCATGAACACGATCACGCCCCAACACCGGGCTACCGTTCACACGTTCGCCCAGCTCCTGTCGTCCACTCGCCGTGGGGCGCGGCTCGCCCGTCTGCTCGCCGCCGGTCAGCTCCGCTCCTGGGAGGTGTCACCCGGCGTCACCGAACGGGCCGAGCAGATCGTGGCGGAACTCGCGGCCAACGCCGCCCTGCACGGTCGTGTGCACAACCGCGACTTCCGGCTCGCCCTCACCCTCGACACCGCGACCGGGCTACTACGCATCGCCGTCACCGACGCCCGGGGGGAGAGCCTTCCGTCGTTCGCCCCGGACCTCGAACCGCCTCTGGACGCCGAGTCCGGTCGCGGCCTCCTCCTGGTGACCGCCCTCGCCGACCGCTGGGGCGTCGAGCCCTACCCGCCCGGCGGCAAGACGGTCTGGGCCGAACTGTGTCTGCAGACCCTCGGCACGGACACGCGCAGGGAGCGGATCTGACCACGACGGCTGGGCGCGGTTCACCCGCTGCGCGACAGACGACCGAACACGGCCCTGTGCCCAGCCGATGAGTGGAGGCCAGACTCCCGCATGGGCCACCACACTTCTACCGGTTCGACGCGAACCAGGAGGCGCTGACGCTGACTTCGCAAGCGACGGCCGACCGCAACAGCGCCGGGTATGGACAGGTAGGAGCTGTCGCAAAACCCTCCGGAACCGGCAGCCTGAATGGGAGACTCCCTTGGGACGTAGCAACTCAGGGGGGCAAGGCATGGCAACGGATGCCCACGACGGACCGGTTCCGGACGGAGACGCTCGTGGGCGGCGAGTCCTCGACCTCCTGGACAAGGCGATCGGCGGCCAGAGCCCGCTGGTGCGCAAGAACATCGCCCGGGCCCGTCAGCGGAACCCTGAGGCGTCGCCGGCGCAGGTGACACGCAACCTGGAGCGGATGTGCGTCAGCTCCTTGACCGGGACAGGTGCCGCGGTCGGGGGGACCGCGGCCGCGCCCGGGGTCGGTACGGGAGTCGCGCTGGCGCTGTCGGCGGGTGAGGCGCTGTCGTCTCCGCTCCGGCCGAAGGCTTGTTCACCGCCTCCGCAGCCGTCTGGACTGGGGGGAGCGTGACCCCCGCACGTCAGACGGCAACCACATGCACATCCGCCGGCGCCAGGACCGTCAGGTAGGCCTGGATGTCCGACGGGTCGGTGGTGAAGATCACCGCACTGCCGTGCCGGGCCGCTGCCAGTGTCACCCACGCGTCCACCGCGTCCGGTCGCTTCTTCGCCGGCAGGGCCGCCCTGCCCAGGGCGGTGCCGATGCGCCGCCAGTCCGCGAGGTCCGGGCCCGTCGCGCAGGCAAGGCACTCCGGACGGCCGGCCTTCGTCTCGCGCATGGGCGGTTCGGACGTACGGGCCTGAGGGACCGTGCAGTCCTTCAGAACGCCGGACAGGGCGTGCACCAGCGCCGGCTGCGGGCGCCACACCTGGGCGAGGACCGGGCCGAGTACCAGTGCCCGGTGCGGGACCGTGCGCAGTCCCTCGTGGAGAGCCACCGCCTTGGCCTTGCGGTCGGCGAGCGCGATGAGCATGCCGGTGTCGTAGACCGGCACCCGTGCGCTCACGCGGCATGCCCCGGACGGCGGCCTTGCCGGTCCTGGCCGCGGACGAGCCCCAGGGCCTCCTCGACTTCGAGGCGTTCCTGCTCCGTCAGTTCCGCGGCCGGTTCCCGGGCCGGTTCGGCGGGCAGCCCGTCCGCCGCCCGCTCCGCCCGGGCGATGAGGGCATCCACCTCGGCGAACTGTTCCTCTATGGCGTCGCTCTCGGCCATCTGGCGCGTGGCGGCATGCACCAGGTACGCCGAGACGTCCATGCCCGCCCGTTCCGCGTGCTGCCTGATGCGCTCGGCCTGGTCCTGATCCAAGCTGATACTGATCCGCGTCTTTGCCACGAACGCATCGTAATACGCGTATGACGGCGGTGCGAGTGCCGCGGGACTGGTTGGTTCGGGTCCCTCTCGTACAGAGGACATGAGAGGGACGTGGCCGTTCATCACCGCGTCCTCGCCGACAGAGTCGCGATCACCCGCTCGACGTCGTCCCGCCAGGCCAGCAGCTCCCCCTGCGTGGGAGCCAGCTCGTACCCGTGGTAGTGGCAGGCACGGCTGAGACCGGCCCAGGTCGCCGACCAGCGGCGGGCCGTGTCGGGGTCGGCGTAGGACTCCAGGCACAGGGCCTGGGCGTGTGGCGGGCAGTGGGCCAGCTGCGGTTTGCGGGTCTGCCAGTAGCGGCGCAGGGCCTCTTCCAGGGCGTGGCGCAGCAGCAGTGCCACGGCGCGCGGCCAGACGCCGGTGGTGGAGGCGGTGGCGGTGCCGAGCAGCCGGTCCGCGCCCGCGAGCAGTTCCTCGGGGGTCGAGGTGGGCGGTGGAGGAGGCGGGAGGGGTGCGGGCTGCCTGGGCGGGAGCGCGGAGGGGACGGGTGTGGCCGGACGGATCGTGGTCACAGGGATCGCACCGCCTTCGCGAGGTCCGCGGTGCGGCGGATGATCTCGTCCACGTCGTCGACGGGCACGGCTTCGTGGGTGCCCCTGTTGCACCAGCGGATGTGATCGGCGGCCTGCCGGCCGTGGGCCCGGGTGAGGTCGGTCATCGTCTCGGCCACCCGGTCGGTCTCCCCGTGGAGGGCGAGGGAGGCCAGCTCGGTGAGCTTGTGGGCCTTGGCGATGCGCTGCTCGACCTCGGCGTGCGGCAGGCCCGTGCCGAGGAGGCGGCGCCTGGCCGGTTCGAGGAGGGCGGCCTCCAGGGCGGTGCGGCACAGGCCGGGCAGGACCCGGGTGACGACGTCGCCGGGCAGGTCGCGGGTCCTGGCGAGCGCCTTGGCGTCGTGCAGGGCCTGCTTGACGGGGTCGTCGCCGGAGCGGACGCGTACGGCGGAGCGCTCGCGGCGGTCGACGGTGAGGACGGTGGCGGGCAGCCGCAGGTACTTCAGGGCCTGCGGCAGACGGGTGTCGTGGGTGAAGACGACGACCTGGCGGTGCTCGGCGAGGAGGGCGAGGACCCGGGCGAGGCCGTCCACCTTGGCGGGGTCCATGGACTGCACCGGGTCGTCGATGACGAGGAACCGGAACGGGTTCTCCGGGAGGAACGTGCGCGGGAGGAAGAGGGACAGGGCGAGGGAGTGCAGCTCCCCCTGGCTCATCACACCGAGCGCGGGGGCGTCGATGTCGTCGACGGTCACGTCGAGGGCGACTTTGCGCTGGTTCGCGGAGCCGCTCAGGCGGACCGGGCCGAGCACGACGTTGCTCTGCTGGCGCAGGTGGGTCCAGATGCGCTGGGCGTCCTCGGCGATGGGCCGCATCCGGTCGGCGCGGATCTCGTCGTGGGTGGCCTTGAGCCACTTGTGGGCGGCCTTGACGCGGGCCAGGTGGGGGGCCGCCTGCTCGGCCGCGTGGGCCTTGTCGAGCCAGGCCGCCAGCGCCCGCGCGGTGTCGCGCCAGGTGTCGTCCTGATCGGCGAGGCGGGCCGCCGCCTCCTGGCGGGTGACCCGTGCGGCGTCGGCGGCGGTGCGTGCGGCGTTCTCGGCGGCGGACGCCAGCGCGGCCGGGTCGGTGACGGTGCGGCAGCGCAGCCAGTCGTCCCAGGCGGCGGCGATCTGGGTCGGCATCCAGTCGGGGGGCGGGACGGGCAGGTCGCGGACGGCCTGCGCGGCCGCGTCGAGTTCCGTGCGGGCGGTGAGGACCTGCTCGGCCTCGGCGCGCAGCCGATGTTCCTGCTCGGCGGCGTCCCGGGCCCATTCCTCGTCCAGGCGGGCCGTGCCACCGCACACCGGGCAGGTACCGAGGGCGGGGTGGGCGCGGTGGTGGGTGAGGGCGCGGGCGAGGAGTTCGGCGCGGCGCAGCGCGTCCTCGGCCGACGTGCCCCGCAGGTCGTCGGCGGAGGCGATGGCTTCACGGAGCCGGGCCACGGCCGTGGCGACCGCCTCGGTGTCGGGGCCGGTGAGGGTGGAGCGGCGACGCAGGTCGAACAGGAGTGACTCGTCCGCCGTGCCGGTCCCGGCGGCCAGTTCGGCCGCCCGCGCGAGGTCCGGGCGCCGGCCGCTCAGTGCGGTGCGGGCGGAGGCCGCACGGGGGTCTTCGGTGCTGTCCAGAAGAGCGAGGACGGCGGGCAGTTCGGTCTTGGCCGCCTTGGCGGACGCCTCGTGTGCGCGGGTCAGTTCGCGCAACCGCTTGTCGGCGGCCGCGAGTTGCTCCAGTCCGAGGATGGAGGCGACGGCGTCGTACATCTCGCTGGGTTTGCCGCCGATCACCTGGCCGAGTTCGGAGTACGACAGGAAGGGGCGGTAGGTCGCCAGGTCGTCCTGCCAGCCGAGGTCCGGGAGGGGGACGGGGACGTGGCCGGGCCGGTCGAGTGCGGCGGTGGAGTCGGCGACGTCGTCTCCGTGCCAGGCGCGCAGCACGGTGGCGGGCTCGGGGTCACGGTCGATGCGCAACTCCACGGCGACCTGCGGTTCCTGGCCGTGGTGGAGGTTGCGCCAGCTCTTGCGCCAGATGTCGCTACGGCCGCGCCAGCGGGCGTTGTCGCCGGTCAGCGTGATCTCGACGGCTTCGGCGAAGCTCGACTTGCCGGAGCCGTTGCGGCCGGTGACCAGGGTGAGCCCCGGGCCGGGAGTGAGGGGGAGGCGGGCGGTGCGGCCGATACCGCGGAAGCCGCTGACGGTGACGGACTGGAGGTAGGCGCCCGGCATCCGGCCGCGCGCCGGGCCGTCGTCCTGGAAGGTCGAGAGCAGGAGTGCCCGGGTGTCCTCGTCGAGGTCCGAGCCGGCGAGCCGCCCGGCGATGAGATCGACGAGGGTGCCGGCGGCGGGTTCCTTGGGCGACTGTCCCGTGGGAGACGGGTCCGGTGCGGGATCGGCGGATACGGACATGACGGGACTCCCGTGGAGGCGGCGGCTGCGGGACGAAGCGCCGGACGGGCCGATGACGGCTGAGCGGCGAGGTGCGCACGGGTGCGGCGGAATGACGCGGGGACCGTGGGTCGTGCGCTGTCGGTGACCATAGCCCACACGAGCCCGATCATGGAACTCATTGGAAATTCATGGAGAGTTTTGGTACGGGCCGCAGTGCGACGCTCCCGGCCCCGCACTCACAGACGCCACTCCTCGGCGAGCACGCCCAGCAAGTCCTCCTGCCTGGCCTTGAGCAGCTCAGGGGTCCACTCGGCGTGCTGGAGCACCTGGCTGGTCAGCGCGAAGGGGACCACTCCCCCGCGTCCGGTGAAGTACTTGGCCTTCTTGGCTGCGAAGTCGTAGTTCTGGGCGGCCGAGTTCTTCGCGCGGTTCAGCAGGACCAGGTTGCCCAGGCGGTGCGTCCACCCGGCGCGCTGCTCCTCGTCGAAGAGCTCCACCCACCGCGAGTCGACCTTCGGGTTCTGCGGCAGAACGTGCTCCACGGTGATGAGGGGATGGTCGTACGTCACCCCCTGCCCGCGGGCCAGCAACTCGTCGAGCCGGAGCAGCACGTACTTGCGGATCCGGCCGACAAGGTAGAGATCGCCGTCAAGCCTGGACCGGGTGTCCGCCTTCTCATCGTCCCTCAGTTCGAGTGCCGGCGCATCGAGGCCTTGGCCCTCGTCGAGCTGCCGGAGCAACTCCGCGTAGCGGGTGACGCGCGGGGTCGTGTAGACGCGGCGGATGAACATGCTGGCCGACAACCGCTCCAGCGCCCGTATGAAGGCGTCGAGCCAGACCGGGTCGTTCTCGTGATGACGCAACGCCCAGAGAGCGGCGGGCCGCCAGTCGTAGTTGTCGATCTGCTGGAGGCGCCGGAACCAGGCGTTGACCGCTTCCGCCCCCGAGGCCGACTCGTAACGCGCCTCCCGGATCTGGGCATAGGCCTCGGCGTACGGCCGCACGACGTCATGCACGAAGGCCTCGGCCTCGTCGGGGAGATAGTGGCTGAGGACCTGTTCCGGGAACTCCTTGAGCAGTTCCTGCTCCGCCCGCTTCTTGGCGAAGATCATGCGAAGGTGGAGGAAGAGCTCCGCGAAGTCGTCACGCCCCAGCATCTCCTCGGCGTCCTCCCAGGTGATGGCGCACGCCTCGGAGGTCTCCTCGTCGAGGTCACCGATGATCTGCGACTTGAAGATGTCGGTGGGCGACAGGTCCAGCCCCCGGGAGTTCATGACACTGAAGATCCGGTGGGCGCTGTCGAGGTCGGGAGTACTGACCACGACCAGGAACGTCCGCTCGGCGAGCATCTGAGCCAGTGCCAGCCGACGTTCCTCGGGCAGCGCGGTGAGGCTGCGATGCAGGGCGGTCGCATTGCGGAGAACCGCCTTCTGCGCGTCGGTCCGCAGGGAGTCTTCCTGAAGTTCGAGCAGGGTGTCCACCGCACCCTTCGTCTGCACGTGCTTCTCGAAGAAGTCCGCGTCCCGTCTCCGCAGCGTGAGCCGGGGCCTGGGGGCAAGTCCACGGATCTTGGCACCTGGCTCCATCACCAGCCGGTCGAGATCGCCGCGCAGGTCCGCATCCTCGGTGAGGTCGCGCAGGACGGACAGGAGAATGGTCAGAGTCGTGAGACGCTGCTGGCCGTCGATGACCTCCGCCCTCGGAGCCCCGCCGTCCTTGACGAGCACGATGGAGCCGAGGAAGTACGGTTCGTCCGTCCCGCGGTCCAAGGCCTCCTGCAGGTCCATCAGCAGTTGGGACGCCTGCTCCTCATGCCAAGCGTAGGGGCGTTGGTAGTCGGGGATCTGGAAGTCGAAGTCGCTGCTGAACACCTTGTGCAGGGGCATCTCGTGCGCCTCTAGCTTCTGCATGCCCTGATGATGGCGGAGGAGGAATCGCTGACACAGTGGATCTGCCCAACTTCCCTCAAGATCAATGGCGGAACTGAAGCAACAGCTGCTGGATCAGGCTGCCGAGGACGCCGGTCCCGTGGAGGCCGACGAGGAGCGGCCGGCGTCGGTGCGTCCCAGCGAGCGGCACGCCAGACTGAAGAGGGCCCGTGAGATGGCCGAGGGCGGAAAACCGCAATCCCTGACCGTGCAGGAGCTGCTGGGCCGGTGGGGGGCCGCAGGGCGCGGGTTGGTCAACGAGCTGACGACTGCCGACGTGGTCGACGCACTTCAGCAGGCCACCCTGCGGGAGGCAACCCGCGAGGTGCACTCGGCGCGCGACCTCCTCACCCGGCAGGGGCGTGAACGACCCCTCTGCCTCGTGAGCGAAGCCTCAGAAATCACTGTCGTCCCTATCCGAGGTCAGCGCGTACTCCTGCCCCTCGCCGCCCAGCCCTGAAGGTCGCATCGCACCCCCGACTCACCTGTCCGGTCCGAAAGCGACCCGGATTCGACCCGGGCAGTGTGATCAGTGAGACAGCATAGCCTCTGAACTGCGGAAATAAAGGAGCGTCAAACGAGTCGGGCTGTGGGCCGAGTTCTGTTCACGCAGTTCATCGCGGAGCTCCGGGCGACGGCCATCCACGTGCTAGATCAAGCCAGTTCGGGCTCATCTGCGTTGCGCCTGCAACGCAAGGCGCGGAAGGATGTTCGACGGACTGTGAGTCACACGTACCGTGTGAGGACGCTGCAGTGATCGCACGGCACCACTGCGCAACACGCTTACGGGGGTAGGGGTATGAAGTTCGACATGGGGTCGACCACCCTGTCGGAGCTCGGGAAGAGCACCGTCGGGTCGAGTGAGGACCTGGGCACGCTGATCACGTGGCTGGTCCAGGCGGCGGAGCCGCTGGAGGGCAAGTTCAACGGGGCGGGCAAGGCCGCGTTCGACAGGTTCAAGCTGAACGCCGACGAGATCACCGCTGCGCTGAACGGTTCGCTGAGTGCGATCCTGGGCGGCCAGTCCGGCATGGACACCGCGTTCGGGACCGGTGACGTGGAGTTGGAGGACAACGCCCACCAGAACATGGGCGCCGCCAACTTCGACGCGGCTCGCTTCGGCGCGCGCTAGCCACGGAGGCGCCGTAGGCGCCCGTCGACCGTGGCCACTTTCACCGTCACCGTTTCGAGGGGGACCTTGACCATGCCTCAGAACCAGGACCGCCGTTCGTACGACACCGGCGCTTCCGGCGAGGTCCAGATCAGCCTGCACACCGTCATCGGGCAGCTGGAGCGCGTACTCGCCGACCGCGACCGCGCCGTGAAGGCCGCCATGGCCGACTTCACGGCGGACGGAGTCGCCGACGAGTACCACGGCAAGGAGAACCGCTGGCACCGCGCGGCCGGTGAGGTCCGCGAGATCATCCGGCTGGTCCGCACGACCATGGAGCAGAACGACGGGACCGCGCAGACGACCCTGGCCAAGGCGCGGGCAGCCGTCGACAACATCGGCTGACGTCGGACGCTCAGCGGCAGCAGGGGCAGGGGCGGGGAAGGGCCGGGAGAGGGAAACGGGGGCTGGCGCATGCCGGCATGGGACATCTCGCCGTCCGGGGTTCAGAGTGTGGTCTCGAACGTCGGCGACGTCATGAAGGTCCTGGACGAGATCGTCCAGGCGTACTCGGGTGACATACAGGGGGCGGCCACCTCGGCGGGGACGCTCGCTCCGGGTGGGGCGGGCGGTGAGCACAAGGGACAGACCGGGCTGGTGGCCGCCGCTCTCGCGGAGTTCATGGAAGGCACCGCGGACGAGCTGAAGTTCATCGGCGAGCGTGTCGGCAAGTCGGTCAACGGCGCGGTGGAGGCCACGGTGGCGTACCGGGACGGTGACCTGGAGATGGCCGCGGAAGCGCAGCAGCGGGCTGCCGGGCTGATCATGCCCGACATGCCGGACGGCTGGAAGGCAGGCCGCCTGTGATCAAGCCGGAGTCCATCCCGCTGTTCACCGGTGATCTCGGTCAGCTGGAACAGCACACGGACGCCCTGCGGAAAGAGGCGGACGGCATCCGTCAGGCCGGTGGCGAGGCCCATCGGCAGTTCCAGGGCCTGTCGGCCTTCTACCAGGCGCCGGAGGCGGAGGACCTCTTCGCCTCCACCACGCCCGTGCGCGACGCGGCCGACCGGTTCGGGGACAAGGTCGCCACGGTGGCCGACGCCCTGCGCACGTACGCGGCCGAAGTCGCGCCGATAGCCCAGCGGTTGGCACAGTTGCAGAGCCGGGCGACCACGTTCGTCGCCGGGCTGAAGACGAGTGACGGGGCTTTCGACGAGAACTGGACCGATGACGCGGACAAGGTCTCACAGCACCAGGCTCTGATGCATGACGTGCACGTCGCACAGGAGCAGTTCGCCGCTGCCGAGATCGCCTGCAACAACAAGATCACCGCGCTGGTCGGCGGCACCCAGTACGTGATGAACACCGGGGCCAAGCAGCTCATACCCCGTGGTGCCGAGATGTACGGCTACAGCGCCGAGGTACTGGACCAGGCGAAGGAACTCCCCTGGGGCACGCCGGTCACCCAGTCCCACGACTGGTGGGACCCCGACGACCTCGGCTACTACGCCAAGAGCTTCTTCTGGGACGGCATCATCGTCGACAACGTCTGGGGCACCATCGACGGTGTCGCGACCCTGGCCGGGTTCCACGGCTCCGACAGTGCGGGGCAAGCCTGGGAAGGCCTGGTCCGGGCGGTGGTCGGGGCCGAGACCTGTCTCATGGAGTCCGGCGGCAAGAAGCCCACCGGCGTCTTCGCGACCGACTTCGCCCAGGAGAGCAAGGGGTACGCCAAGGAGTTCGCCAAGGGCTTCGTCGCCTGGGACATGTGGGAGGAGAACCCGGCCCGCGCCGCGGCAACCGTCGTCTTCAACGGCCTCACCCTGGGCGCCGGCCCGCTCAAGATCGCGTCCGCGGGCAAGGCGGGCACCGCGGCGAAGGTCGCCAGCACGGTCGCCAAGGTCGGCGACGCGATCGACCCGATCAGTGCCACGGTCAAGGCAACGGGGCATGCCATCCCCACCATCGTTCAGGTCACGGAGAACCTGCGCGGCGTGAACAACGTCCCCGACCTGCGCGCTCCGCACAGCGTCCTGGAACTCGACGACGGCTCCAAGGTCGTGATCGAGAACGGTGAGTTCATCGCCTACGACAAACACGGCGACCTCGTCGGCGAGGCACCCACGCCGGAACGATCCACCCCCACGCAAGCGGCGCCGGAACAGACGTCTGCAGGAGAGCGTCAGCTTGTCGGCGTCGGCAGCAGAGGGCAGCCACCGCAGGCATCCGCCTCAGTAGGAAGCCGCCCCGAAAATGGAACGGTGGATTTCGGCAGTACTGCCCGACAGCACGCCTCGGATGCCTCGCCGAGTCACCATGCCACTTCCGGCAGTGGCAACGGAGCTGGCATCGGCGTTGAGACCACGAGCGGGGGTGGACGAGCTGGAACGTCACACCAGTCCGGCGGCTCTGACCACTTGGGCGAAACCGGTGACGGCGGACGACTCGGAAATGAGGCAGTCAGTTCTGACCATCACGGAGCGGACGGACATGACAACCCCGGTGATCAGCTCACTGCCGAGGAGCGAAAGCGCCGGCAGGATGAACTCGTCAAAAAGGCCAACGATCCAGACTGGCGAAAGAAGTACTACGACGCCCGCGGTCACCGCCTGAGCAAGAACACGAAGGTCAACGGCGTCGAACTGCCCATTATCACGCAGCGCCCGAACGGCGAGTGGATCGCGAAGTACGACATGCCGAGCGGCCCATCGGAAACCAAATTCGGATCAAAACCGCTTAGTCCCGACACGGTCCCCGAGGGCAACCTCCCAGACCTCGATACTGCCGCAAAGAACCGCAAGGTGGCGGTGGAGCTCACCAATGCGGAAAAGGCCCACAAGGAGAATCCCACCCGCGCAGCACACGAGGCCCTCGAGGAAGCACAGAAGGCCTATACCGATCAACTCGGCGATATGCCGAACAACAGCAAGATTTCTGAGGCACTCGGCGAGAAGGCAGCTGACCTCCACGTGGTACCCCACGAGTTTCCAAAGGCCAAGGAGATCAAACTCCCGAAGACGCCCACCGGCGCCGACATGTTCGACAAGGTTTACGACCTCGGTGACGGCAAATACCTCATCGTCGAGGCGAAGGCACCTTCAGGGGAGTTGGACTGGCGCCGAGGTGTCGCCGACCCGGAAGACCCGGCGAACCCACATGTCGGTGACGACGGAGGAGCCCAGGGCATGAGGGTCAAGCAAGGCACAAGGCTGTACGTTCGTTCCATACTTGGCCTGATGACGCGGCGGGGTGGGCGGGACGCCGAGATCGCGGCAGAGCTACGCCAAGCCCTCAAGACCGGTAATCTGGAGTACGCCCTGGTCAAGGCACAGAAGCCGGACGGTTCCTCCTACGCTGGTGCCATGTTCGACTATTTCAAGATCTAGCCGGAGGAGAGCTGGTGGTCACCCGTATCCCACGCCATGGCTTCCGCACGAGAGACGTCGCCGAAGCCATGGCGCCGATCGTCAAGAGCGCCGAGGAGGTGCTCGACGAACTCGAGACGTCGGAGTTCGACCGCTTCGACGCCTTGGACTACACACTGACCATGGCGAAGTGGCGCTGCCTGCCGGACCCCACCGGGGAGACATTCGCGACGTGGGAGGCGTGGGTTACCGCCATGCAGGTGGGCTGCGCCCTCTTCGATGCAGGCATGGCGACCGAAGGACCTGTCGCCTGCCGCATCGGTGTGGATGCAGAGGTGAAGAGCCTCCCCGCCACGGGCCCCCAGGAGTACCTGCACGCCGGAAATTGGCTTACCACCTACTACCTGGCGGCAATCTGCCGGGAGAACGATCGCCTCAATCGGCTGGCTCAGGTGCCTGTCTCATTCCTTCGTGCGTCCGGCGTGGAGTTCGACGAATACATCTACGCGTGGGTGGAGACCCTGCAGCACGCCTGGTTCAGGCGAACGGAGATGTGGGACACGCTGGTCACTGCGGTGAACGGCACTACTCCCGAGGCCGCGCGGATTGCGAGCCAAGAGCTGATGCTGAAGATCCTCTATCCGCCCCTTGAGCTCTTCCATCGTTACCAGCGTCAGGATGCCGCGCAGCTCAACGCGGCGCTTGTCGACGCTCTTACCTGGCACAAGGAATACTGGACCGCTGACGAGACCCGTTCCCTGAATGGTGATGGACTGGTGGCGCTGGGGCCTCTCGCCATCGCCTGTATGGCACACGACGCAGGCATGCTGATCGAGGTCGAGTCTGAGTACCTGCCCAAGGAACTTCTGCAGTTCGGCTGGGCGGGCGAGGTCGACACGTGACACACGACTTCCGTGAGCACAGCTGGCTGGGCGAGTTCCCGACGTGACGGCCCAGGACTATGACAGCCAGCTCCTGGAGTCGGTATCAGTCCGCCGTCGCCGTCTCCGCGACGCCCTGCTCTTCGGCACCCAGCGCCAGCGGCGCTCCGCCGACGAGAGGTTGGGAAAGCTGTTCGTCGGTGTCGTGATCGCGGCAGTGGTGTGCGCGGGGTGTGTGGGGTGGTCGTTCGTGTCGCATCGGGTCATCGGGAAGAGCCCGTACGGGGAGTCAGTACCGTCGCAGCCGTCCACCTCACCATCGCCTTCGCCTTCGCCCCCAATGGCATCGTCTACCCGGTGATAGGTTCGAACACGTGATACCCACGGGGACTTTGAGCCGTTCAGCGGCCGGCCGGCGGACGGCGCTCAGCCGGGTCACCCTGGTCGGCGAGCGGCGCCGGGTCGACCTCGTGCTGCCCTCGCTGGAGCCGGTCGGGGTTCTCCTGCCCGAGATCATGCGGTTGCTGGACGACCGCGTGGGCGCGCGGCCCGAGTCGCGGCACCTCGTCACCGCTGACGGCTCCGCGCTGGAGCCCGACGATTCGTTGGCGTCGGCAGGTGTGCCGGACGGGGCCGTGTTGCGGCTGGTCCGTGTGCAGGACGCGCCGTCGGCTCCTGTCGTGCACGACGTGAGCGACGAGGTCGCCGACGATCTCGGCGTACGGGCGTGGCGGTGGCGTCCTGCGGTGCGCAGGGTGGTCGCCGGCGCCGCAACCGTGTTCTGGGCGGTGGCCGCAGGCGTGCTGGCCCGCGGAGAGTTCGATCGGGCGGCGGTCGGCGCCGGGTTGCTCGCCGCCGCGGGTGCGGGTGCGCTCGCCGGGGTGCTGTGCGGGCGTGTACGGCGGCAGGGTCTTGCCATCACCTTGATCGTCACTGCCGGCGCCCTGGGCGTTCTCGGCGTCTGGACCTGTGCTGACGCGTACGGCTGGTCTGGTCCGCAGCGACTCGCGTGGCTCGCCGTGTCCGTGGCGACTGCGCTCTTGCTCGCCGGATGGTTCACGCCGTTGGGGCGCGGGGGGCTGTTCGGGGCCGGGGCGGTCGGCGGGTGTCTCGTGCTGTGGGAAGTGGCCATCGCCCTTCAGGACGGTGCGGGGTCCGCGGCCGGGCAGGCCCGGGCCGGCGCGTTGCTGGCGGCTTTCTCCGTTGTCGCCCTGGGCGTGCTGCCGCGGCTGGCGCTGATGGCGTCGGGGCTGACCGGGCTGGACGACCGGCGTACGGGTGGGGCGTCGGTGAGCCGGTACCAGGTGGCCACGGCGCTGGCGGCCACCCATCGCGGGCTGGCGATCGCGACCGTCGTGCTGGCCGCCTCGGCGGCCGTGGCCGCAGTCATGGTGCTGCTCTCGGTGTCGGTGTGGACGGTGCTGCTCGGTGTCATGGTCATGGTGGCGCTCGGGCTGCGGGCGCGTGCGTTTCCGCTGACCGCCGAAGTCGTGGTGCTGCTCGTGGCCGCGAGCGTTGTCGCGGTGCGGCTCGTTGTGCTGTGGCTGGAGAACACCGCGGCGGCCGGCCCGATTGCCGTACTGGGCCTGCTCGCGGTCGTCCCCCTCGTGGTGCTGAGCGTGGAGCCCGCCGAACATGTGCGGGTTCGGCTGCGGCGCATCGGCGACGTCCTGGAGTCAACCGCCGTGATTGCCATGCTTCCGCTGGTCATCGGCGTGTTCGGGGTGTACGGGCGGCTGCTCGGCACCTTCGCGTGAGGACACGGAGATGGGCATGACCGGGGGAGGAGACTGGCAGCACGATCTGTTGCGGGAGCTCGCCGGCGGTTCCTCCGGGGAGGGACCGGTCCCGTCCTCTCCCGCCGAGCCACGCGCGGTCCCGGGCTCCCCCGCGCAGCCGGAAACACGACCCGCAGCGCATCCCGAGCCGTCCCCCGCTGCTCCTCCAGTGCCTCGCCAGGCCCACGACCCGCAGGCCCCTGCCCCGGCCCCGCAGTCCCTCCCCACCGTCGACCCCCGTCTCGCCATGGCCCTCGGCCGCCCCCGGCACGGCGACTCGGTCGCCCGTCGTACCGGACGCACGCTCCGGAGACTCACCGCCTCCGCCGGGCAGGAGGTCGCCGAACAGACACGGTTCGCCCAGGAGTTGCAGCAGCCGGTGACGACCGGCCGGGTGATCGCGGTGACCTCGATCCGGGGCGGCGTCGGCAAGTCGACGGTGTCCGCGCTGCTGGGCCGTACCTTCAACCACTACCGGCACGACCCGGTGCTCGCCCTGGAGGCCGACGCGGCGCTCGGCACGCTCCCGGTGCGGCTGGGCGCGGACACGGTGCGCTGGTGCTGTGCGGACCTTGCCCGGATTCTCACCCCCTCCATGCGCCTGACCGACGTCACCGGCTACCTGGTGCCGGTGGCCGACGGCGGCTGGCTGCTGCCGGCGGGCCAGGGCCGGGTCGGTGCCGCTCTGGACCTGCGTACCTACATGACGGTGGCGACGGCCCTGCGGCGCTACTTCGCGGTGACGGTGGTGGACTGCGAGACACTGCCCGGTGAGGTGGCGCGCGCCGCGATGGACACGGCCCACGCACGGGTGGTGGTCGCGCCGATGACCGCCGAGGGCGTGCACGGCACCCGGCAGGTCCTCGACTGGCTCGGCCGGTTGCCGCACTCCGCCCTGGACGCCACCGTCGTCGCCCTCAGCGCGGCCTCCCCCGACACCACGCTCGATGTGAAGTCGGCCGCCGCGCACCTGCGCGAGCCCGGTGTCCCGGTGATCCCGCTGCCCTACGACCGTCATCTCGCCCAAGGAGGCCCCATCCACACCGCCATGCTGAGCCAGGCCACCCGCGACGCGGCCGTCCGTCTGGCGGCCGAGGTGATGCAGCGGGCGGTGCGGGTCCGGTGACCCAGCAGATCGTCCACCGGCCCGCGCGGTCCACCCGGCCACTCGCCCCTGCAGAGCCGCGCACGATCGAAGCGCCCCCGAATCTGCCCGAGGGCAAGATCGGCAGTGCGGCCACGGCGCTGCTGCCCATGGCCGGTGTTCTCAGCTCCGTCGTGCTGATGACCGTCGTCCGCAACAGCCGGTTCGCCGTGATCGGCGCGATCGTGCTGGTCGTGGCCCTGCTTGGGGCGGTGGCCCTGTTCCTGTCCCAGCGGGGCAAGGGACAGCGCACCCGGCGCACCCAGCGTGAGCGTTATCTGGAGTATCTGGAGGGACTCCGCGAGGAGTTGGGCACCGCCGAGCGGGAGCGACGGCAGCGTTCCCGGCTGCTCGATCCACCGCCGGAGGCGTTGTACGACCTCGTACGCGACCCGGCGCGGCTGTGGGAGCGCCGCCGCCAGGACGCCGACTTCCTGCGGGTGCGGGTGGGCACCGGTGACGTACCGGCCCGAGAACCGGAGATCGCACAGAACAGCGCCGGCGGAGTGCTCACCCCTCCCGACCCGTTCATGCTGAACGAGGCCCGCGCACTGCAGAACCGCTTCGGCACGACCACGGACGTTCCGCTCACCGTGCCATTGGACCGGGCCGGCGACGTCAGCGTCGTCGGCGACAGGGAAGGTGTCCTCCTCGTCGCCCGCGCGCTCCTGCTCCAGACGGCGGTCACCCACGCCCCGGACGACGTGGCGCTCGCCCTCGCCACGGCCGAGGAGTCCGACTGGGCGTGGGCCAAGTGGCTGCCTCACGTCCTCGACACCCAGGTCCACGACGGTCCCGTCGCCGCCCGCCGGATCGCACCCGACCTGGCCGAGCTGGCCCGCCTGTGCGCGCCCGACCTGCGGCGGCGTGCCGCGTACGCGGCCGAGGTGCGCCGTGGCCTGTCCGGCAGGGACGCGCTGCGACTGACCTCCCGCATGTTCGTGGTCAGCGACACCTTTGGCGACACGGCGGCCGAACTGCCCCGCCCGGACTCGGCGATCGGCCTGCCCGACATGGGCGTCACCGTGCTGCACCTGCTTCAGCAGCAGGTGCACGAGCCCGACCAGGTCAGTGTGCGCATCACCGTCGACGGTGACCGCATCGCAGTGGAGGACCGCCGCACGCCCGAGATCCCGGCCGCCCACGGCACGACCGACACGGTGACCGGTCCCGGTGCCGAGGGCATCGCCCGCCTGCTGGCGCCCCTGAGGCTGTCGGCCGAGTCGGCGGCCGAGGGCACGCCCGTGTCCGGGCCGGTGGATTTCCCCGCATTGCTGGGCATCGACGACCCGGCCGCGCTCGACCTCGAGAGACTGTGGGCGCCGCGCGGCGAGCGGGACTTCCTGCGCGTCCCCATCGGCCTCACGGACCGGCACCAGCCGGTACTGCTGGACCTGAAGGAATCCTCCCAGCTGGGCATGGGTCCGCACGGGCTGTGCGTGGGCGCCACCGGCTCCGGCAAGAGCGAACTGCTGCGCACGCTCGTCCTCGCACTGGCCACCACCCACTCCCCGGAGGACCTGGCCCTGGTCCTGGTCGACTACAAGGGCGGCGCCACCTTCGCCCCGTTCGCCGAACTCCCCCACGTCGCCGGGGTGATCACCAACATGGAGAACCAGGCCGGCCTCGTCGAACGCGTCCACTCCAGCCTGGCCGGCGAGGTCAAACGCCGCCAGCAGGTCCTCAAGGACGCCGGGAACATCGCCGACATCGGCCACTACGCCACCCTGCGCGCCGCCACCCGCCCCGACCTGGAACCCCTCCCCCACCTGTTCGTCGTCATCGACGAGTTCGGCGAACTCATCACCGCCCAGCCGGACTTCATCGACCTGTTCCTGTCCATCGGCCGCATCGGCTGCTCCATCGGCGTCCATCTGCTGCTGTCCAGCCAGCGCATCGAGGGCGGCAAGCTCAGGGGCCTGGACACCTACCTGTCGTACCGCCTGGGCCTGCGCACCTTCTCCGCCGACGAGTCCCGCACCGTCCTGGACACCACCGACGCCTTCCACCTGCCGCCCCTGCCCGGCTTCGGCTACCTCAAGGTCGACACCTCCACCTACGAACGCTTCAAGGCCGGTTACGTCTCAGGTGCCTACCACGGACCGGACCTGCGCAAGGAGCGCGACGACGCGCCGCTCGCCCGGCCCTACCCGACGTACACCACACCGCGGCTGGCCGTGGCCGCGGAGGAGGCCGTCGCCACCAAGCGGGAGACCGGACCGACCGTCCTGTCCGTCATGGTCGGCCGACTCGCCACCTCCGCCCCGCCGGTACGCCGGATCTGGCTGCCCCCGCTGCCCGAGGCCATCACCCTGGATGCTGCCGCGGGCCCCCTCCGGGCCGGTCCGGACGGTCTGCGCCTGGCCCACGGTGACGGCCCGCTGCGCATCCCGCTCGGCGTCCTCGACGACCCGGCCCGTCAGTGGCAGAGGCCATGGTTGCTGGACCTGACGGTCGCCGGCGGTCACGTGGCCGTCATCGGCGGCCCTCAGTCCGGCAAGACCACCCTGCTGCGCACCCTCGCCCTCTCCCTGGCCCTCACCCACACCCCGTACGACATCGCCGTGTACGGCCTCGACCTGGCCGGCGGCGGTCTGTCGGCCCTGGCCGGCCTGCCCCACGTCGGCGGCATCGCCGGCCGCGCCGACCGGGAGCGAGCCGCACGCACGGTCGCCGAGGTGCGCACCATGCTCACCCAGCGCGAGGAGCTGTTCCGCGAGCACGGCATCGACTCCGTCGACCACCTCCGCCACCTCCGGGCCGACAACCGACTCCCTGAGCTGGGCGCCACCGACGTCGTGCTGCTCATCGACGGATTCGGCGCCCTGCGCGAGGAGTTCGCCGACCTCGACGACGCGGTGACCGACCTCCTCAGACGCGGCGGCGGCTACGGCGTCCACGTCGTCGCGGGCATGCTGCGCTGGAACGACGTCCGCATCGCCACCCAGTCCATGTTCGGCAGCCGCATCGAGCTGCGCCTGAACGACCCGGCCGACTCCTCCATCGACCGCAAGCTCTCCGGGACCCTCTCCCTCGGCACTCCCGGCCGAGCCCTGACCGACGGCGAGCTGTTCGCCCAGGTGGCCCTGCCCCGCATCGACAACCACCCGACGACGGGCGATCTGGCCCCGTCCCTGGAACGCACGACCCGCACCGTCCGCGCCTCCTGGCACGGCGAACTCGCCCCACCCGTACGGGTCCTGCCCACCCGCCTGCCGAGCACCAAGCTGCCCTCACCGGCGGCCGAACCGACGAGGATCCCGCTCGGTGTCGACCAGGACGCCCTCGCCCCGGCCCTGCTCGACCTGTTCGGTACCGACCAGCACCTGCTGGTCCTCGGCGACAACGAGTGCGGCAAGACCAACCTGCTGAGGCTGATCGCCGCCCAGCTCGTCGAGCGCCACGGGGACGAGGAACTCGTCTTCGGCGTCTTCGACCCGCGCCGCGGCCTGCGCGGCACGATCCCCGAGCCGTACCGCGGCGGCTACGCCCACAACGCCAAACTCGCCGCCGCCCTGTCCACCGGCATCGCCACGGAACTGGAGAAACGTCTGCCGGAGACGGCCGACCCGGATGCGCCGCCGACCGCCGAGCCCGCCTTCTCCGGACCGCGGATCGTCATCCTCGTCGACGACTACGACATCATCACCGCCGCAGGACAGCAACCCCTGACGCCCTTCTTGCCGTACCTGTCCTCCGCGCAGGACATCGGCCTGCACTTCGTCCTCGCCCGCCGCACCGCCGGCGCCTCCCGAGCGCTGTACGAGCCGCTGCCGACCGCCCTGCGCGAGACCGGCACCGCCGCGCTCGTCATGACCGGCGAGCGCACCGAGGGCCAGCTCTTCCCCGGCCTGTACGCCTCCCGGCAGCCGCCCGGCCGCGGCACACTCGTGCGCCGGGGCCGCCCCCACCAGCTGATCCAGACTGCCCTGACCGCGGAAGAGGCCGACGCAGAGTGACGAAGGACGTCATCGCCCTCACCCCGAAAACGCCGGACCTGCCGATCCTTCTGGCGGGCCTGTACGCCGGCGGCCCCGACCTCGGCGTGAACACCGCGGCCGACGGCGCCGTCGTCCAGCTCTGCGCCCCCGACGGCCGCCCCCTCGTCTCCGTGGAAGCCCCCATCCTCGTCCAGGTCCCCGGCGAGACCACCCGCCTGCTGGGGCACCCCGTCGAGGAAGGCCCGGTGTGGTGGACCGAGGCACGCGCCTCCACCGCCGTCTCAGAGGCCGGACGCCTCGCCGGCTCCTTCGCAGGGCGCCTGGCCACCGTCCTCGGCGGCACGGTCTGGCCCCCGGAAGCCGCCACCACGGACGTCGTCCCCCTCACGAGCGACGTCTCGGCGATCCCGGTGCCCGCGACCTCCACCCCCGCCGTGGACGTCCTCACCGACGCGACGGCCGTGGTCCTCCAGGACCGCCCCCTGGTCCCCATGACCAGCTGGCTCTCCGACGCCCTGCGCACCACGACCGCCACCGACCGCGCCCTCCAGATCGTCACCCCACCGACGGCACGCCTCACCCTGCCCACCCGCACCGCCCTGCGCGGCCTGCCCCACCGCTGGGTCGTGCAGGACCCCGAGCACGGCTACTACGACGGCCTGTCCGGTGCTGTACTCCACTGGAAGAACGGCACCTTCACCCCCGTACACGACGAGCAAGGCGCCACCGGGGTCGCCGAGGCCTTCACCCTCACCTCCGACACCGGTGACCGCCAGCTGGTCGTCACCCTGCGCACCCGCCACCCAGCCGAAGAGACCCTCGTCCTCGGCCACGCCCTCGAAGCCGCTTTCCAGCACCTCACCGGCGCACCACCCGCCGGCTGGAGCACCGCCGAACCCGTCAACCTTCCCTGGTCGACCCGCCAGCTGACCGACCTGGCCCGCGCCCGCGCGCCCCGGCCCACCTGGCTCATCGCCGTCGGGCACCCCGACCGCCCCGCCCTCGCCACCGTCCGCGTGCAGCGCACACCGGCCGGGGTCGAGGAGGACATCACCCTCGCCGTCGGCTACGGCCGAGACGAGACACCGCCCCTGGACACCCTCGCGGACCTTGCGGCCGAACTGGACGCCCAGCACGGCCTCGTCACCCAGCTGACGTCACTGCGCGCCGCCCGCCGCGACCTCACCGTCCCCTCACGCCTCGAACCCCCGCCGGTCCCGGTCGCCTTCACGCTCGGACACCACGAGACCGAACGCATCGGCCGGGCCCACGCCGAGCACCCGCCCCAAGGCCCCACACCCACGAGGCTCGGCCCCACGGTGCGGCCGGCCCTCCACTACACCCTGGGTGACGGAACCGATGCCCAGGCCTGGATCACGTTCCAGCACCTCATCCGGCATCTGAAGCAGACGTGACGGCCGGCCGACCGGGGGAAAGACCGGTGCGGGCCTCCGGCGCAGCCCGGAGGCCCGCACCCAGGCAAAGCCGCAGGCAGCGGCAGACGAGTCGGGCTGTACGCCGGGTTCTGTACCCCGGGACCTCGCGGTCGTCGGGGTGACGGCCATCCATCTAGGGCCGGCGTCGCCGCCGGCCTCGTGCGGTCTACCCGCGGACTCGGGCGGGCAGCCCTCGGACGTCCGCGCAGAAGCACCGGGGTGCTTCCTCTTGACCTTGCTCCGGGTGGGGTTTACCTAGCTGCCTGAGTCACCCCAGGCACTGGTGGTCTCTTACACCACCGTTTCACCCTTACCCAGCACCGAGGTGCTGGGCGGTTTGCTTTCTGTGGCACTGTCCCGCGGGTCACCCCGGGTGGCCGTTAGCCACCACCCTGCCCTGTGGAGCCCGGACGTTCCTCGGGGAGCTCCCCGTCAGGGGGACTCCACGCGGCCGTCCGCCCGGCTCGTCTGCCGTGCCGACCATGGTACCCGGCGCGGCGTGGGCCTCGGTGTCGCCGCCGTGGCCAGGACCGAGCCCGCCAGGATCAGGGCGAAGGCCACGCCGATGCCGAGGGTCAGTTCCTCGTCCAGGAAGACGGTGCCCGCGGCGACGGCGACCGCCGGGTTGACGTACGTGATGACGCCGGCCCGGGTCGGGCCGACCTCCTTGATCAGCTCCAGGAAGGCCACGAACGCGATCGCGGTGCAGACCACGCCCAGGCCGGCGAGGGCGGCCAGCACCTCGCCCGACGGCATGGCGGCGGGCCGGGTCAGGAAGGCGGCGGGGGCGTAGACGACGGCCGCCAGTGTGAGGCAGGGGGTGATCAGCTGGAGGGTCGGGACGTCCTTGAGGTGCCGGGCGGCTATCAGCGGGGCGGTGGCGTAGCCGACGACCGTCACCGGCACCTCGGCGAGGGAGCGGGCGTCGCCGCCGGTGAGGTGCGGCAGGGTGAGGACGGTGACGCCCGCGAGGCCGGGGGCGAGTCCGGCGGCGCGGCGGGGGCCCACGTGTTCCTCCGCGCCGAAGAAGCGGGCCAGGAGTACGGCGACGATCGCGCCCGCGATGAGGAGCCCGGCGGTGGAGCTGGACAGGTGGCGTGCGGCGTCGGTCAGGGTCCACCAGGGGCCGACGATCTCGATGACGGCGAAGGCCAGCATCGGCTTCCAGTGGGCCCGGACGGTACGGCCGAGGCCACCCTGGCGCAGGGCGAAGGGGAGCAGGAGTGCGGCGCCGAGGGCGCAGCGCGCGAACACCACCATGGACGGGGACAACTCGTCCACCGCCACCTTGATCATCAGCGCTCGTGAGCGCGCCTTCGGCCGGGGACGGGGCGGGCGGGTGTCCGGGCCCCCCGTACCCTGGCGGCGGAGTTCGATCGAAGGAGTACCCGTGCTTGTCCTGCTGCCGCCGTCCGAGGGCAAGGCCTCTTCCGGCCGCGGTGCCCCGCTGAAGCCGGAGTCCCTGTCGCTGCCGGGGCTGGGCGGGGCGCGGCAGGCCGTGCTCGCCGAGCTGGTCGAGCTGTGCTCCGGCGACGAGGACAAGGCACGCGAGGTGCTCGGGCTGAGCGAGGGGCTGCGGGGCGAGGTCGCGAAGAACGCCGGGCTGCTGACCGCCGGGGCCCGGCCGGCCGGGGAGATCTACACCGGGGTGCTGTACGACGCTCTCGGCCTGGCGACCCTCGACGCCGCCGCCAAGAGGCGGGCCGCGCGGTCGCTGCTGGTGTTCTCCGGCTTGTGGGGCGCCGTGCGGGTGGCGGACCGGATCCCGTCGTACCGGTGCTCGATGGGCGTGAAGCTGCCCGGCCTCGGCGCCCTGGGCGCGCACTGGCGTACACCGATGGCGTCGGTGCTGCCCGAGGCGGCCGGGGACGGGCTGGTGCTGGACCTGCGGTCCGCGGCGTACGCCGCCGCGTGGAAGCCGAAGGGCGAGGTCGCCGGGCGGACGGCGAGTGTGCGGGTGCTGCACGCGCCGACGCGGAAGGTGGTCAGCCACTTCAACAAGGCGACCAAGGGGCGGATCGTGCGGAGCCTGCTGACCGCCGGGGCGGCTCCGGGCTCGCCCGCCGAGCTGGTGGAGGTGCTCCGGGAGCTCGGGTACGCGGTGGAGGCCGAGGCGCCGGCGAAGGCGGGGCGGGCGTGGGCGCTGGACGTGCTGGTGGACGAGGTTCACTAGGGGTGTGTTGCGAGGGCTGCAACACCCTTTGCGCAGGACGCTTGTGTGATGACAGGAGGAGGCCATGACCTCCCCCTCGCCCTTGCCCGCCTCCGTGCTGGACCTCGCGCCCGTCGTGCCCGTCGTCGTCGAGGACGCGGGCGACGCCGTACCGCCGGCGCGGGCGCTGGTCGCCGGAGGGCTGTCCGCGATCGAGGTGACGGTGCGGACGCCGGCGGCCGTGGAGGCGATCCGGCGCATCGTCCGGGAGGTGCCCGGGGCGGTGGTGGGGCCGGGAGGGTGGTCTCCCCCGGGGGGGCAGGTGGCCGAGGTCGTGGAAGCGGGGGCCCGGTTCCTGGTCAGTCCCGGCTGGACGGACCGGCTGCTGGAGGCGATGCGGGCGTCCGGCCTGCCGTTCCTGCCGGAGGTGTCGACCACGTCCGAGGTGGTGGCGCCGCTGGAGCGCGGGGTACGGGAGACGAAGTTCTTCCCGGCGCAGGCCGGGGGCGGCGCGGCGTATCTGAGGTCGCTGGCCCGGCCGCTCCCCCAGGCGCGGTTCTGCCCCACGGGCGGGATCGGCCCGGACTGCGCTCCGGACTTTCTGGCATTGCCCAACGTCGGCTGCGCGGGCGGCAGTTGGGTGCTGCCGCCGGACGCCGTCGCCGGGCACGACTGGGGGCGGGTCGAGGCCCTGGCGCGTGCGGCGGCGGCGCTCAGCGCAGGTGGGACGTGTCGTTGAGGAGGCGGACGCTGGCGTTGCCGTCGGCGTAGTAGGCGACCACCGACAGGGACGCGGCCGACAGTTCCATGCGGAACAGGGACTCCGGCGGGGCGCCGAGGGCGAGCCGGACGAGCGTCTTGATCGGGGTCACGTGCGTGACGAGCAGGACCGTGCGTCCCGCGTACGCCGCGAGCAGCTTGTCGCGTGCGGCGGCGATCCGGGCGGCGGTCGCGGCGAAGCTCTCGCCGCCGCCGGTGGGTTCGGCGTCCGGGGAGGCGAGCCAGGCGTCGAGGTCGTCGGGGTGGCGTTCGCGGACCTCGGCGAAGGTGAGGCCTTCCCAGGCGCCGAAGTCGGTCTCGCGCAGCCCGTCCTCGACGCTCACGTCGAGCCCGAGCCGCGCGGCGACGATGCCGGCGGTCTCCCTCGTACGGGCCAGGGGCGAGGACACGACGGCCTCGATGGTGCCCCGCCGCGCCAGCAGCGCGGCGGCCCGTTCGGCCTGCTCCCGGCCGGCGGCGGAGAGGGCGGGGTCGGTGCCGCCGCTCCCGGAGAACCTCTTCTGCGGGGTGAGCGGGGTCTCGCCGTGCCGCAGCAGCACGAAGGTGGCGGGGGCGCCCATGTCGGCGGGGGCCCAGCCGGGAGCGGCCACGGTTCCGGCGGCCCGGGTGTCGGCTTCGGCGCGCGCCTCGGGGACGGGGGCAGGGGCCCCGGACGTGGGGGTACCGGCGGTCGGGGTCTCAGCCGAGGCGTCCGGCCCCTCCGCCTCGTGGCTCTCGGCGGTCGCAGCAGCCTCGGCCGTCCCGCCGGTCACGGGAGCCTCGGCCGTCTCGGCGGTCGAGGGAGCCGCGGCCGTCTCGCCGGTCGAGGGAGCCGCGGCCGTCTCGCCGGTCACGGGAGCCTCGGCGGTCCCGCCGGTCACGGGAGCCTCGGCGGTCCCGCCGGTCACGGCAGCCTCGGCCGTCTCGCCGGTCACGGCAGCCTCGGCCGTCTCGCCGGTCACGGCAGCCTCGGCCGTCCCGCCGGTCACGAGAGACGCGGCCGTCCCGGCCGTCGCGCCGGATCCGGGAACCGGGGCAGCCACCGTTCGCGGGCCGGCCGCTGCCTCCAGCTCCGCCGTCGACTCCGCCTCCGACCACTGCCCGCCCCTGGCGCCCGCGTCCATCGCCTCGTTGGCCAGCCGGTCCGCGTGCTTGTTGCGGTCGCGGGGGATCCACTCGTACGTCACCCGGCCGGGCGGGAACACCCGGGCCGCCTCGGCCGCGAGGGGCTTCATGTCGGGGTGCTTGATCTTCCAGCGGCCCGACATCTGCTCGATGACGAGCTTGGAGTCCATCCTGACGTGGACGGCCGCGGCCGGGTCGAGTTCCCGGGCCGCGCGCAGGCCCGCGACGAGGCCGCGGTACTCGGCGACGTTGTTCGTGGCGACGCCGAGGTACTCGGCCGTCTCCCGCAGGGTCTCCCCCGTCGCCGCGTCGCTGACCACGGCGCCGTAGCCCGCGGGGCCCGGGTTGCCCCGCGAACCGCCGTCGGCCTCGACGATGAACTCCCGCACCGGATGGGCTCCCCGCAGGTCTAGAGACCGGAATCGGACGTGCGCACCAGGATGCGGCGGCAGTTCTCGCAGCGGACCACCGTGTCGGGCGCGGCCTTGCGGATCTCGCTCAGTTCGGTGATGGCGAGCTCCTGCCGGCAGCCCTGGCAGCTGCGCGCGTACAGCTTCGCCGCGCCGATGCCGCCCTGCTGCTCGCGCAGCCGGTCGTAGAGCTTCAGCAGGTCGGCGGGGATCGACCCGGCGATGACCTCGCGCTCCTTGGTGACCGTGGCGATCTCGGCGTCGATCTGCTCGCAGGCGGCGTCCCGGCGCGCGGTCGCGTCGTCGATCCTGGACTGGACGGAGCCGACCCGCTCGGACAGCTCGGCGACCCGCTCCTGTGCGGACTCCCGGCGCTCCATCACCTCGAGCACCACGTCCTCCAGGTCGCCCTGGCGCCGGGCGAGCGAGGCGATCTCGCGCTGGAGGTTCTCCAGGTCCTTCGGCGAGGAGACGGCTCCGGAGTCGAGGCGCTTCTGGTCGCGGGCGGCGCGCTGACGCACCTGGTCCACGTCCTGCTCGGCCTTGGTCTGCTCGCGGGCGCAGTCGCTCTCCTCGGTCTGCGCGGCCACGAGCAGGTCGCGCAGCTGGGAGTGGTCCTTGGTCAGCGACTCGATCTCGGCGTGCTCCGGCAGCGACTTCCGCTTGTGCGCGAGCTGCTGGAGGCGGACGTCGAGGTCCTGGACGTCGAGGAGTCGGATCTGGTCGGCGGGCGCGGCGTTCAGTTCGGGGCTCCCAGGGGTTCGGAGGGTGAGGAGGCCGCGTGCGCGGTCCAGGGGTCGGTGACCGTTCTCGAGACGTGGACGCGCAGGTCCCATCCGTGCCGGTCGGAGATCTCGTCGAGCTGGCTCGCGGCCAGCTCGCACCAGGGCCACTCGGTGGCCCAGTGCGCCGCGTCGAGCAGCGCGAGGGGGCTGTGGGCCACGGCCTCGGAGGCCGGGTGGTGGCGCAGGTCCGCGGTGAGGAAGACGTCCGCACCGGCCGCGCGCACGTGGTCGAAGAGGCTGTCGCCGGAGCCGCCGCTGACGGCGACCGTGCGGACGAGGGCCTCGGGGTCGCCGGCGACGCGGATGCCCTGCGCGGTGGCGGGCAGCCGCTCGGCGGCGCGGGCGGCGAGCTCGCGGAGCGTCAGCGGGACGTCCAGGGCGCAGACGCGGCCCAGCCCGCGGCGGCCCTCGGGGTCGGTGGGGTCCGGGACGAGCGGCCCGGTGACCCGCAGGCCCAGGGCGCCGGCGAGGGCGTCGGAGACGCCGGGGTCGGCGCTGTCGGCGTTGGTGTGGGCGACGTGCAGCGCGATGTCGTTCTTGATGAGGGTGTGGACGACACGGCCCTTGAAGTGGCTCGCCGCGACGGTGGTGGTGCCGCGCAGGTAGAGCGGGTGGTGCGTGACCAGCAGGTCGGCGCCGAGCCGCACCGCCTCGTCGACGATCTCCTGGACCGGGTCGACGGCGAACAGCACGCGGCCGACCTCCTGGTCCGGGTCGCCCGTGACGGTGCCGACCGCGTCCCAGGACTCGGCCCGCTCGGCGGGCCACAGGGTCTCCAGCGCGGCGATGACTTCAGACAGACGGGGCACGGGTGCAAGGCTACCCGCCTGATCTGTGGCGTTGAACCGCCACCGCCCTCACCCGCCGGGCTCCGCACCGCTCAGCACAATCGCCCCCTTCTCCTCCGGCGAATCGTTCCTGGAACACCCTTATGTGTGAAGCCTGGGCCCAGGGATTCCCCGCCCGCGCGTACGAAAACTACGTTCGTCACCGGAGGTGACCGAACGATGACGGCCTGTGCGATCGAGCCTTCGGCGGGACACGAGGACGGACACGAGAACGGTGACGGGACCGCGCCCGCGGGCTGCGCCCTCACCGCGGACGGCGCCTACGCCGCACGCCTGGCGTCGGCCGGCGACTCCTGGTTCCCGGAGCGCTGGACCCTCGACGGCCCCGAGCCCTACGCGGTGCCCCTGCCCCGCAACCAGCCGGAGGAGCCCGGTACCGAGGTGCAGCCCATGGGGGACGGGCGGGTCCTGATCCACCGGCGGGTGGCCGGGCGGCACGCCTTCTCCCTGCTGTATCCGACCGGGCCGGGCACCGGCGAGCTGCCGCTGGGCGCGGTGGAGTGCGCGGACGGGGCGGCGCGGCTGCGGCTGCTGCCGCCGGCGCCCGGGGGCGAGAGGGCGTACGCCCTCGCCGTCGGCCCGCGCTCCACGTCGGTGTGGCTGGTGGCGGGCGGCGCCCTGGGGCCCGAGCAGCTGGCGGAGCTGCCCGGCCGCTGCTCGGGCGGGGTGTGGCTGGACCGTACGGAGCGGTTGCTGGCGCTGGACCGGGAGACCGGCGGGCGCACCAAGGCCGTCGTGGTGGACCTGGAGCGCGGTGGCGAGGTGTCGCCGCTGCTGCAGATCGCCGCCGACAGCGACGACCGGTTGCTGCTCGCCGACCACGACAGCGGGCTGCTGATCGTCCGCTCGGACGCGCCCTCGCCCGGGCAGGAGCGTCTGGGCTGGGGCGTGCTGGGCAGCACGCTGCCGGTGCGGTTCCCGCAGTGCCTGCGGCTGCCGGACTGCTCCGTGACGCCGTTCGCCATCCAGCCGGGGCAGATGCTGACGCCGGAGGCCTGCGCGGTGGCGCTGCGGGTGGACGGGCCGGCGGGCAGCTGGGTGGCGGTGTGGCGTCCGGCGGAGCGGCGGGTGCACCATCTCGCGGCTCCGCGGGGGTGGCTGGCGGGCACGGGGCTGTGGACGGCGGAGGGGGTGCTGCGGCTGCCGTACGCGACGGAGGCCGTGCCGTGCGGGGTGGCGCGGGTGAGTCCGCCCGGGGCCGCGCCGCCGGAGCCCTGCGAGGCGCCTGTGCGCGCGGAGCCGGACGTCCGCCCCACGGGGGCGGCGCCCTCGGGGCACCCACCGGAACCGGGGCCCCCGGAACCGCCGTGTTCCGGGGGCCCCGCCGAGCCGGGAGGACCGGCCTCGACGGTCCCTCGCGCAGAGCCCGCGGCACCCGCCGCACCGCGCCCGGTGCCCCTGCAGCAGGCACCGTTGGGACGGCTTGTAACGAACCAGTGCCGGTCGGCGTGGCCGCCTGGATCCGGGGCCGGGGGAGCCGGTTAGACTCACCCGGCTGCAAAAAAGATCATGTTGACGGGGTGAATTCCATCCGATGAGCGACGCCAGCACGAACCAGCCGCGTACCGCCGATCTCCAGGAGACCTCCGCCGGCCACGGCCGGCACCGTGGTGAGGTCTCCACGCAGGACGCCGAGACGGCTCCGAGCGGACGCCACCGCAAGCCGGCGGCGGAGACGGAGCAGGCCGTGACCGCGGCCTGACGTCACGTCAGTCACCAGACACCGAACGGCCCTCCCCGCCCGGCGGGGAGGGCCGTTCGCACGCCTGGCTGCTCAGGCGTGCCGGACGACGCGGTGCCTATGCCCGGCGGCTCACGCGTGCCGGACGACGCGGTGCGTACGCCCGGCGGCTCACGCGTGCCGGACGACGCGGTGCGTACGCCCGGCGGCTCACGCGTGCCGGACGACGCGGCGCCTATGCCCGGCCGCTCACGCGTGCCGGACGACGCGGCGTCAGGCGAAGTCCGGCGGCCTGCGGCGATGACATTTGTCCTGCCGGAGTCCGTACAAGCGCCTCTGCCGGAGGACCCCGGCCGGTCCGTAGCGTCGACGCCATGACCACGCAGACTCCTTGGGCCGTGTCCTTCCGCGACACGGTCAGGTCCTACGGCGGGGTGCGCGCCGTGGACGGCATCGGCCTCCGGATCGCACCGGGCGAGTCCGTCGCCCTCCTCGGACGCAACGGCGCCGGCAAGTCCACGGCGATCTCCCTGCTGCTCGGCCTGGCCGAGCCGGACTCGGGCACGGTCGAGCTGTTCGGGGCGCCGCCGGAGCGGTCCGTGCGCGCCGGGCGGGTCGGGGCGATGCTCCAGGAGGCGCGGGCGGTCCCCCGGGTCACGGTCGGCGAGCTGGTCGCCTTCGTGGCCGGCCGCTACCCCGCCCCCCTGCCGGTCGCCCGGGTCCTGGAACTGGCCGGGATCGCCGAGCTGGTCCGGCACCGGGTGGACCGCCTGTCCGGAGGGCAGACCCAGCGCGTCCGGTTCGCCCTCGCGCTGGCCGGTGACCCCGCGCTGCTCGTGCTGGACGAGCCCACCGCGGCCCTGGACGTGGAGGCGCGGCACGCCTTCTGGTGCTCGATGCGCGGTTACGCCCGCCGGGGCCACACCGTGCTGTTCTCCACGCACTACCTGGAGGAGGCCGACGCCCACGCCGACCGGATCGTCGTCCTGGACCGGGGACGGATCGTCGCGGACGGTACCGGGGCCGAGCTGCGGCGCGCCGCGGGCGGCTCTCTGGTCTCCTTCGCCCTCGGGGACGAGGATGCCGGGGCGCTGTCCCGGCTGCCCGGCGTGCGGGCGGTGGAGGTGCGCGAGGGCCGGGCCCGGCTGCGCACCGACGACTCCGACGCGACCGTGCTCGCCCTGGCCCGGCTGGGCGCGGTCCGTGCGCTGGAGGTGGCCCCGGCCTCGCTGGACGACGCGTTCCTGGCCCTGACCTCGCCGGAGGCCGCGGCATGAGGGACTATCTGCGGCTGGAGGTGCGCCGCACGCTGCGCGACCCCGGCTTCGTGATCGGCGGGATCGCGATGCCGGTGCTGATGTACCTGCTGTTCACCAACCTCGGGCAGACGGACGGCGGATGGCGGACCGGCTCGATGGTCGGCATGGCGGCGTTCGGGGCGCTCGGTTCGGCGCTGAACACCGGGGGCGGGGTCGCCGAGGACCGGGCGATCGGCTGGCTGCGGCAGCTGCGGGTGACGCCGATGACCCCGCGCCAGGTGGTGGTGGGCCGCACGCTCACCGGCACGGTCACGGTGCTGCCGGCGATCGTCGCGGTCCTGGCCGCCGGCGGGCTGCTCAACGGCGTACGACTGGCCCTGTGGCAGTGGGCGGCGCTCACCGCGCTGCTGTGGCTGGGATCGATCCCCTTCACCCTGCTCGGCCTCGGCAACGGCTACCTGCTGACCGGCCCGGCCACGGGCGTGGTGAACACGCTCTGCAACCTGGGCCTGGCGGTCCTGGGCGGGTTGTGGTTCCCGGTGACGCTGTTCCCGCACTGGCTGCGCGTCCTGTCCGGCTGGACCCCGACGAACCGCTTCGCCCGGCTCGGCGCCTCGGTCGCCACGGGACACGCGCCGACGGCGGGCACCCTGGCCGTCCTGGCCGGGTGGCTGCTGCTGTTCGGCTCCTACGCTGTGGTGTCGTACCGTCGCGGCGCGGCGGACGTCTGATCGGGGGCGGGGACATGTCCGGGATGAACATGCTCGGGAACCGCGTCGGGAACGTGCTCAGGTGCCGCTTCGGGGCGGTCGCGGGCCGCCGCGTCACGAAGGCGCGGAGGGCCGCCCGGCGGGCCGGTGAGGCCGAGCCGGCCGGTCCGCCGCCCACCGGATTCTCCCTCCTGCCCTGGCTGCTGTTGGACATGGGCGCCTTCTCCAACCTCTTCCAGGACCGCACCCCGAACCCGTGGATCGGCGCCCTGGGACTGCTGACCTTCAACTCGCTGTACATCTACGTGGCGTTCCGCTCGTTCGACGGCGTCAGGCGCGAGTCCCGCTCCACCCGGGCCGCGCTCGTCCTGATGACGGCCGTGACCTGCGCGCTCGCCGGCGGCTACGGGGGCGGCTGGCTGCTGTTCTTCCCGCTGCTCGGGCTCGCGACCGGCGCGGCCCTGAGGACACCGCTCCTGCGGCCCGCGGGGACGGCCCTGGCGCTGCTCGCGGCCGTGGCGGCCTGCCTGCACGACGGGTGGGGCGGCCTGGGCATCGCGTACGCCACCTTCATCTCGACGATGGTGACGGCCGCGATCATGCGCCTGTCCGAGGCGGTGCGCGAACTGCGCGCCGCCCGCGAGGAGTTGGCGCGCCGGGCGGTCGAGAAGGAGCGGTTGCGGTTCTCCCGGGACCTGCACGACCTGCTCGGGCACACCATGTCGGTGATCGTCGTGAAGGCGGAGGCGGCCCGTCGCCTGTCCGGCCGCGACCCGGACGCGGCGCTGGTGCAGATCACCGACATCGAGTCCGTGGGCCGCCAGGCCCTGACGGAGATCCGGGAGGCCGTGACCGGCTACCGGCAGGGCACCCTCGCCGCGGAACTCGACCGGGCGCGCTCG
Organism: Streptomyces sp. NPDC058741; assembly: GCF_042746715.1. Classification (NCBI taxonomy): domain Bacteria; kingdom Bacillati; phylum Actinomycetota; class Actinomycetes; order Kitasatosporales; family Streptomycetaceae; genus Streptomyces; species Streptomyces sp. NPDC058741. The sequence continues at coordinate 246,683 of NZ_JBHYQH010000001.1, read as the reverse complement.
GCGCTGACCGCGGCGGGCATCGCGCTCGTCGTGAGCCGCTCCGGCCCGCCGCTCGGGCCGCAGACGGAGGCGCTGCTGGGCTGGGTGGTCCGGGAGGCGGTCACCAACGTCGTACGGCACAGCGGGGCGCGGGAGTGCGAGGTCTCGGTGTCGGGGGCCGGGGAGCGGGTGCGGCTGACGGTCGCAGACGACGGGGCCGGGCCGGCCGCCGCGGGGCCGGGGTGCGGCACGGGCCTGATCGGGCTGACGGAGCGCCTGGCCGCGGCGGGCGGTTCGCTGACCGCGGGTCCGCGCCCTCGCGGCGGGTTCGCGGTGACGGCCGAACTCCCGCTCGACGAGGAGGAGATGGGGGCGCCGACGGGACAGGGGGCGGAAGATCGGCCGGGGAGGGGGGACGTGTACGTTGACCGGGGGTCCGCGCCCGTCGCCGACGGTGTCGGCAACGGCTAGGAGGCCGCAACGACCAGGGGAAACGGAGCACATGCCACGCGTCGCCGTCATCACCGCGCCGAACATCGGGTACCGCAACACGGGCATGCTGACCGTGGACTTGGCGTTCGAGTCCCTGCGGCGGCGGGCGGGCGGCGCGTTCGACGCCACCTGGTACACGCTGCACACGCCGGACACCGTGCCCCTGCGGGACTGCGCGCGCGGCACGGAGCTCCCGTTCACCTTCCTGCCCCTGGCCGAGCACCTCGACGCGCTGCGCGACCACGACGCGGTGGTGTTCTGGGGTGACTTCCTGCACACCCGGCACTATCTGGTCCAGGACGCCACGAACCGCCTCACGGACTTCGGGATCGCCGCGGACCGGGACGCCGCCCGGGCCCTGCTGAACCGGACCCTGCTGTTCGCGGACCAGCCGGACGAGCTCCTCGCGCGGACCCTCAGCTACGGCGGGACCATCCTGCACAACACGCAGTCCGACTACGAGGACGAGGAGTACGGGCCCCTCTTCACGCGCCTGGTGCGCCGCAGCCGCCGGATGTGGGTGCGCGACCCGCTGTCGGCGGCGAAGCTCGCGCATCTGCGCGGGGACCGCACGACCGACCACTTCGGCTCGGACGCGGCGCTGCTGTCCCGCCCCGGCGACCTCGGTCACCTGCCGACCACCGGGTGGTCCCGGTCCGTGCCCGAGGGCGGTGCGATCGGCGTGTTCCTCGGGGCCCGTACGCCGGTGCCCGCGTGGCTGCCCGCCACCTGCCAGGAGCTGTCCGACCGTCTGGGCGCCCCGCTGGAGTGGCTGCCCTGGTTCGACCGGGAGGTGCCCGGGCCGGTGAGCCACATCGCGGCCCGCCCGGGCGACCACACCCTCGGCGACCTGATCGGGGTGCTCCCGCGCTACCGGCTGGTCATCACGGACACCTACCACCTGGCGGTCAACGCCTGGGGCGCGGGCACCCCGGCGGTGTGCGTCGGCGCGCCCGAGCCGACGCCCAGGACGCACGACGACTACCTGACGCTGAGCGATGTGAAGAAGCACGTCTTCCACATGGCGTACGACGCGGCGGACTTCTACCTGTCCACCCGGCAGTGCTCCGCGAGCGACCTGGACCGTGTCGTGCGCCTGCTGGAGGGCGGCGGCGCCGACGCGGTCGCGGCGCGCGTCCGCGACCACGCCGACCACTCGGCGGCGTCGTTCCTCAGGACGCTGGCCTCGCTGCTGGACACGCCCCGCCCTACGCTGGGCGCGTGACCGACACACCCGTCCGCGTGCTGCTCGCCGAGGACCAGGGCATGCTGCGCGGTGCGCTGGCGCTGCTGCTCGGGATGGAGGACGACATCGAGGTCGTCGCCCAGGTGGCGACCGGCGACGCCGTCCTGGACGCGGCCCTCGCGCACCACCCGGACGTCGCCCTGCTCGACATCGAACTCCCGGGCCGCAGCGGCCTGGACGCGGCGGCCGACCTGCGCGACCGGGTGCCCGGCTGCCGGGTGCTGATCCTCACGACCTTCGGCCGCCCGGGCTATCTGCGCCGGGCGATGGAGGCGGGCGCCCGCGGCTTCCTGGTGAAGGACGGCCCCGTGGAGGAACTCGCCGCCGCCGTCCGCCGTGTCCTGGCCGGTGAGACGGTCGTCGACCCCGCCCTCGCCGCCGCCGCGCTCAGCGCCGGGCCCAGTCCGCTCACCGCCCGGGAGAGCGACGCGCTCAAGGCCTCGGCGGACGGCGCGACGGTCGCCGACATCGCCGGGCGGCTGCACCTGTCGGAGTCCACGGTCCGCAACTACCTCTCCTCCGCGATCGGCAAGACGGGCACCCGGAACCGTATGGAGGCGCTACGCGAGGCCCGCCGCCAGGGCTGGGTCTGAGCCCGGCCCCTCCCGCCGGAACCACGCCGTCCACAGGAACGGCTCCCCGAAGTACTCCGACTCCTCCGGCTCGTCCCGCATCCGCCGCAGCTCGACCTCGGTGAGACCGGCGAAGACGCGCCGCAACGCCTCGGGCGTGTAGGCCAGTCCGCCGCGCGGTCCCGCCCCCTCGCGGCAGAAGGCGGCGTCGGACAGCTCCGAGCCCATGCCGCCGGGCCCGGCGGCGAAACAGGTGAGGCCGAACAGGCCCCCCGGGGGCCAGGACGGTGTCCAGCAGGGCCAGGTGGCTGACCCGGCGGTGCGTGCCCAGGGTCACCAGGGCGCGGGTGTGCCCCCTGGAGTGCCTTGGTGGACGCGGCGGCAGATGGTGGAAGCAGCCGGAGTCGTACACGAGGTCGTAGGGGCCGGTGAGTTCGGTGCGGGCGAGTGCGAAGGCGTCACCGCGGTGGAACCGTAGGCCTGTCACGCCGGCCTCCCGGGCCCGCTCCCCGGCCCAGTCCACGGCCTGCGAGGACAGGTCGACCGCGTCGACCTCGAAGCCCCGCGCGGCCAGGTACAGCGCGTTGCGCCCCGGGCCGCACCCCAGGTCGAGCGCCCTGCCCCCGCCTGGCGTCCGCCGTTCCACGGCGGCCGCCAGGCTCTCGTCCGGCTTCGCCCCGAAGAACGGCACCGGCAGGGAGCGGTCGGCGTAGAAGCCGTCCCACCAGTCGGCGCCCCGCCCCGTCCGCCGGTCGGCCTCGGGTGCGAACAGCCCGTCGAGCAGGGCGAGTACGTCGTCGACGGTGCGTATGGTCCGGTCCATCCGGGTCCCCCCTCCGCAGCCGCCAACGGTAGGCGGGGAAGGGGTGAAAGACCAGGTCAGGGCCGTTTCGCGGGTGTGGGTGAGCGGCGGCTGACGGCCCGTCGCACGCCGCGCGGGCACCCCCGCGACGGACCACTCCGTCCCCGGCCCGAAACAGCGGGGGCACCGCCGCCAGTGCCCCTCAGGACCCCGTTCCGCGCGACGCCACCCCTGCCTTTTCAGGCTTCTGCTCTTTCAGGCCCTGGTCTTGCAGGCCGCTTCCCCGCCCACCCGCGGCAGCCACATCCACATCAGCACCGCGCCGCCCGCCAGCACCCCGGTCGCCACGCGGAACGCCAGCGCGTACCCCTCCGTCAGCGCCTCGGGCGTCGTGGCTCCTGCCGTGCGGGCCGCCGCCAGGGTCGACAGGACGGCCAGGCCCAGGGAGCCGCCCATCGTGCGGGAGGTGTTGACGAGGCCGGACACCAGGCCCGCCTCCTCCGGTGCGGCGCCGGACGTCGCCAGGGACGCGAGCGGGGTCGCCGCCAGGCCCGCGCCGAGCATCATCAGGACGCCGGGGACGAGGATCGCCGTGGCGTAGGAGCCGTCGGGGGTGAGCGTGGACTGCCAGGCGAAGCCGGCCGCGGCGACCAGGGTGCCGAGCAGCGCCACCGTGCGCGGCTCGGCGCTCCGCATCAGCCGGGGCGCGAGCTTGGAGCCGATGACGACGGCCAGGGAGCTCGGCACCAGCGCGAGTCCGGCGTCGAGCGGGGAGTAGCCGAGGACGTTCTGCGCGTAGAGGGTCATGAAGAACCACATGCAGAACATCGCCGAGCCCGACAGGAACATGGAGACGTTGGCGGCGGAGACCGCGCGCAGGCGCAGCAGGCCGAGCGGCATCAGCGGACTCGCCGTGCGGGCCTCGACCGCGAGGAACGCCGCGAGCAGCACCAGTCCCGCGAGCAGCGGCAGCAGGGTGGCCGGTGCCGTCCAGCCCTCGGCCTCCGTCCGGGAGATGCCGTAGGCCAGCGTGCCCAGCCCGGCCGTCACCAGGAGCGCGCCGGGCAGGTCGAGCCGCCGCCCGTCGCCGGCCCGGCCCTCCGTGAGGACCCAGGCGGCCGCCACCAGCACCACGGCCCCCACGGGCACGTTGATGAGCAGCACCCACCGCCAGGACAGCGCCTCCACGAGCACTCCGCCGACCAGGCCGCCCGCGGCGCCGCCGCCGGCGCCGACCGCCGTCCAGGTGCCGATCGCCCGGGCCCGCGCGGCTCCCTCGGGCACCGACGCCGTGAGGATGGTGAGCGTCGAGGGCGCCAGCACCGCCGCGCCCAGGCCCTGCACGGCCCGGGCGAGGAGCAGTTGCCAGTCGGCCTGCGCCAGCCCGCCGGCCAGTGAGGCGAGGGTGAACAGGCCGAGCCCGACGAGGAACATCCGCTTGCGGCCGTAGAGGTCGCCGGCCCGTCCGCCGAGCAGCATGAACCCGGCGAAGGCGATGGCGTAGGCGTTCACCACCCACTGCAGGCCCTGCGCGCCGAGTCCGAGTCCGGTGCGCATCGACGGCAGCGCCACGTTGACGACGGACACGTCCAGGACGACGAGGAACTGCCCGGCGCAGGTCAGCGCCACCACGAGCCACAGCGGCGGCGCCCCGCGCGGACGCAGGCGGGGCGCACGGGAGCTGCGGGCGGCTGTGGTGTCGGCGGGTTCGAGCATGGGTGTCATGCTCTCAACCCGCTCGCGCCCCTTGCATCGGGATTTCGCCGGGCGAGTCCTCGGCCCCGGGTCCTAGGACTCCCGTCGCCCCAAGGAAAGGTCAAGTTTTCGTTAGAGTGCCGAAGCAACGGAATAGTTGCCTGGACAAACGAGGTTCAGAGGTCACGTGACCCGAAGATCCCCGGCCCGGAGGCCCCTCCCGATGACGCAGACGACGACAGACCGCCCCGCCCGCGAAGCGAGGGGGGCCGTGGTCCCGGTGCTGGCCTTCGCGGGCATCGTCGTCGCGGTGATGCAGACCCTGCTCGTCCCCGTGATCAAGGATCTGCCGCACCTGCTGGAAACCAGCCCCGCCGACGCCACCTGGGTCCTGACCTCGACCCTGCTCTCGGGGGCGGTGGCCACCCCGATCATGGGGCGCCTGGGCGACCTCTTCGGCAAGCGCCGCATGCTGATCCTGAGCCTGGCGGTGATGGTGGCCGGCGCGCTGGTCAGCGCGCTCACCAGCGACCTGCTGCTGATGATCGCCGGCCGCACGCTCCAGGGCTTCGCGATGGGCGCCATCCCGCTCGGCATCGGCCTGATGCGCGACATGCTGCCCCGGGAGAGGCTCGGCTCGGCGATGGCGCTGATGAGCTCGTCCATCGGCGTCGGCGGCGGTCTCGCCCTGCCTGCGGCCGCCCTGGTCGCCCAGCACAGCGACTGGCACAACCTGTACTACGGCGCCGCCGGGCTCGGGGTGCTCGCCATCGCCCTGACCCTGCTGGTCGTGCCGGAGTCCCCGATGCGCGCCGAGGGCTCCTTCGACCTGCCCGGAGCGCTGGGCCTGTCCGCCGGTCTCGTGCTGTTCCTGCTGCCGATCACCAAGGGCGGCGACTGGGGCTGGGCGTCCGGCACGACGCTCGGTCTGTTCGCCGCGTCGGCGGTGGTGCTGGTGCTGTGGGGGGTGCTGGAGCTGCGGGTGAAGGCCCCGCTGGTCGACCTGCGCACCACGGCCCGCCCGGCCGTGCTGTTCACCAACCTCGCCTCGATCATGGTCGGCGTCTCCTTCTACGTCGTCTCCCTGGTCCTGCCGCAGCTGCTCCAGCTGCCGGAGTCGACCGGGTACGGCCTCGGGCAGTCGATGGTCGTCGCGGGGCTGCTGGTCGCGCCGCTCGGCCTGACGATGATGGTCACGGCGCCCGTCTACGCCCGGCTGTCCGCACGGTACGGCCCCAAGGTCACCCTGATCCTCGGCCTGCTGATCATCGCGATCGGCTACGGCGCCGGCCTCGGCCTGATGAGCGCGGCCTGGCAGAGCCTGGTCATCTCGGTCCTGCTGGGCGCGGGCATCGGCCTGGCCTACTCCTCGCTGCCCGCGCTGATCGTGGGCGCGGTCCCGGCCTCGGAGACCGGCGCGGCGAACGGCCTCAACACGCTGATGCGGTCCATCGGCACCTCGGTCTCCAGCGCCGTGATCGGCATGGTGCTGGCCGACACCGCGGACCACGTGGGCGGGGTCGCGGTCCCGACCATGCACGGCTTCCGCGTCTCCTTCCTGATCGCGACGGCAGCGGTGGCGGTCGGCCTGGTCCTGGCCCTGTTCCTGCCGGGCCGCCGCCCCTCGGGCCGGCCCCGGCTGCGGGCCGGCAGCGAGGAGGACGCCCGCCTGGAGCACGCCGAGGCGGTGCTGCGCGGCTTCCGCGGCCGCGTCCTGGACGCGGCCGGCGCCCCGGTCGCCCGCGCCAGGGTCACGCTGATCGACCACCGGGGCCGGCAGGCCGGCGCGACGCTCTCCGCCGAGGACGGCGGCTACGCGCTCCCCGTCCCCGCCCGCGGCTCCTACGTCGTCGCCGCCCGGGCCGGCGGCCACGGCCCGCTCGCCTCGTCCGCGACCCACGCGGGCGACGACCGGCCGGTCGACCTGGACCTGCCGCTGCCGGGCGGGACGATCCCGGCCTGACCCGCTCCCCGCGGCCACCCCCGTCGGGCCGACGGCAGGGGTACGGCACGATGGGCGCCCGGACCGTCGTACGACCGAGAGGAGCCCCATGCCCGCGGCCCCGAAGCCCGAGATCCTGGCCGCGTTCGAGGCGGCGAAGGGGTTCATGCCGGTCGAGGAGGGGCTGGCGCTGTACGCGGCGGCCGTGGAGGCCGGGCGGCTGGGGCTGCCCCTGCTGGAGGTCGGCACGTACTGCGGCCGGTCCACGATCCTGCTCGCCGACGCGGCCCGCGGGGCCGGGGTCGGCGCGCTCACCGTCGACCACCACCGCGGCAGCGAGGAGCAGCAGCCGGGCTGGGAGTACCACGACCCGGAGACGGTCGACGCCGAGATCGGCCTGATGGACACGCTGCCCGCCTTCCGCCGCACCCTGCACCGGGCGGGCCTGGAGGACCACGTCGTGGCCCTGGTCGGCCGGTCCCCGCAGATCGCGGCGTTCTGGCGCACCCCGCTCGGCCTCGTCTTCATCGACGGCGGCCACACCGACGAGCACGCCACCGCCGACTACGAGGGCTGGGCGCCGCACGTGGCCGAGGGCGGGCTGCTGCTCATCCACGACGTCTTCCCCGACCCGCAGGACGAGTTCACCGGGCAGGCCCCGTACCGCGTCTACCTCCGGGCGCTGGCCTCCGGCGCCTTCACGGAGGTCTCCGCGACGCACTCGCTGCGGGTGCTGCGCCGCACGGGCCCCGGGGGCTGAGGGAACGGCTGGGCGGGTGAACTGCGGCCCCCGCACCCCCGCCCGGTCGGCCCACGGGCGGCGTGGCGCTTCGGCGCCGCACCGCCGCTGCCCAAGGATCCGGGCGCGTGGCACACACCTTCGAAGAGCTCGTGGAGAAGCAGCGCGCGGCGGACGAGGCGTACTCCCGCGTGCACCGGCTGCAGGACGCCTACGGTCCGCCCACGCAGACCAAGTGGAGCGAGCAGCAGACCACCACCTGGGAGACGGCCTGGCGCGCCTGGCGCGACCTGGCCCGCGACGTCCAGGCGGCGGTGACGGCGTACGCGCGGCAGCAGGACACCCCGCGCCAGGAGGTCGAGGCGCGGGTGAAGGAGGCGGTGCGGCACGGGGACGGCGACGGGGGCGAGGCGTGAGGGGCCGCGCGGTGCCGGGGGAGCGTCTCGGCCCGCCGCCCCGCACCCGGCCGCTAGGGTGGCGGCTGTGTCGTACGCAGGCCCCTCATTCGAACCGCCCCGCCCCCGCCGCTCCCGTCGCGGCCCCGTGACCGTCGCGCTCGCCGCGCTGGTGGCGGGGGCGTTGCTCGGCTGGCTGGTGTACGAGACGGCCGGCGGCCCGGGAGGCGGTGCGGAATCGGGGCGGGCGACCGCGGGGTCCTCCTCGCCCGCCGCGACGAGCGCCCCCTCCGACGACGCCAAGGAGCCGAGCGCCTCCCCGGCTCCCCGCGGCACGCCCTCGGCGTCCGCGCCCGCCGCCTCCGGCCCGCTCAAGGGCAAGGTCGTCGTCATCGACCCCGGCCACAACCCGGGCAACTTCCGGCACGCGTCCGAGATCAACCGCACGGTGGACATCGGGACGAACACGAAGGAGTGCGACACCACGGGCACGTCCACCAACGACGGTTACACCGAGGCGAAGTTCACGCTGGACGTCGCGCACCGGATGCGCACGCTCCTTCAGGAGCAGGGCGCCACGGTGAAGCTGACGCAGGACGGCGACCGGCCGTACGGTCCGTGCGTGGACGAGCGGGCCCGGATCGGCAACAAGGCGAAGGCCGACGCGGTGGTCTCGCTCCACGCGGACGGCTCGGGGACCGGCAACCGCGGGTTCCACGTCATCCTGCCCGGCGCGGTCCACGCGGGCGCCGCGGACACCCGCGCGATCGTCGCCCCCTCGCGCGATCTCGGCGAGCGGGTGGCCGGCCGCTTCGTGGCGGTCACCGGCAGCGCGCCCTCCAACTACGTCGGCGACGGAGGCGGTCTCGTCACGCGCAGGGACCTGGGCGGTCTCAATCTGTCCACGGTTCCCAAGGTGTTCATCGAGTGCGGCAACATGCGCGACAGCAAGGACGCGGCGCGGCTGACCAGCGGCGCCTGGAGGCAGAAAGCGGCGCAGGGGATCTCCGAGGGAATCGTGAGCTTCCTGCGCGGGTAGCGCTCGGCGGACGGATCCCGGCGGACATCACGACCGGGCGGACGATAGGGTCCTCCTACGATGAGGGGTCACCCCCCGCACTTCCCACCGGGGCCGGACGGCGACATGGTGACACCGACGCCTCAACCGACGACGAGACGACCTACGAAGGACCTGAAGTGAATATCCGCTCCCTCACTCGAGGCGACGGCGTGGTGATCGGAGCAGCGGTATTGCTGTTCGTCGCGTCGTTCCTGAACCTGTACTCGTTCGACGACTTCCCCGACAGCCTCGACCTTCCGATGCTGTGGGGCAGCGGCCCGGTCGTGTTCAGCGTCGTGCTGGCCGGGATCATCGGCGCCGCGCTCGTCGTCACCGGCCGCGGGCTGCCGCAGGCGCCGAAGATCGCGGGTGTCGAACTCGCCCAGTTCGGGGTGGCGTTCACGGTGTTCGCCGCGTGGAGCGCGCTCGGCGACATCTTCGACGTGTCCGGTGGCTTCGACAACATCGGCGACAACGCGAGCAACGGCGCGCCGAGCCCCGGCATCGGCATGATCCTCGCCCTCGTCGCCACACTGCTGATGGCGGCCGCCGCCCTCGCCACCCCCCTGGTCCCCGCCCTCAAGGCGCCGCTCGTCCCGGCCCCCCGCCCCTCCGCTGCCCAGCCCTACGGCGCGCAGCCGCAGGGCGGTTACGGCTACCCGGGCGCGCAGCAGCCGGGTGGCTACGGCCAGCCGCAGCCGGGGCAGCCCTACGGTGGTCAGCCCCAGGCCCAGGCCCAGCCCCAGCAGGCCCAGGCTCCGCAGCCGCCGGCCGGGGACTTCTCCCCGTTCTGGTTCGCGGTGCCGGTGCCGCGCCCGCTGTTCCCGGAGGACGGCTCGCCGACCCCGATCGCCGAACTCGCCCCGGGCACCTGGTACCTCGCGGTCGAGCAGCGCGGTGCGGCCCTGGTCGCCCAGACGCAGGACGGCCGTCGCGGGGTGCTGCAGGACACCTCGGGCATCCAGCGCGGCTGAGCCCACGGTCCGTTCACGGCCCCTCGCCCTTCCGGGCGGGGGGCCGTCGCCGTGCACGCCCGAGCCGTTCCCCTGGTTTCATTCCGAGTTCAAGGGCAATCCGCAGCCTATGTCCACTAGATATCGCAGCGGTGCGGGCGCCGGCAGGATCGTGGCGGTCGTGGCCGACATCATGGCGCTCATCCTGGGTCTGTGGATCCTGATGTACCTGCTGGACGCCAACCCCGGGAACTCGTTCGTCCAGTTCGTCCACGACGCGGCACGCTGGCTGGCGGGCTGGTCGCACGACCTGTTCACGTTCGACGAGGAGTGGGCCCGGGTCGTCTGCGGCTACGGTCTGGCGGCGTTGGTCTACCTGTTCGCCGGTCACGCGATCGCGAACCGGACCCGGCACTGACGGCACCCCGCCCGACGTCCGCCGCACGGTCTCAGGCGGTGTGCCGCACCCGGAAGCGGCCGGGTGACGCCGGATCCCGGTCCACGACCTGGACCGGCGCCCCGGCCCACTGCCACACCCGGCCGCCGGACGGGCGGGTGAGCCGGATCTCACCGCGCGTGCCCTCGACGGCGGCGCGCGGCTGGCGGCGGCCGGACGGGCCCGGTCCGTGCCGTGCGCCCGCAGCAGGCCGGCGAGGACCGTGACGGCTTCGTAGCCCTCGTACGCGACGAAGGAGGGCTCCGCGCCGAGCCGCCGGCGAAGGGCCGTGCCGACCCGGACGCCGAGCGGGGTCAGACGCTCGGGCAGGTGGCCCCCAGCCGGACGGCCGGCCCGTCGCCGCTCACGCGCAGCAGTCGGTTTCCAGGCCCAGGGGCAGCTGCTGACCGCCGAAGACCGCGCAGGTCGCCTCGTGCCCGCCGAGCGCGGCGACGGCCAGCAGCAGCGACCCGGCCGTCCAGGTGGTCAGTTCACGCGGCCAGACGGCGTCGTCCTCGAAGACGTAGCCCGTCCAGTACAGCCCGCTCCGCGGGTCGCGCAGGTGCCGGATCGACTGCAGGATCTCCAGCGCGCGGTCCGACTCCCCCATCGCCCACAGCGCGAGGGCGAGTTCGGCGGACTCGCCGCCCGTCACCCACGGGTTGGGGACCACGCAGCGCACGCCGAGACCCGGGACGACGAACCGGTCCCAGTCCTCCTCGATGCGGGCCTTGGCCTGCGCGCCGGTCAGGGCGCCGCCCAGCACGGGGTAGTACCAGTCCATCGAGTAGCGGTTCTTGTCCAGGAACCGCTCCGGGTGGTGCCGTATCGCGTGCCGCAGCGCGCCAGCCGCCAACTCCCAGTCGGGTTGCGCCTCTTCGCGCTGCTCGGCGATCGCCAGGGCGCAGCGCAGGGCGTGGTGGATCGAGGAGGAGCCGGTCAGCAGGGCGTCCGCCGTCTCCGTGCCGTCGTCGTCGCGGCGCCAGCCGATCTCGCCGCCGGGCTGCTGCAGGGCGAGCACGAACTCCACCGCCGCGTGCACCGCCGGCCACATCCGCTCCAGGAACGTGTCGTCGCCGGTGGAGAGGTAGTGGTGCCAGACGCCGACGGCTGTGTAGGCGACGAAGTTGGTCTCCCGGCCGCGGTCGGTGACGTCGGCGAAGTCGCCGTCGGCGTAGGCGGCGTACCAGGAGCCGTCCTCGTTCTGGTGCCGGGCCAGCCACAGGTACGCCCGCTCGGCGGCCTCGTGCTCACCGGCCGCGTCCAGCGCCATGGCCGCCTCGACGTGGTCCCAGGGGTCCAGGTGGTGCCCCCGGAACCACGGGATCGCGCCGTCCTCGCGCTGTACGGCGAGGATGCCGGCGACGGTCGCGGCGGCCTGGGCGGCCGTCAGGACCCCGGGCAGGACCAGGTGTTCCGTCCGCGGAGTCGTCACCGGGCGTCCGCCCCGGTGCCGGCCGGGCGCGGCAGGTGCGGCTTGGTCGCGTAGGCCACGAAGCTCTTTCCGATCAGCGGGTTCAGCGCCTGCTCGGCGACCCGGGTGGCCAGGGGCTTCTTCATGATGTCCCAGACGAGCAGCTTGTGGTAGGCGCGGACCGGCAGCGCCTTGTCGTTGTCCACGCCGAACGCGCACTTCAGCCACCAGTACGGGGAGTGCAGGGCGTGGGCGTGGTGCGTGCCGTACGGTCTCAGGCCGGCCTCGCGCATCTTGCGCAGCAGTTCGTCGGCCCGGTAGATGCGGATGTGGCCGCCCTCGACCTCGTGGTAGGCGTCGGACAGGGCCCAGCAGACCTTCTCGGGGCCGTAGCGCGGGACGGTGACGGCGATCCGGCCGCCCGGCTTCAGCACCCGCACCATCTCGGCGAGGACGCCCTTGTCGTCCGGGATGTGCTCCATCACCTCGGAGATGATGACGACGTCGAAGGACTCGTCGGGGAAGGGCAGGGCGAGGGCGTCGCCCTCCATGGCCGTGGCGGTGGCGCCCCGGGGCGCCTCGCCGGCCTCCTTCATCGCCGCGAACCACGTGGCGACCTCGCGGATCTCCTCGGCGTTCCGGTCCAGCGCCACGACCTGCGCGCCGCGCCGGTAGCACTCGAAGGCGTGCCGTCCGGCACCGCAGCCGAGGTCCAGGACACGGTCGCCCGGGGCGAGCGGGAACCGGGAGAAGTCGACGGTCAGCACGTGGCCCTGCTTTCGGAGTTGACGCCTTCTGCATCTGGGGGAACGACGGCACCGGCAACGGTCCCGGAAGCGGCGGCGGCCGTCGGGACGGCATCGGCGGGGGCCGCGGGGCCGGTGCCGTCCGCCGGGGCCGCGGTGAGGCCGGACGGCGCGTCCGCCGTGCCGCGGGGGTGGGCCCGCGGCGCCACGCGCCCCGTGGGGCCGCCCGCGGCCCGGTCGATCGCCTCGCGGTAGCGGGCCACCGTGCCCTCGGCCGCTCTGGCCCAGGTGAAGTGGCGCAGCACCCGCTCGCGGCCGGCCGCGCCGAGGCGGGCGCGCAGGTCCGCGTCGCCGAGCAGCCGGTTCAGCCCGGCGGCCAGCGCCCCCGCGTCGCCGGGCGGTACGGCCAGGCACGTCTCGCCGTCGCGGCCGGCGACCTCGGGGATGGCGCCGCCGGTCGTGGCGAGCAGGGGCGTGCCGGCCGCCATGGCCTCGGCGGCGGGCAGCGAGAAGCCCTCGTAGAGCGACGGCACGCAGGCCACCTGCGCCGAGCGGACCAGGTCGACGAGCTCGGCGTCGGAGATGCCCTTGACGAACTCGACGGCGCCTTCGAGGCCGTAGCGCTCCATCGCCTGGGCGACGGGGCCCTCGGCGGGACGCTTGCCGACGACGACCAGATGGGCCCCGGGATGCTCGGTGCGCACCTTCGCCAGCGCCTCGACCAGGTGGACCAGGCCCTTCAGCGGCACGTCGGCGCTGGACGTGGTCACGATCCGGCCCGGCACCACCGGCACCGAGGGATCCGGCGAGAACAGGTCGGTGTCGGCGCCGACGTGGACCACGTGGATGCGGTCCCGGCGGACCCCGAGGTGGTCGACGATCTCCTGGCGGGAGGTGCCGGAGACGGTGAGCACGGACGGCAGGCGGCGCGCGACCCGCTTCTGCATGCGCGTGAAGGCGTACCACCGCCGTACCGAGTAGCGCCGCTGCCACCCGTCCGCCGCGTCCAGCTCCAACTGCCGGTCGACGGTGATGGGGTGGTGGATGGTGGTCACGAGGGGGGCGCCGACGTCGCCCAGCAGCCCGTAGCCGAGGGTCTGGTTGTCGTGCACGACGTCGAACTCGCCGCGGCGGGCGCGCAGATGGCGGCGGGCGCGCAGCGAGAACGTCAGGGGTTCGGGGAAGCCGCCCGTCCACATCGTCGCGACTTCCAGCGCGTCGATCCAGTCGCGGTACTCGCCGCGCCCGGGGGTGCGGAAGGGGTCCGGCTGGCGGTACAGGTCGAGGCTGGGCAGCTCGGTGAGGCTCAAGGCGTCGTAGCCCTCGTCGAGGACGGGGTAGGGCTGGGCGCCGATGACCTCGACCCGGTGGCCGAGTCGGGCCAGTTCGCGGGAGAGGTGGCGGACGTAGACGCCCTGGCCTCCGCAGAACGGGTTCCCTTTGTAGGTGAGGAGCGCGATGCGGAGCGGTCGCAAGCCGTCGGATGCGGGGTCCTCCGGGGCCCCGGACTGACTGGCCTCAGCGGTCACTCTGGGCCCCCTTCTCCCTGCACTGTCCCGCGAGATTATTCCGGAACGCCAATCTGGAACGAGTTTCAGACTTGATCGTCGGAAGCTCCGAATCTACCGGCAGGTAAGGGCGCTGTGACCGGTGGATCAGGTGATTCACGCCACGGCCGGACCCGTGCCATGCTGTCTGATCACCCGTCCTCACGGACGGTCACGGAACGGGACCGGGCCATGCCCGCGACAAGCCGAGGTGAGCGCCAGGTGAACAAGCCGGCCAAGGTGGAGGCGAGAGCCGCCGCAGCCCCCGCCTCCCCGCCGCTGACGGAGCGGCAGGAGGCCCGCCGGCGCCGGATCCTGCACGCGAGCGCCCAACTGGCCGGCCGGGGCGGGTTCGACGCCGTCCAGATGCGCGAGGTGGCGGAGTCCTCCCAGGTCGCGCTCGGCACCCTCTACCGCTACTTCCCCTCCAAGATCCACCTGCTGGTCGCCACGATGCAGGACCAGCTGGAGCACCTGCACCGCACGCTGCAAAAGAGGCCGCCGCAGGGCGAGACGGCCGCCGAGCGGGTCGCCGAGACGCTGATGCGGGCCTTCCGCGCGCTGCAGCGCGAGCCGCATCTGGCCGACGCGATGGTCCGGGCCCTCACCTTCGCGGACCGCAGCGTGAGCCCGGAGGTCGACCAGGTCTCCCGCCAGACCACGGCGATCATCCTGGACGCGATGGGCCGGCCGGACCCGACGCCGGAGCAGCTCTCGGCGGTCCGGGTCATCGAGCACACCTGGCACTCGGCCCTGATCACCTGGCTCTCGGGCCGTGCCTCGATCGCCCAGGTCAGGATCGACATCGAGACGGTCTGCCGGCTGATCGACCTGCCGGCGCGGGAGACACGCGCCTGAAGGGCGCCGGACGCGCGCGAGGGACCTACGGGACGGGTTCCCTTCGCCGGCATGGTCCGGATCAGGTTCCAGGGGTCGCCTTCCGGTCGCCCTGCCTTGCGGCCCGGCGCCTTCCGGCCTCTCAGCCCTACCGTCGCAGTCGGCACCAGCGGAAGCCGGGGCTTCCCGCCGGCGTCGGCCACTCCGGTCGGACTCCCTCACTCGTCCCGTAGGCCTGCTTCCAGGGTAGAACCATCCACCGGGAACGGAACCCCCGAGAGCATGATTCTTCGCCCCTCGCCCCGGGACGGTGCCTCCCCTCGACCGGTGGCCGGCGATCAGCACCGGGGCCGGACGTCCTCCGGGATCTCCGCGTCGCCACGCCGATCACCCTATCGGCACGCGGGACGGCGAGCGTGGGACGGCCTGCCGGCTCCGGCCCCGCGCTAACGCGCTTGCCGCGTAAGGCACTTGACGCCTTCAACCACCCCTAGGATGGTCGGAGCAAACGCTCGCACCGGGGAGTTGCCGATGGGCACCGAAGAGGCCGCACACGCACGGACCGGCAGCGGTTCCCTGGACAGCCGGTCGGCCGGGCCGCTGGTGCCGCGCCTGGTGCTGGGGGCGCGGCTGCGGCGCCTGCGCGAGGAGCGGGGCATCGACCGCGTGGACGCCGGGCACGCCATCCGCTCCTCCTCGTCCAAGATCAGCCGCATGGAGGCCGGCCGCCACGGCTCCAAGCCGCGGGACGTCGCCGACCTGCTCACCCTCTACGGCGTCACCGACCAGGCCGAACGGGCCACCCTGCTGGCACTGGCCGAGCAGTCCAACGCCCCGGCCTGGTGGCGGTACTACAGCGACGTCGTGCCCCCTTGGATGCAGACGTTCCTCGCGGCGGAGCAGGCCGCGAGCGTCATCCGCTGCTGCGAGGTCCAGCGCGTGCCCGGCCTGCTCCAGACGCCCGAGTACGCCCGCGCCTCCCTCCGGGTCAGCCACCCGGACGCGGGCGCGGAGGAGATCGAGCGGCGGGTCGCGCTGCGGATGACCCGCCGGCGGATCCTGCACCGGCGGCCACCGACCCGGCTGTGGGCGGTGCTCGACGAGACGGCGCTGCGCCGTCCGGTGGGCGGGACGCGGGTGATGCGCGCGCAGCTGAGGCACCTCATCGAGCTGTGCCGGCTCCCGCAGGTCACGGTGCAGATCCTGCCGTTCCGCACCGGCGGGCACGCGGCGGAGGGCGGCCCGGTCACCATCCTCCGCCTGCCCGGGGGGCACCTGCCCGACGTGGTCTGCCTGGAGAAGCTGACCTGCGCCCTCTACCCCGACAAGCCCGCCGAGATCGAGCGCTACTGGGACGCGATGAACCGGCTGGTGGTCGAAGCCGAGCCGCCGGACGAGACTCCGACCATCCTGCACCGGGTCCTGCGGGAGACCTGAGGGCTCAGACCTTCCGGGCGACCCCGCCGTACTGGTGCACCTCCGCCGGCAGCCCCAGGGCCTCCGCGTCCGGGCGCCAGCGCGAGCAGGACGTCACACCCGGTTCCAGCAGCTCCAGGCCGTCGAAGTAGCGGGCGATCTGCTCCGGGCTGCGCAGGATGTACGGGATGGAGCCGCCGTCGTTGTACTGGCCGATGGCCCGGACGTAGTCCTCGCTGGTGTCGGTGGAGTCGTACTGCACGAGGAAGCTGCCGGGAGGCAGGGCGTCCACCAGCTGCCGGACGATCGCGCGGGCCTCGTCGTGGTCCTCGATGTGGCCCAATATGCCCATCAGCATGAGGGCGACGGGCTTGTCGAAGTCCAGGGTCCGGCCGGCCTCCCGGACGATGGTGGCCGGCCGGCGCAGGTCGGCGTCGACGTAGTGGGTGACGCCCTCCGGGGTGCTGGTGAGCAGCGCGCGGGCGTGGGCCAGTACCAGCGGGTCGTTGTCGACGTAGACGATCCGGCTCTCGGGCGCCACCCTCTGGGCGATCTGATGGGTGTTGTCCACGTTGGGCAGGCCGGTGCCGATGTCCAGGAACTGGCGGATCCCCTCCTTCTCGGCCAGGTGGCGCACGGCCCGGGCGAGGAAGTAGCGCGCGGCGCGGGCTCCGGTCTCGATCCCGGGGAAGATCGCGCGGAACGCGTCGCCGGCGACCCGGTCGACCTCGTAGTTGTCCTTGCCGCCCAGCCAGTAGTTCCAGATCCGGGCCGACTGCGGCACCGAGGTGTCGATCTTGGGGAACGGCTCCTGCTCGGGGTTGTGCACCTGATCGGTCATGGGCGCTCCTGAGACGGTGGTGGTGACGGCCCACGTTAGCCGGTCGGCGGCCGTCGGAGCAGCCAACTCCTGCCCGCTCCATGGCAGTTCGGTCTCCCGTCGGCCTGTCGCCTCGTGATCGCGCGGCGCCGGCGTGCGGGGGTGCCGCCCCCGGCGCCCCTCCACCCCTCGGCCGGTTTCTGACGTGCGGGTACAGTAGGCGCGTCGTCATCACACCCGTACGGGGGAAAGCCGGTGCAATTCCGGCGCTGACCCGCAACCGTGAACCGCCGCCCGCGGCGGTGAGCCGGATCGCCCCGTACGGTTCGTGACCGGCTCACGTGCCCGGCGGTCCGCCGGTGCGCGGCACCGTCGAGGTATGCGGAGCCGAGCCGCCCGGGGGTGCCCCGTGCTGTCCGGCTCCCCCACAGGGAGAGGCACCCGCCGATCATGAACGCCCGCAGCAGCGCCGTGGCCCTGGCCGCCGTCGCCGTGATCGGCGCCGCCGCACCGGCCGCCGCCGACGCGTCACCGTCGCCGTCCCAGGCCCTGCCCTCGGCCCTCTACGGCTCGGCCGACCCGACCTACGACGGCGTCTGGCGCCAGTCGCTCGCCCTGCTGGCGCAGGACACGGTCGGGGTGAAGCCGGCCGAGAAGTCCGTGCGGTGGCTGGTGCGCCAGCAGTGCGCGGACGGCGGCTTCGCCTCCTACCGCGCCGACCCGGCCGCCGCCTGCGACGCGAAGACCGTGCTCGACACCAACGCCACCTCCGCCGCGGTGCAGGCCCTCGCCGCGCTCGGCGGCCACGACGACGTCACCGGCAAGGCCGTCGACTGGCTGAAGTCGGTCCAGAACAAGGACGGCGGCTGGGGCTACGCGCCCGGCGGCGCCAGCGACACCAACTCGACCTCGGTCGTCGTCGGCGCGCTCGCCGCGGTGGGCGAGAAGCCCGAGCAGGCCGAGAAGGACGGCGAGTCGCCCTCCGACGCCCTGCTGAGGCTCGCGCTACCCTGCGGCGGCGACGGCGACGGCGCCTTCGCCTTCCAGCCGGACAAGAAGGGCCGGCTCACGGCCAACGCGGACGCCACGGCGGCCGGGGTGCTGGGCGCGCTGGGCCGGGGCATGGTGGTCGAGCCGGGCGGGACGTCGCAGACCGAGGCCCGCTGCGCGAAGCCGGGCACCCCCGAGCAGGCGGCGAGCAACGGAGCGGCGTATCTCACCGCCGCCCTCGCCGAGACGGACGGCCACCTGATGTCCGCCCTGGCCGGTAGCGAGCCCCAGCCGGACTTCGGCAACACCGCCGACGCGGTCGTCGCCCTCGCGGCGCACGGCGCCACCGCGCAGGCGGAGAGGTCGGTGCGGTGGCTGGAGAAGAACTCGGCGGACTGGGCCGCCCGAAGCGGTCCCGCCGCCTACGCCCAGCTGATCTTCGCCGCCCACGCGACCGGTACGGATCCCCGCGACTTCGGCGGCGCGGACCTGGTGAAGCAGCTGAACGCGACGGGCCCCGCCCCGCAGGCGGCCGCCCAGGACAAGGCCGCGGCGGAGAAGGACGACGAGAAGGACTCGGGCTCCCCGTTCGGCGTCTGGTGGTACGTCGGCGTGTGCCTCGTCGCGGGCGTCGGCATCGGGTTCCTGTTCAGCGGCCGCCGGAAGCAGCAGCAACGGTGATCCGCCGCGCCGTACTCCTGCCGCTGGCCTCGCTGCTGCTCCTCACGGGGGCGGGCCAGGCCCAGGCCGCCGGCTACCGCTACTGGTCGTTCTGGGAGCACGACGGCGACCGCTGGGTCTACGCGACCCAGGGCCCCGGCACGACCCGCCCCTCCGACGGCGACGTGCAGGGCTTCCGCTTCGCGGTCGGCGAGGACTCGGCGTCCGCGGCCCGGCCCCGGCCCGCGGCGGACTTCGAGGCGATCTGCGCGAAGACGCCGGCGCGGGACGGCGACGAGCGCGTGGCGCTGGTCGTCGACTTCGGCACGCGGCAGGACGCGGCCCGGGGCGAGACCCCGCCCCCGGCCCGGACGGCCTGCGCGCGCGTCCCCGACGACGCGACGACGGCGGACGCGCTGGCCTCGGTGGCGAAGCCGCTGCGCTACGACAGCAACGCCCTGCTGTGCGCGATCGCGGGCTATCCGGAGCAGGGCTGCGGAGAACAGGTCTCCGGGAAGGACACCCCGGCGGCGAAGGACGACGGGAAGCAGGCCCCGGCGGCGAAGGAGGAGCACGAGAGGTCCGGGGACAGCGGCCCGTCCGTGGGGCTGCTGGCGGGCGTCGCCGCGGTGGTGCTGCTGGGCGGCGCCGCCGCGCTCCGGCAGGCACGACGGCGTGACCGTGGACAGTCCTAGCCGCGCCCCGCAGCGCCGGGGCGCGGCCCCCGCCCGCCCCCGGCTCCCGCACCGGGCGCCTGTGCACCCCGGCGCCTGGTGGCTCTGGTCCCTCGCCCTCGGCACCGCGGCCACCCGCACCACCAACCCCCTGCTCCTCGCCCTGCTGATCGCGGTCTCCGCCTACGTCGTGGCCGCCTGCCGCCCCGCGGCCCCCTGGTCCCGCTCCTACGGCGCCTTCGTCAAGCTCGCGCTGGCCGTGCTGCTCGTCCGCCTCCTCTTCGCGACGGTGCTCGGCTCCCCGATCCCCGGCACGCACACCCTGGTCACCCTCCCGGAGGCCGACCTCCCCGCCTGGGCCCAGGGCATCCGCCTCGGCGGCGCGGTCACCGCGGAGGCCCTCGTCTTCGCCCTGTACGACGGCCTGAAACTGGCCGCGCTCCTCATCTGCGTCGGCGCCGCGAACGCCCTCGCCAACCCCTCCCGCCTCCTCAAGTCCCTTCCGGGCGCGCTGTACGAGATGGGGGTGGCCGTGGTCGTCGCGCTCACCTTCGCCCCGCACCTCATCGCCGACGTCCGGCGCCTGCGGGCCGCCCGCCGGCTGCGGGGCCGCCCCGACCGGGGCGTCCGCGGCCTGCTGCACGTGGGCCTGCCGGTCCTGGAGGGCGCCCTGGAACGGTCCGTCTCCCTCGCCGCCGCGATGGACGCCCGGGGCTACGGCCGTACCGCGCGCGTCCCCGGCCCGGTACGCCGCACCACCGCCGCCCTCACCCTCGGCGGTCTGCTCGGCGTCTGCGCGGGGACGTACGGGCTGCTCACCGCCGAAGGCGCCGACTACGGCCTGCCCGTACTGCTCCTCGGCCTGGCGGCCGCCCTCGCGGGGCTCCGGCTCGGCGGGCGCCGGTCCCTGCGCACCCGCTACCGCCCGGACCGCTGGGAGCCGCGCGCCTGGCTGGTCGTGGCCTCCGGCGTGGCGGTGGCGGCGCTCCTTACCCTGGCCGCGGCGAGCGACCCCGCGGCCCTGCACCCGGGCGTGGTCCCCCTGGTCGCCCCCGCTCTCCCCCTCTGGCCGGCGGCGGCCGTGCTGCTCGGCCTGCTGCCCGCGTTCGTCGCCCCCGACACCGAGGAGCCGTCGTGATCCGCTTCGAGGAGGTCTCCGTCACGTACGACGGGGCCGCCGAACCCACCGTGCGGGGCGTCGACTTCGAGGTGCCCGAGGGCGAACTGGTCCTGCTGGCGGGCCCGTCCGGCGTCGGCAAGTCGACCGTCCTGGGCGCGGTCAGCGGGCTCGTGCCGCACTTCACCGGCGGCACCCTGCGCGGCCGGGTCACGGTGGCCGGGCGCGACACCCGGACGCACAAGCCGCGCGAACTCGCCGACGTCGTGGGCACGGTCGGCCAGGACCCGCTGTCCCACTTCGTCACGGACACCGTCGAGGACGAACTCGCCTACGGCATGGAGTCGCTGGGCCTCGCCCCGGACGTGATGCGCCGCCGCGTCGAGGAGACCCTCGACCTGCTGGGCCTCGCGGATCTGCGCCGGCGGCCCATCGCCACCCTCTCCGGCGGCCAGCGGCAGCGTGTGGCGATCGGCTCGGTCCTCACCCCGCACCCGGCCGTCCTCGTCCTGGACGAGCCGACCTCCGCACTCGATCCGGCCGCGGCCGAGGAGGTGCTGGCGGTGCTGCAGCGGCTCGTGCACGACCTCGGCACGACGGTCCTCCTGGCCGAGCACCGCCTGGAACGCGTCATCCAGTACGCCGACCAGGTCGTCCTCCTGCCCGCCCCGGGCGCGCCCCCGGTGCCCGGGCCCCCGGCCGAGGTGATGGCCGTCTCCCCGGTGTACCCGCCGGTGGTGGACCTGGGCCGCCTGGCGGGCTGGTCCCCGCTTCCTCTGACGGTCCGCGACGCCAGGCGCCGGGCGGCGGACCTGCGCCGCCGGCTGGAGGACGCCCCGCAAGGGCGCGGAACCGCGGTCGATCCGCGACCGCAGCCACCGCGTGGGCGCGACCAGCCACGCACCACGGCCACCCCCGAACGATCCGCACACCCCGCCCCCACAGGCGCACCCGCCCGCCGCCCCTGGTTCCGCCGCGCCCGCACCACGCCGTCGACCCCCGCCACCCCGTTCACGGCCGAAGTGCGAGCCCTCTCCGTCACCCGCGCCCGCATCCAGGCCCTGCGCCACGTCGACCTCACCATCACCCCCGGCGAGACGATCGCGCTCATGGGCCGCAACGGCGCGGGCAAGTCCACGCTGCTGGGCTCCCTGGTCGGCCTGGTGACCCCCACCGCGGGAACGGTGGAGCTCGGCGACGCCACCCCGCACCGCACGGCCCCCAAGGACCTCGTCCGCAGGGTCGGCCTGGTCCCCCAGGAGCCGCGCGACCTGCTCTACGCCGACACCGTCGCCGCCGAGTGCGCGGCGGCCGACCAGGACGCGGGCGCGCACCCGGGCACCTGCCGGGCCCTGGTCTCCGAGCTGCTCCCGGGCGTCACGGACGGCACCCATCCGCGGGACCTCTCCGAGGGGCAGCGCCTCGCACTCGCCCTGGCCCTGGTCCTGACCGCCCGGCCCCCGCTGCTCCTGCTGGACGAGCCCACCCGGGGCCTGGACTACGCGGCCAAGGCCCGGCTGGTCGCGGTGCTGCGCGCGCTGGCCGCCGAGGGGCACGCCATCGTGCTGGCCACGCACGACGTGGAGCTGGCGGCCGAGCTCGCCCACCGGGTGGTGCTGCTCGCGGAGGGCGAGGTGATCGCGGACGGCCCGACGGCGGAGGTCGTGGTCTCCTCGCCGTCGTTCGCGCCGCAGGTCACCAAGATCCTGGCCCCGCAGCACTGGCTCACGGTGTCCCAGGTCCGCGCGGCCCTTGCCACCGGGGACGGCTCGTGAACGCCCGGAAGCAGGCCCGCGCCGTTCGCCTCGGTCCCCGTTCCCTCGCCGCCCTGCTCCTGGTCAGTGCCGTCGGGGTCGCCGCTTTCGGCTGGCCCTTCCTCGCGCCGCCCGACTCCGGGCTGAGCGCGCACGCGCAGGACGCGCCCTGGCTGTTCGCGGGCCTGCTGGTGCTGCTCGTGGCGGTCGTGGGCGCGGCGATCTCGGAGTCCGGGCTGGGCCCGAAGGCGGTCGCGATGCTCGGCGTGCTGGCCGCGACGGGTGCGGCGCTGCGGCCGATCGGGGCCGGCACGGCCGGGATCGAGCCGATGTTCTTCCTGATGGTGCTGAGCGGGCGCGTCCTCGGCCCCGGCTTCGGCTTCGTCCTGGGCGCGGTGACGATGTTCGCGTCGGCGCTGCTCACGGGCGGGGTGGGGCCCTGGCTGCCGTTCCAGATGCTGGCGATGGGCTGGTTCGCGATGGGCGCGGGCCTGCTCCCCGGCCCGGACCGGCTGCGCGGCCGGGCGGAACTCGCACTGCTCGCCGCCTACGGCTTCCTCGCCGCCTTCGCCTACGGCACGATCATGAACATGGCCGGCTGGCCCTTCATGAGCGCCCTCGCCTCCAGCGTCGCCTTCGACCCGCACGCGGACCTCACCACGAACCTGGCCCGTTTCCTCGCGTACTGCCTGGCCACCTCGCTCGGCTGGGACCTGGGCCGGGCGGCCGTCACGGTCGTCCTCACGGCAGCCCTGGGGCCCGCCGTCCTCAGGGCACTGCGCCGGGCCACGCGCCGGGCGGCCTTCGAGGCGCCGGTCACGTTCGAGGCGCCCCGGGGTGAGGCTGCCCACGTGACGGGGGCCACGTACGAAGCGGGGCCGTAGGGACAGACCCCGGTCAGCGGCGTATCCGCCCGGCGTGTGCGGCCCCGCTCAGTGGTCGGCTCCGGAAGTCCTTCGGGGGTTGACCCCGGGGCGGCGCGTCTGTCGAGTGTCGCCGAACTCCTGGCTGGCACAGCCGTGGACGAGGGCTGCTACCGCCATCCGGACGGCCACCGCCGTCACCGACCGTCTGGCCGGCCGCGGGCTCGACGTCTCACTCCCGCGCCAGCGGACCGCGCGTTCGTCCACCAGGTCATCTTCGACGCACGCACCCGGAGGCATGCGTCAAACCAAACGGTTTGGGCGTGGGTCTCAGTGCGGACGGGGGAACATGCGCTCGACGGCGGTCACCAGTGCGGCGCGACGGGCGGCGACAGAGGGGTCCACGGCCTGGTCTGCGGCAGCGGCGGCGATTTCGGGCTGACCTGCCCAGGTCATGGCGATCTGGTTGATCAGAGCGAGGACGTCGACCGGGTCCCAGGCCGGGTCGAGCAGCCCGATGCGCTGAGCGTCGCGGAGTTTGTCGAGCTTGCCGGCGATCGTGGCCTGGAGGGGGCTGGTGGTATCGTCTGCGGACTCGGCCAGTTCCAGGCGGCCCCACGCGATCAGGCGGTAGTGGTCCGGACGAGCCGCGAAGTGGTCGAAGAGGATGCCGGCATAACCGGGCAGGTCGGCCGGATCCAGCTGAGTCGCCTCGACGAGCGCGGTCGTCTCGCGTTCGGCGACGTGCGCGTAAAGGGCCTCCTTGCTGCGGAAGTAGGCGTAGACACGTTCCTTGCTGGTCCTGGCCTGCTTGGCGATGCGGTCCACGCGGGCGCCAGCGATCCCGTGCCGGGCGAACTCCTCCTTGGCCGCGGCGACGATCCGCTGGCGCGTGGAGTCGGTGGACTCGCTCGAGGTGGCGGCGTCCGGGGTCCGGCCAGGGCTGGTGGAACGAGGCATGAGCCCAGGATAGGCGACCGAACCGTTCGGTTTTGCACGGCACTCCGGACAGGCGTAGGGTCAGACCGAACAGTTCGGTTTGGTCGGCAGGGAGTGCCGACATGACACGAGGAGTGATCTCATGCAGCACCGCACCCTGGGACAGCAGGGACTGCGCGTCTCCGCGCTCGGACTGGGCGTGATGGGGATGTCCCTGGCCTACGGCCCCTCGAACGACGAGGACGGCATCGCCACCATCCACCGCGCCCACGAACTCGGAGTCGACTTCTTCGACACCGCCGAGCTGTACGGCCACGGCACCGGCAGCAACGAGACGCTGCTCGGCAACGCAGTCAACGACTTCCGCGACGAGGTCGTCCTGGCCACCAAGTTCGGCTTCGACATGACCAGCAAGACGTTGGGGAGCGGCGTCAACAGCCGCCCGGAGAACATCCGCGAGGTCGCCGAAAACAGTCTGCGCTACCTCCAGACCGACCGCATCGACCTCTTCTACCAGCACATCTCCGACCCCGACGTACCGGCCGAGGAGGTCGCCGGCACTGTCGGTGACCTGATCACCGAAGGCAAAGTGCAGTACTTCGGCCTGAGTAACGTCGGCCCGCAGTACATCCGCCGCGCCCACGCCGTCACCCCGGTCACAGCCCTTCAGTACGAGTACTCGATCTTCGAACGCGAGGTAGAGGACGAGATCCTGCCGGTCCTGCGGGAGTTGGGCATCGGCCTGGTGCCGTACTCGCCGCTCGGCCGCGGCTTCCTCTCCGGTGTGGTCAAGCCCGCCGACGAGTACCCCGAGGACGACATGCGCCGCTGGGACGAGCGCTGGCAGGGCGAGAACTACGCCTACAACCTGAACGCCGCCGAGCAGCTCCGAAAGCTGGCCGCCACCAAGGGCATCACCCCCGCCCAGCTCGCCCTGGCATGGCTGCTCGCCCAGGGCGAGGACGTCGTCCCGATCCCGGGCACCCGCAGCGCCACACGTCTGGAGGAGAACGTCGGCGCCACCGACGTAGAACTCACCGAGGCGGACCTGGCCCGTATCCGGGAGGTCCTCCCCCAGGGCTCCGCAGGCGGCCGCTACCCGGCCTCGATGATGGCCGCCTTCCGCACCGACTGAAAGCCCGTACCGCGAGTTCGGCGGTCCCGGGCGATTCCCGCCCAGTACTCGACGCGCCTCACGGCCGGCTCGCACGCCCCCGGCACATCCGCCGTATCGTCCGCTCCTTCCTGGGCGAGTGGGGCATGCGCGAGCTGTCGGACGCCGTGGAGCCTGGCCTGACGGAACTGCTCGCCAACGTCGTACGGCGCGTCCCCGGCCGGCGCTGCGCCCTGCTGTTGCTGCGGCAGCGCACCGGCGTCCGGGTGGAGGTCCGGGACGGCAGCGACGAACTGCCCCGCACTCCGGACTCGTTGACCTCGGACTCCGGGACCGGCCGGGGGCTGCTCCTGCTCGACGCGACGGACCACAAGTGGGGCGTGTGCCTGGGGTCGGAGGGCGGGAAGACCGTGTGGTTCGAGTGCGTCACGGCCAGGGGGACTGCGTGACCCGGGCGGGGGCCGCGGCCGGCTCGGCCACCGCGCCGACGGACGTCCGGGGCCCGGACAGCAGATACGTCACCCCGAACCCGAGCCCCAGGACCACCGCTCCCCCGGCCGCGTCCAGCACCCAGTGGTTGCCCGTCGCGACGATCGAGCACGCGGTGAGCAGCGGGTGTGTCAGGCCCAGGGCCTTGATCCACCACCGGGACGCCAGCACCGCGATCACGACCCCGCACCACAGCGACCAGCCGAAGTGCAGGGACGGCATCGCCGCGTACTGGTTGGTCAGGTGGGTGAGCGTGCCGTAGTCCGGCCGGGAGAAGTCCTGGACGCCGTGGACGGTGTCGATGAAGCCGAGCGTGGGCATCAGGCGCGGCGGGGCGAGCGGGTAGAGCCAGAAGCCGATCAGGGCGAGCAGGGTGGTGAAGCCGAGGGCGGCGCGGGCCCAGCGGTAGTCGCCGGGGCGGCGCCAGTAGAGGAGGGCGAGGACCGTCAGCGGGACGGCGAAGTGGAGCGACGTGTAGTAGAAGTCGAGGAAGCTCCTCAGCCGGCCGATGCCGACGACGGTGCGGTTGGCCCAGTGCTCGATGTCGATGCGCAGGGCCCGCTCCAGGTCGTAGATCTGCATGCCGTGCTCCTCGGCCCGCGCCCGGCCGGCCGAGTTGCTGCCGCCCGTCGCGGCCAGCCGGACCCGGGAGTAGGCCGCGTAGGTCACGCGCAGGAGCAGCATCTCGAGCAGGAGGTTGGGCCGGTTGAGGGCCCGGCGCAGGTGCGGGACGCGCCGGAGGCGCGACGGGGCGGCGGGCGCGTAGGCGGTCGGCCGCGGCGAGCGGTGGTACGGCGAGGTCCGGGGCAGGAACGGGACGGCGGTGGCGGCGGCGAGGGCGGCCAGCAGCACGAGATTCGTGCGCAGCGGTTCCAGCGACGCGACGTAGGGCATCAGCGCCCTGGTCGGCAGGGTCATGACCAGCACGACCGTGACCGGCCAGACGTAGCGGTCCGAGGCGCGCGTGCCGGCCCGGCCGACGACCGTGAGCAGCACCCACAGCAGCTGGTGCTGCCAGGCCGTGGGCGAGACGACGATCGCGGCGCAGCCGGTGACGGCGACACCGAGCAGCAGCTGCCCGTCGCGGACGTAGCGCACGGCTCGGCGCAGGGCGAGGACGGCGACGGCCGCGCCGAGCGTCAGGAACAGCGCGATCTCGACGGGGCCGCTGAGGCCGAGCCGCAGCAGGGCACCGTGCAGGGAGTGGTTGCCGAGGTCGTCGGCCCGGCCGCCGAGGCCCGCGCCGGCCAGGTGGTGGGCCCAGTAGCGGTGGGAGTCGGCGGGCATCGCCGCCCAGGCGAGCGCGGTGCAGGCGGCGAAGGTGCCGGCGGCGGACAGGGCGGTGGTTCTGCGGCCGGTGAGCCACAGCAGCGGCGTGAAGAGCAGCAGGGTCGGCTGGAGCGCGGCGGCGATACCGACGAGCGTGCCGCCGGTGCGTGGGCCCCGGGTGACGAAGCAGCCCAGCAGGACGAGCAGGACCGGGATGACACTGCCCTGGCCGAGCCACAGGGCGTTGCGGACCGGCAGGGACAGCATGAGCAGGCTGACGGCGACCGGGGCCGCCAGCAGGTCCGTGCGGCGGCCGACCGGCCGGGGCAGGGCGCGGGCGGCGATCAGGCCGAGGGCCACCACCAGGAGCAGGGTGCCGAAGGTCCAGCCCCAGCCGAGGGCCTGTTCGGCCGCCCGGGTGAGGGGCTTGAGGACGAGGCCGTGGAAGGGGCTGCCGGTGAAGCGGCTGGAGCCGTAGAGCGAGCCGTTCACGTGCAGGACGCCGTTCGGCCAGGCCCAGGACTCGGGGTCCGTCGGGCGCCTTCCGCGCGGGCCGCCGAGGACCACGGCCGCCTGCCGGGCGGCGAGGGCCGCCGCGAGCAGCCACAGGCCGGCGCAGGCCAGGCGCAGGCGGGCCCGGGTCCCGCCGAGGGCTGTCGCTCCCATGGCTTCTGCCGGTCGTCCGCCGTGTTCCGCATCCGCCACGCTCGTTCGGCCTCCCGCACCGTTCCTCCCACATGTTCCGGATGTGGGAGTTCTCTGCGGATTCTTGCGACTCCTGCGGAAAAGCGCCGCCGGACACCCCGGAGCGACCGGCGTCCGCCCCAGAAGCACAGGAGAAGCGTCCGGATGACCGGAGACGTGCCGACGTCCGCGCACTGCCTGACGGCCGCGGCCGTGATCGGCGGTTTCACGGCGGGGCGCCGGGTGGCGCCGGCGGGTCGCCCGCCGCCCGGCCCACCCTCGACGGCGGGCCGACACGCGGATGACGCACCCTGACAGCGTGCCCGCGCACCGGCTACCGTCAGCAGCGCCAGTACTTAGAGATGCTAACTATGCGGATGAAGCTGATGAAAGGGAGAGGCGTATGAGCGAGTCGCACGTCTGGGACGAGGTCGACGCCTACTTCACCGCTCACCTCGCCCCGGACGACGAGGTCCTCGCGGCGGCGCTGCGCGACAGCGACGCCGCCGGGCTCCCGCACCTCGGCGTCGCGGGCAACCAGGGCAAGCTCCTGCAGCTCATCGCCCAGATCCAGGGCGCCCGGCACATCCTGGAGATCGGCACCCTCGGCGGCTACAGCACCATCTGGCTGGGCCGCGCGCTGCCCGCCGACGGGCGGCTGGTCTCGCTGGAGTGCGACCCGGTGCACGCGGAGGTCGCCGTGCGCAACATCGCCCGGGCCGGCCTGGACCGACTCGTCGAGGTCCGGGTCGGGCCGGCCCTGGAGCTGCTGCCCCGGCTGGCCGACGAGAACCCGCCCCCCTTCGACCTGGTCTTCATCGACGCCGACAAGGTCAACAACCCGCACTACGTCGAATGGGCCCTGAAGCTCACCAGCACGGGCAGCCTGATCATCGTCGACAACGTCGCGCGCGGCGGCCGGGTCGTCGACGCGGACAGCACCGCGCCGGACGTGACGGGCACCCGCGCCGCGATCGAACTGATCGCCGCGCATCCGAGGCTGAGCGGGACGGCGATCCAGACGGTCGGGATGAAGGGCTACGACGGGTTCGCGCTGGCGCGGGTGCTGTGAGCCCGGCCGTCACACCTCGTGGAAGAACCCCACGTTGACGCTGCGCGGGGCGGTGCGGTCCTGGATGACGAGTTCGCCGTTGCCGCCCCGGGGCAGCGGGACGGTGCCGCCGTAGGCCAGGGACCGCGTGTGCTCGCCGATCGTCAGACGGACCTCGGAGGACGGGTCCGGCTGGGAGCCGCGCAGCCAGCTGACCTGCCAGGTGCCGTCGGGTCCGCACAGGAACTCCAGGTGGACGCGGGAGACGAACAGCCAGTCGTCCGGCGTGGTGAGCCGGCACACGGACCGGTCGCGGCCCACCCGCAGCGCGGCGCCCGGCTCGCTGGGTGCGTCGGCCATGAGCATGCCGGCCGTGGCGCCCGCCTCCGCCGCGGACACGGCGGCCATGGTGAGTTCGAACACGTGCGCTCCTTCTGAGACGTCCCGGTGGGCCTGCCCGATGGGTCGGCAAGCCCGCCGAATGATAGAACGCACAGTTGAGTCGTGTCCGGCACAATGGCCTCATGACCGAGCGAAAGCCACCCGGCGTCGACTTCGAGTCGTTCGTCGACAAACAGATCCGTGACGCGGAACGGCGCGGCGAGTTCGAACGGTTGCCGGGGGCGGGGCAGCCGCTCCCGCGTGAGGTCGAGAGCACCTACGACGATCTGTGGTGGGTCAAGCGGAAGTTGGCCCGTGAGGGCTTCTCCCTGCTGCCGCCGGCGCTGGCGCTGCGCAAGGAGGCGGAGGACGCGCTGGAAGCCGCGCTCGCGGCACCCTCCGAGCGGATCGTGCGGAAGATCATCGACGAGGTCAACGCGAAGATCCGCGACATGATGTTCAAGCCGCCGCCCGGCCCCCCGCTCGGCAGGAAGCCCTACGACGTCGAGGACGTCGTGCGTCGGTGGCGGGAGCGCCGGGCGGACCGTTGAACCGGACGCCGTGTCCGGTTCACCCGCGTCACACGTGCATGAGTCGTTCCGCCAGCTCCCGGTAGTCCTTCAGGGCCAGCCGGAGCTGCTCGGTTTCGGCGGACGACACGGGCTTGCCCCCACCGTCGGACTGGACCGACTGCCAGGAGTGGCGCAGGGCGCGGCGGCGCTGCGCCACGGCCTCGGTGAAACGGGCCGCGATCTCCTCGAGTACGTGGTCGGCCTCCTCGACGGCGGCCCGGGGCCCGTCGACGAACACGGCGACGGCGTGGTGCAGTTGCGCTCCGAGCTTGTCGGTCTCGTCGTGCGGGAAGAGGTGGGGGCGGTTCCCGTCGGCGCCTGCGGTGCCGGAGCCGGGGCCGGGGGTCCCCTCCCCGCCGGGGAGGCCGGTGCCCGTGCCGGGGGTGCTGGTGGCGGGGGTGCCGGTGGCGGGGGCGGGGGTCCCGGTGGCCGTGGCGGGGGTGGCGGTGGCGGGGGTGCCGGTGGCCGTGGCGGGGGTGGCGGTACCCGCAGCGGGGGTCCCGGTGGCCGTGGCGGGGGTGCCGGTGCCGTAGGGGTCGGCGCCGTAGCAGTCCGACCCGTGGGCGCCGGTGCCGGTGCCGGGGGTGGTCGTGCCGTGGGTGCCGGTGCCCGCCCCGGCGCCGGGTGTGACGCCGCGGCCCGTGCGCAGGGCGCTCTCGCCGCCGGTGTCCGGGGTGCCCGGCACGGTGTCGTTCGGCTGTCGGCTGATGTCGGGCATTGCCTCAACTCTCCTTGGCCTGGCGTCGGTTCATCGCCCACGGCAGGTGTCCGCCGCGGGTGCCGGAGGCCTTGCTGCCCCCGTTCGGCTCGGCACGGTGGCGTCCGTCCTCGTGCCGGGCCCCGGTGTGGCCCGTGCCGTCGTGGCGGGCCGGTCGCAGCAGTTCCTCGAACAGGGCGCGGGCCGCCACCATGGCCTCGCGCATGTCCTCCGTGCCCTGCCCGCCGTCACGCGCGTCCTCCGCGCGCAGGTGGGCGGCGCGGTGCAGGCGCCGGTAGCCGTCCACGTGGTGGGCGTGGTGCACGGACAGCGCGGCGAGCTGCTCCTCGTACTGACCGCCGTCCGGGAAGCCCCGGACGGCGGCCACCTCGGCGATCAGCCGGTCCGCCTCGGTGACGGCGTCGCGCGGGGAGTCGACGAACCGCTCCTGCGCCGCCGTCCAGCGCGCCTCGTACTGCTCGCGCTGCGCCGGTTCCAGGGATCGTACGCGCAGGTCCCCGTGGCGCTCGACGCGCTCGGTCAGCTCACGCTCGGCGGCCTTGGTGTCACCGTCGTGCCGGGCGACGGCCCGCTCGTACTCGGGTCCGAAGCGCCGCTTCAGACTCGGGCCGCGCCGAGTCCCGCGGGCACGCAGAGTCATGGCGGCTGCGATGACGACGACCGCCGCGATCACGATCAGGGCAATGATCAGGCCAGTGGACATGGATGCCTTCCGGGTTCTCGGCCCAACCGGCTCTCCTGACGAGCCGGTTCTTCCGTCGGGTTGCCGCAAAGTCCGCCGCCAAACGGCGCGCGGGCGGCCCCGGGACGATCGGCTTGCGGGGCCCGTGGGGCGGCCGAGCAGAATGCGCCACATGAGCTGGACCGTGGCCCCGGAACCGTACGACTCCCCCGTCGCCGCAGCGCTCTGGCGGGCCTACCGCACGGAGGTCAGCGACCGCTGGTACCTGCTGCACGAGGGGCGCAGGACCGGCCCGGACGAGCTGGAGCGGGAGATCGCCGCTCAGCCCGGTGCCGAACTCGCCCCTCCGCGCGGGCGGTTGCTCGTCGCCCGGTACGACGGCGAGCCGGCCGGCACCGCAGGGGTACGGCTCCTGGACGACAGGACCGCCGAGCTCAAGCGGGTGTTCCTGCACGAGCCGCTGCGCGGCAGGGGCGGTGCCGCGCTGCTCGTCCGGGCCGCCGAGGACGCCGCCCGCGCGCTCGGCGCGGGCCGGATCGTCCTCGACACCCGCAGCGACCTGGTCCGGGCCCGCGCCCTCTACGCCCGCCTCGGCTACGAGGAGACCGCGCCGCACCACGACGAGCCGTACGCCGAGCACTGGTTCAGCAAGCACCTGGCCCGACTCAGGCCGACCGTCCCGGCACCCGTTCCTCCGCCTGGCCCGCCGGCCGCTCCCCACGGGGCCGCTCGCGCCGCGATCCGCACAGCTCGTCGTTCAGCTCCCGCACGAGCTGCTCCAGGTCGTGCGGCCGGCCGGGGCCCCACCAGTCGCCGAGGAGTGCCGCGAGGGACTCCTCGCGGGTCCGCGCCAGCCGCGCCGCCACCTCCTGCCCCTCGACCGTGAGGATCAGGTCGACGCCGTCCCGCACGGCGAGCCGCCGCTCCTCGACCTGGCGGACGGCCTCCATGACCACGGGCAGCGGCACCGGCACGCGCGCGGCCAGCAGGCCCGGCTCCACCGCCCCGTACCTGCGGATGCGCAGCAGCAGCCAGCTCGCGGCGGGCAGCAGGTCGTAGCCCGCGCGGGCGGTGGTCTCCCGGTGGATCCCGTGGCGCCCTGCGCGGGTGCCGAGCAGCGACAGGGCGCGGCACACCTCGTCGCGGGAGGACCGCTCGACGGGATTGCCGGCCAGTGTCTCCGTGGCGTCGGGCACGGTGACCGAGCGCCGCAGCCGGTCCTCCTTCAGGAACCAGGAGAGCGCGAAACCGAGGAGGACGACGGGGGCCGCGTACAGGAAGACGTCCGTGATGACCGTGGCGTAGGCGTGCAGGGCCGGTGGGCGCAGGTCGGGCGGCAGGGCGGCGACGCCGAGCGGGTCGGTGCGCAGCGCGTCCACGGAGGCGCCGGGCGGGAGCCGCGTGCCGCGGAAGGCGTCGGCGAGCTGCTCACCGAGCCGGCTCGTGAAGAGCGTGCCGAAGACGGCGACGCCGAACGAGGCGCCGACGGGCCGGAAGAAGGTCGCGCCGGCGGTGGCGACGCCCAGGTCGGCGTACGGGACGGCGTTCTGCACGACGGGCACGAGGACGTGTATCACCAGCCCGAGCCCGAGCCCGAAGACGAAGAAGAACCCGCTCAGCTCGATGGTGGAGCTGGTCTCGTCGACCCGGTGGAGCAGGAGCAGCCCGAGCGCGGTGGCCCCGGTGCCGAGGACCGGGAACACCTTCCAGCGCCCGGTCCGGGCGATGGTCCACCCGGAGGCGATCGAGGCCAGCAGGATCCCCCACACCAACGGCATGACGTGCACCCCGGACATGGTCGGGCTGATGCCCTTCACGACCTGGAGGAAGGTCGGCAGGTACGTCATCGTGCCGAGCATGGCGAACCCGACGACGAAGCTGATCACGGAGACGAGCGCGAAGGCGCGGACCCGGAAGAGCGGCAGTGGCAGGACCGGTTCGCCGGCCCGCCGCTCCACGGCCACGAAGGCGACGGCGAGGACGGCGCCCAGGACGGCGAGACCGGCGATCTGCGGGGAGCCCCAGCCCCAGGTCGTCCCGCCGAGCGAGACGACGAGCAGCAGGCAGGTGGCGACGGCGGCGACGAGGAACATGCCGGGGCAGTCGAGGGCAGGGCGCCTCTCCCCTCGCGGGACGCGCAGGACGGCGGCGACCACGACGAACGCGACGACGCCGACGGGCAGGTTGACGTAGAACACCCCACGCCAGTCCGCGTACTGGGTGAACAGCCCGCCGATCAGCGGTCCGAGCACATTGGTGGCGCCGAAGACGGCGCCGAACAGCCCCTGGTAGCGCCCGCGTTCGCGGGGGGCCACCAGATCGCCGACCAGCGCCATCGACAGCACGAGCAGCCCGCCGCCGCCGATCCCCTGCAGTGCACGGAAGGCGATCAGCCGGGCCGTGTCCTGCGCGGCGCCGCACAGTGCGGAACCGGCCAGGAAGACCACGAGCGCCGTCAGGAACAGCCGCTTGCGCCCGTACCGTTCGCCGAGTCCGCCCCACAGCGGGGTGGTGGCCGTCGCGGCCAGCAGGTAGGCGATGACGACCCAGGACAGGTGGGCCAGGCCGCCGAGTTCGCCGGCGATCGTGGGCAGCGCGGTGGACACGATGGTCTGGTGGAGGGCCGCGAGCAGCAGGCCGATCAGCAGGGCGCCGAGGGAGGCCCGGACGTTCCCGGGCATCTGTTCGCGGGCTGGGGCGGCTGCGGGTTTCGTGGCGTGCGCGTCCCCGGTCATGAGACCTCCCGTGGGTCCTGTGACCTTTCCATCGTGACCGGTGTGGCGCGGTATGGCCCGCCGGGTCCTTTTGGATGTGCTCATTTCCGGGGGCACGCCCGCCGCACCGTGGAGAAGATCTGGATAATCTCTGGAGTTCGCGAGGGCGGGGAGGAAAGCGTGGAACCGCGGAACGGTCACCCGTGCCCGGAGTGCGGCACACCCAGACGGCGCGACAACTCCCCCGCCTGCGCCTGCGCCCACCGCGTCGCGGAGGCCCTCCGCGACGCCCGTACCGCCCAGGTGGCAGCGGCGGAGGACTTCGACCCGCTGCGGATCAGGCCGTATGTGGAGATCGACGCGTCCGCGAGGCCCGCCGGGCAGGAGACGGACGGGGACGCGGTGCGCTCCGGGCAGGAGCCGAGTGGGCCGCCGGCGTCCGCTTCCGTGTCGTCCGAGGCCGACGTGGAGGGGTCGGGCCCTTCCGCGCAGCACCCTTCGACGCCTTCCCCGCGGCACCCTTCGACGCCTTCCCCGCAGCACCCTTCGACGCCTTCCCCGCGGCACCCCTCGACGCCTTCCCCGCAGCACCCCTCGACGCCTTCCCCGCAGCACCCCTCGACGCCTTCCCCGCAGGCACCGCGTGCCGAGCACCCTGGCCGCCCGCCGGCTGCGGAGACACCGCGTGCCGAGCGCCTGGGCCGCCCGGCGGAGACCGCGCCGCACGAGGACCACCCGGCCCCCGCCGCCCCGCCGCAGACCGGGCACCCCGCCCGGCCGGCCCGGGACACCCCGCACCCGGACCACCCGAAGGCCTTAGACGGCTCCCCGCCCGTCATCCCCACGCACACCCGGCCCCGCGAAGGAGCCGCCCGGGGGCCCTCCCCCACCGACGCCACCCTGCCCCTGCCCCCGTCCCCGGCCGACCCCGAAGCGACCGCGGCGCTGCGGGTCACCAGCGGAGACACCACCGCCCTGCCGCCCGTGACCGCACAGGGCACGGTCGTGCCACCGGCCACAGCCCCGGGCACCAGCCCCCTGCCGACGCCGCTGGTCCCCGGCACCTCCGAGCCCGGCGTCACCGACCCGGGTCTGTTCGACGACGCGCGCGGGGAGCCGGGCGGGCCGGAACCGGAGCCCGGCGAGGACGGCGGGCCGCGGCCGGGGCGGCGGCGCCGCGCGGTCCTCGTCGCCGCCGCAGGCGCCTGCGCCGCGGCCGTCGCGGTCGCCGGGTACGCGAGCGGCCTGCTCGCCTACGAGAGCCCGTCGAGGGAGACCGCGCTGCCGGACGACATCCGCGCGAGCGTGCCGGACGCCCCGTCGAGCAGCGCGGCGTCCACCGCTCCGGAGGACAGCCCGTCGGCCTCCGCGTCGGTCAGCGCCTCACCGTCCCCGTCGCCCTCGGACAGCGGCAGCCCGTCGGCCTCGCCGTCGCCGTCCGCGTCGAGCGCCTCGCCGAGCACGGGGCGGACGGCCACCCCGTCGGCGTCGGCGTCCGCCACGGCGACCGCGCCCGGGCAGCGGCGCGCGGGCGACTCCGCGCAGAACGGCCCGATCGTCCTGCGCCTCGGCGACCGCGGCCCGGAGGTCACCGAACTCCAGCTCCGGCTGCGGCAGTCGTATTTCTACGACGAGGACGCCGACGGCACCTTCGACAGCGGCCTCCAGGACGCCGTCCGCACCTACCAGTGGGCCCGGGGCGTCCAGAACGACGAACTCGGCGTCTACGGCGGGGAGACCAGGGCGAAGCTGGAGTCGGAAACCCAGGAGCCGTGACCGGCCCCGCCGTCCTACGGTGCCACCCGTGACGACTCGGGTGATCGTGCTCAACGGCGGTTCCGGCTCGGGCAAGTCGGGCATCGTGCGCTGCCTGCAGGCGGTGCTGCCCGGTCCGTGGCGGGCCTTCGGCGTCGACTCGTTCGTCGAGGCGCTGCCCGCGAGGATGCGTGACGCGGAGGACGGGATCACGTTCGGGCCCGACGGCGGGGTGAGCGTGGGCGCCGAGTTCCGGGCGCTGGAGGCCGCCTGGACGGCGGGCATCGCCGCCATGGCCCGCGCCGGTGCCCGGATCGTCGTCGACGACGTCTTCCTCTGCGGCCCGGCGTCCCGGCAGCGCCGGCAGCGGGCCCTGGCCGGGCTCGGCGTGCTGTGGATCGGCGTCCGGTGCGACGGCGAGGTCGCCGCCGGGCGGGAGATCGCCCGGGGAGACCGCACCCGGGGCATGGCGGCCTCACAGGCGCGGACGGTGCACGAGGGCGTGGGCTACGACGTGGAGGTCGACACCACCCGTACGGAGTCACTGGAGTGCACACACATCCGGGTCGGGCTTGCTCGCGCCGACGGACTCCGCGGTGATGCGCAGCGCACCTCGGGCTGTTCCAGACCGGCCGCCGCCATCCGCGCCGTGGACAGCGGCACGTCGGCTGAGGTCACGAGCGCGTACGGCAGCCCGCGCAGCGAGGCCAGGAACTCACGCGCGCCGGGGATCGCGACGACGCCCTCGGTGTCGGCCGTCTCCTCGGCGAGCATCCGGGCGTTGTCGGCGTGGTTCTGCTCCATGGGCCGGCCGGGCAGCAGCAGCGCCATGGAGGCGTAGCCCTGCCGCCCGTGGACGACCTTCATGACCTCGTCGCCGTCCAGCCCGTGCCGCTCGGCCCAGCGCCGCCAGACGCGCTCGACGGAGGCGTCGGAGTTGACGAGGGTGCCGTCCATGTCCAGCAGGAGGGCGCGGGCGGTGAGCACGGCGGTGGCCGTCATCGCCAGCTCCAAGGCTCGGGGCGGTCCAGCGCGGGCGAGGGGCGGACGGATCGCGTCCGTCCCGCCCCCGGAAGGGACAAGGCGGCCCCGCCCGCCGGTCAGGGAAAACGGGCGGAGGCCACTTTGTTTCCCCAAGATACAAAACAAGACCGCCTTCGCGCCAGGGGCCCGGCGGACGTTCACCCGCCGTTCGGCGCACACCGCCCGGCGGCACCCGCCTCATCCCGTCACGGCCTCCCACAGGCTCCACACGCCGAGCCCCAGCATGACCGTCGCCGCGATCTTCGTGATCAGCCGCAGCGGCA
This sequence comes from Streptomyces sp. NPDC058741, assembly GCF_042746715.1. Taxonomy (NCBI): domain Bacteria; kingdom Bacillati; phylum Actinomycetota; class Actinomycetes; order Kitasatosporales; family Streptomycetaceae; genus Streptomyces; species Streptomyces sp. NPDC058741. The sequence goes on along the minus strand of NZ_JBHYQH010000001.1, from coordinate 209,859 downwards.
CCTTCTTCATCAGCGCCTTTCCGCCGACGATGCCGAGCCCGGCCACCGTCCACAGCGCCAGCACCGCGCCCAGGCCGACGGAGAGGGGGTCGTCGTAGCGGGCGGCCAGGTTGGCGGTCATGATCTGGGTGAGGTCGCCGAACTCGGCGACCAGGATGAGCATGAAGCCCGCGCCCGAGACCTTCCAGAAGGACTGGTTCTCCGGCTTGCGGATCTCCTCGTCGTCCTCGTCCTTCTTCAGCAGCAGCATCGCGGCCCCGCCCAGGAACAGCACGCCGGTCAGCGCGCTCACGATCCGCTGCGGCAGCAGCGTCAGCACGCTGCCGGCCGCGACGGCGAGCGCGACGTGCAGGGCGAACGCGGCGGCGACCCCGACGAAGACGTAGGAGGCGCGGTAGCGGGTGCCGAGGACGAGGCCGGCCAGGGCGGTCTTGTCGGGCAGCTCGGCGAGGAAGACGACACCGAAGGCGACGGCCGTCACGGTCAGGCTGATCAAGGATTCCTCAATCGGTCGGGGCTGCCCCGCCGAGAGCGCTGAGCCTTCGCGACAGACACCTCGGCACGGCAGCGCACTCGGTCGCCCGTGCCGTGGGGCACGGGCGTGCACTGCTTGCCGAAGGTCTCGCTGGCGGGTCCGTGCGAAGGACCTGCCTCCGGGCGCCGGCTCAGGCGGGCTGAGCAGTATGTCGACGGTCCGGCGAAGAGCTACTCCCCTTCTGCGCCGTCCATGGTACGCGACACGCCGAGTACGAAAAGTTCACGCGCGAACCTTGTTATGTCATGCACGCGTCATTACCTTCTCACCGGGCGCACACCTGTGCGCAACACGGCACCGCGAGCATTCCCCTCGCTCGTACGCCAACACCCCCTCTCCCCAGGGAGTTCGCATGCCCAGGTTCTACGCGCGTCGACGGCTGAGCGTGGCCGCCGCCGCCACGGCCCTCATATCCTCCGTGGCCCTCTTCAACGCCCCGACCGCCTCCGCGGCGCTGCCCACCCCGGTGAGCGCCTCCACGGCCCGCTCCTACCTCGCCACGCTCACGGTGGCCACCGAGGACCGCACCGGCTACAGCCGCGACCTCTTCCCGCACTGGATCACCCAGTCCGGCACCTGCAACACCCGCGAGGTCGTCCTCAAGCGCGACGGCACCAACGTCCGGCAGGACTCCTCCTGCGCCGCCACCAGCGGCAGCTGGTACTCCCCCTACGACGGCGCCACCTGGTCCGCCGCCTCCGACGTCGACATCGACCACCTGGTGCCGCTGGCCGAGGCCTGGGACTCCGGGGCCGACTCCTGGACGACGTCCCGCCGCCAGTCCTTCGCCAACGACCTGACCCGCCCGCAGCTCCTCGCGGTCACCGACAACGTCAACCAGGCCAAGGGCGACCAGGACCCGGCCACCTGGATGCCCTCCCGGACGGCGTACCGCTGCACCTACGTCCGCGCCTGGGTCCAGGTGAAGTACTACTACGGCCTCTCGGTCGACTCGGCCGAGAAGTCGGCGCTGACGAACCACCTCGCGAGCTGCTGACCCGCGAGGCTTTCGTGTCGGGTGCTCCCCGCCGGCCTCCGTCGTTCCGTACCGTACGGGGCGACGGAGAGGGGAACACCATGGCCGCACTGCGCCTCGGGCCACTGCTGAGGTACACCGACGGCTCGTCCGCGACCGTCTGGGTCGAGACGAGCCGTCCGTGCACCGCCGAGGTGCGCTGCGCCGACGGCTCGGGCGGCACGGCCGCGACGTTCCGGATCGCGGGGCACCACTACGCGCTCGTCCCGGTCACCGGCCTCACGGCCGGGACGACCACGACGTACGAGGTGCTCCTGGACGGCACGCGGGTGTGGCCGCTGCCCGGCTCGCCCTTCCCTCCCTCGGCGATCCACGCCCCGGGCCCGGACGACGGCCTGCACGTCGCCTTCGGCTCCTGCCGCTGGGCCTCGCCGCCCGCGGGCGGGCACGACCCCGCCGGCCCCGACGCCCTGGACGCGCTCGCCACCCGCATGGCGGCCGACCCCGAGGGCGAGCGGCCCGACGTCCTGCTCCTGCTCGGCGACCAGGTCTACGCCGACGAGACCTCCGACGGCACGCAGCGCTGGCTGGCGTCCCGCCGTGACCTGAAGGAACCGCCGGGCAGCGGGGTCGCCGACTACGAGGAATACACGCACCTCTACTACGAGTCCTGGCTCGACCCGCGCATCCGCTGGCTGCTGTCCACGGTGCCCAGCTGCATGATCTTCGACGACCACGACGTCATCGACGACTGGAACACCTCCGCCTCCTGGCTCGCCGACATGCGCGCCACCGGCTGGTGGCAGGAACGACTGCTGAGCGGCCTGATGTCGTACTGGGTCCACCAGCACCTGGGGAACCTGTCCCCGGGCGAACTCGCCGCCGACCCCGTCTACGAGCAGGTCCGCAAGAGCCCCGACGGCACCGACGTGCTGCGAGCCTTCGCCGCCCGGGCCGACGCCGACCCCACCACGGTCCGCTGGAGCTACCGGCGCGACTTCGGACGCGTACGGCTGCTGATGGTGGACAGCAGGGCGGCCCGCGTGCTCGACGAGCAGGACCGGGCGATGCTCGACGCGGGCGAGGAGGCCTGGCTGCGCGCACAGGTACGGGACCGCGCCGAGGGCTACGACCACCTGCTCGTCGGCACCTCGCTGCCCTGGCTGCTGCCGCATCTGGTGCACGACGCCGAGAGCTGGAACGCGGCGCTGTGCGGGGGCGAACGGGGCGAGCGCTGGGCCCGGTGGGGGGAGAAACTGCGGCGGGCCGCCGACCTGGAGCACTGGTCGGCGTTCCCCGGGTCCTTCGCGGACCTGGCGGAACTGCTCGCCGAGGCGGGCTCGGGGCCGGACGCCCCTGCGACGGTGTGCGTGCTGTCCGGCGACGTGCACCACGCCTACATCGCCGAGCCCTCGTGGTCGTCCCGGCCGCAGCCCGACGCCCGCGTGGTGCAGCTCGTCTGCTCCCCGGTCCACAACTCCGTCCCGCTGTCGATGCGGCTGGCCTTCCGCGCCGGCTGGAGCGGGGTCTCGCGCGGCATCGGCCGCCTCCTCGCCCGGCACGGCCGGCTCCCGAAGCCGCCCGTCGGCTGGCGCAGGACGGGCGGGCCCTGGTTCGGCAACCAGCTGATGACGCTGACCCTGCGCGGCCGTTCGGCCCGGCTGCGGCTGGAGCACGCCGAGCCGGAGGAGGGGACCGGTCCGCGCTTGAGGAGGCTCCTGGACTCGGAGCTCGCCCCGTAACCGCCCACGGGTGGATTCGGGCACTCTGTCGAGCCCGAAGGGGCGGCGTGAGAGCGCTTCCACGTGCGGCCGCGGCCGGCGCCGCCCTGTGGCCGGTGGGGTAACGGTCGCCACACATTGACCTGCAACCGCCTGTTGGGTGAACAGTCCGCACCGAACGTACGAGCCCCCCGTGAACCGCGGGTCACACTCCGGGGCGTACGCTCTATCGCTGTCATCGGCCACTCCTGCCGCTCCCCGCGCGACGTCGCGGCACGGTCTGGCCCACGGGGGCGCGTGGGGAGTTGCGGTGCTGGAGCAGGTCGGGTCGCTGGTCGGCAGCCCATGGATCTACGCGGTGGTGACGCTGTCCGTCCTGCTCGACGTGTTCCTGCCGGTGCTGCCGAGCGGCGTCCTGGTGATCACGGCGGCCACGGCCGCCGCCGCGGGCACGGCGACCGATGTGCCCGACATCCTCGTGCTGACCCTGTGCGCCGCCAGCGCCTCCGTCCTCGGCGACCTGGCCGCCTACCGTCTCGCCTGGCGCGGCGGGGCCCGGCTGGACCGCGCGATCTCCCGTTCCCGGCGGCTGACCCTCGCGCAGGAACGTCTCGGCGCGGCCCTCGCCCGGGGTGGCGGCGCGCTCGTCGTCCTCGCCCGGTTCGCACCGGCCGGCCGCTCGGTCGTCTCCTTCGGCGCGGGCGCCGCGCACCGCAGCGCACGGGACTTCCTGCCGTGGTCGGCCCTGGCCGGTCTGGCCTGGGCCACGTACAGCGTGGCGCTGGGCTGGTTCGGCGCCCACTGGCTGGGCGCGAGCTGGCTGGGGACGGCCGTGTCGGTGGGAGCGCTGTTCGCGGCCGGGGCGGGGGCGGGGTATCTGGTGCGGCGCGAGCCGCGGACCTCGTAGGCCCGGGACGTCTCACGATGATCGACCTGACCACTGACCCACCGGGGCGGAACACGTGATACCCGACGACTCGCGCCTGTCCGGGCGGACCGGAACCGGCCCCGCCGCCGCGGCACCCGGCCGGCCCCGCACGCTGCTGTGGACGGCGGCGGGCGTGGTGACCCTGGGGTTCCTCGTCTCGCTGGAGATCGCCGCCCGCCACTACGGCTTCTCGGGACCGATCACCGACCAGGCGCGCGAGGTGGTCCGCCCGCCCAAGTCGGGGTTCCTGCTGTACGCCGGCATGGCGCTGACGATGGTGGTGCTCGGCCGGCGGGAGCGGTTCGTCGCCGCCGGCGCCGCGCTCGGCATCGACGCGCTCCTCCTGCTGGTGCGCTGGGCGGCCGGCGACGACCTGAGCGAGGGACACCCCTTCGGCAACGGCGCCCTGTGGGTCATCCTGGGCTGCGCCGTCGTCGCCGTCACCCGCCGCACCGGCCGGGAACGCCTCCTGCTGCTCAAGGGCGTCGGGCTGGGCCTGCTGCTGGTCGCCGGCCGCAAGACGGGCGACACCTGGCTGCTCCTGACCTCCGAGACCCGGCCGCGCACACTCGATCCCTACCTGGCGGCGGCCGACCGCGCCCTGGGCGACCCGTCGTGGGTGGTGGGCCGGATCGTGGAGGCCACCGGCCCGGTCGGCGCCACCGCCCTGGACTGGGTCTACGCCCAGCTCGCGGTCGCCGCGGTGGTGGTCGCCCTCCACCAGCTGCGTCACGTCGCGGCCGAACGCCGTTTCCCGCGCCACCACATCGTGCGCACGTTCCTCCTGATCGGGCTCCTGGGGCCGGGCGTCTACATGATCTTCCCGGTGGTCGGTCCCGTCTTCGCCTACGGTGCCGGCGGCGGGCAGTGGGCGGTGGCCGACCTGTGGCCGCACACCCTGCCGCACATCACCGCCCCGCGGATGATCCCGTTCGACGACGTCACCCCGCGCAACTGCATGCCGAGCCTGCACACGGCGTGGGCCACCGCCATCTTCATCCACTCCCGCAAGGGTCCCCGCGCGCTGCGGTTCGCCGGGACGCTCTGGCTGATCGCCACGCTCACCGCGACGCTCGGATTCGGCTACCACTACGGCGTCGACCTCGTGGCCGGTGTGGTGTTCACCTTCACGGTCGAGGGCGCGCTGCGCGCGGCCGACCACGGCTGGGACCGGCCGGGCCTCCGGCTGGTCGCCCACGGCACGACGGTGTTCGCCGCGCTCCTGCTGGCCTACCGCCACCTGCCGACGGAGATGGCCGGCCACCCCTGGCTCTACGGCCCGCTGCTGCTGCTGGCGATGGGCTCTGTGGTCTACGGCTACCTGCGCACCGTCAAGCAGTGGGAACAGCCGTCGGCACCCGCCACGCACCGGCAGCCGCAGCCGCAGCCGGAACCGGCCTGAGGCACCGGTGCGGGGCGGCTGCGCGCCCCCTGGGGAAGCTGGGGGGCTGCCGTCACCCTCCCGTCCGCCCCGGGCGGCGGCGCGGGTCCGGCGAGAGCCCCTGGCCCGCCCGCCGCGCCCCGGCCCCCCGGACCTCCAGCCCGTCGAGCAGCTCGGCCGTGGCCTGGGCGACGGCCTCCACGGCGCGGTCGAACACCTCCTGGTTGTGGGCGGCGGGGGCACGGAAGCCCGAGACCTTGCGCACGTACTGCAACGCGGCGGCGCGGACGTCCTCCTCCGTGGCCTCTTCGGGAAGGACGGGCGGACGCAGTGTCCTGATACTCCGGCACATGCCCCCAGTGTCACGCCTTCGGCCTCGGCGGCGCAGCGATCCCTGCCATGATCCCCTCCAGGCGGCCACCGACCTCCTCGGCGGTCAGGAGGAACTCCATCAGGTCCGGGCCGAGCTGTCGGCCCTGCTGAAGCGGCTCCCCTGGTCGGTGGAGCCGCTGGACGGCTTCAGCGACGACCACGTGCCGTCGCCGCGGTTGGCGGAAGGTGGAACGCCCCGCCTCCCCCGGCTGGAGCGCCTCGGCAGGCGGGGTGCCGCGCCGCTGCTCGCGCTGCACGAGGGCGGGCGAGTCCGGGTGCGCAGCCTCACCGACGACACGGTCGCCGCTCGGTGGAGGCAGGGGCACTCAGTGGTGTGTGCCGGTTGGGTCGAACGCTGGGCCGCTTCGCGGCGCGGCCAGCCGCAGCACCGCGTCCGACGGACAGGCCGAGGTGGAGGAGCCGCGGCAGCGGGAGCACGAGCTGGCGGTCTTCGTCAGCACGCACCGCTACTGGTCCGAACTGACCGGCCCCGAGCGGGTGACGGCCCGCTCCCGGCTGAAGTACACGCACGAGGCCCCGCCGGAGGACGCCGGGGAGGCCCCGTAGACCTCCGGGACCGGCCGCTCCAGGCACCCCGCGCCCCCGCACGTCAGAGGCCCCCGGGAATGTTCCTGGGGGCCTCTGACCGGTTCCGGTGGGCGCGGACGGTTTCGAACCGCCGACATCCTGCTTGTAAGGCAGGCGCTCTACCCCTGAGCTACGCACCCGGCTCCCGGGTCATGCGCCCAGGACGAGTCGACAGCCTACATGGCCGGGGGCGCGGTGCGGCAAACCCGTATCGTGTGGTCCGCCCCGGGGGTTAACCCCACCCTTGATCCGCCAGTGGCCCGGATCCCCCCGCGGACCCCGTTTCCCTACGGTCGTAGAGCGCCCGAGAGCGCCCCGCCGTTCCGCCCAGGGGGAGACCGTCATGGCCCGCACCACAGGCACCACACGCACACGCATCAGCCGCGCCGCCGCCGTCACCGGCGCCGTCACGGCGCTCGTCGCCGGGCTCAGCGCCTGCACGGCCTCCGCCGGGGACGACAAGGACCCCGAGCAGCGGTCCTTCGCCCTGGAGGGCCGCACCCTGACCGTCGACTCCGACGACTCGGCCCTGGAGATCGTCGCCGCCGACGGCAACCCGGCGGGCAAGGTCCAGGTCACGCGCTGGTTCCAGGGCTCCGTCGTCGTCGGCACCGACCCGGAGGTCACCTGGTCCTTCCGGGACGACCGGCTGGTGCTGCGGCTGGAGTGCTCCGGGGTGGTCGCCGACTGCTCGGCCAGGCACCGCATCGAAGTGCCCCGCGGCGTCACCGTGAAGGTCGAGGACGACGACGGCTCCGTCCGCGCCCGGGGCTTCACCGACCCGCTGCACATCCGCACCGGCGACGGCTCCGTCCGCGTCAGCGACACCACCGCTCCCGTGGAACTGCGCACCGGGGACGGCTCGATCCGCGTCACCGACACCACCGGCCCCCTGCGGATGCGCACCGGGGACGGCTCCATCCGGGCCGACGTCTCCTCCCGCGAGGTCCGCACCCGCACCGGCGACGGCTCCGTGCGCCTCGAACTCGGCACCGTCCCCGACCGCGTGGAGTCGCACAGCGGCGACGGCTCCGTGACCATCGCCCTGCCCCGCGCCGCCTACCGCGTGACCACCGAGACGGGTGACGGCGGCGTCGACGTGTCCGTGCCGCGCGACGGGAGCAGCTCCCATGTGGTGTCCGCCCGGACCGGCGACGGCGGAATCACGGTGCGAACGGTGAACTGACCGGCCCGTGTGTTCGTCCTCAAGGTGGGAGAATGACACCGGGCAGGGTGGACCACAGCACGGGAGAGGGATGTGACGGCGACACCAGCGCAGCCGTACTCGCCGTCGGTGCCGCGCGCACATCGTCCGCGCCGCCGCCTCCGCGCCCCGGGGCCCCTGCGTGACGCGCTCGTGCTCGCGGCGCTGCCGCTGCTGGCCGCGCCGGCCCTGTGCGCCGCCTTCGCCGGCGGCGGCACCCGGCGCTGGTTCGGCGGCCGCGCCGAGAACCAGCGGGCCGAGGCCCAGGCCGCCAAGGACGCCGCCGCGGCCGCCTTCTACGCGCTGGACACCGCACAGCGCGATCTGCGCATCTCGATCGAGACGATCAACGCGGTCGACGACTCCCCGGCCGCCCGGCGCGCCGTCGGCGACTTCGAGGCCCTCGGCCGGCGCATCGACGAGGTCAGCCACCGCTACATCGACGCCGTCGACGCCCACGACCTCGACCGCGACGACCTGGAGGCCTCGGCCGCCTCCCGGGCCCGCGGCGAGCTGACCGCCGCCAAGGAGGAACTCGACCGCGTCAAGCGGGACCTGGACCGCTTCGCCGACGGCCTCGGTCCCCTGCTCGGCAAGGCCGAGACCCAGCTGGCCCGCCTCGCCCCCGCGGTCGAGCGCGCCCGCCAGGCCCTGCTCGCCGCCTCCGGCGCCCTGGACGCGGTCCGCGCCTCGGGTCTGAGGGCGGACGACCTCGCCGCCCGGCTCGCGGCCCTCTCCCCCGAGCTGACCAAGCTGAACCAGGGCGCCGGGCAGCACGGCGTCCCGCAGACCCTGGAGCGTGCCGAGCGGGTCACCCGTGAGGCCGAGGGCGTGCGGGTCGAGGCCGAGCGGCTGCCGGAGCGCGCCGCCGAGATCGACCACCGGCTGGTCTCCCTGCGCACCCGCGCCCAGGCCCTCACCACCCGCTCCGAGCAGGTCGACCCCGTCCTGAGCGAGCTGCGCCGCCGTTTCACCGCCCCCTGCTGGCAGGACCTCCAGCGCGTGCCCGACACGGCCGTCGAGAACGTCCGCCGGGCCGAGGCCAAGCTCGCCGAGGCCCGCGCCGCCCGCGACGAACAGCGCTGGGCCGACGCCACGGCGCTGCTGTCGACCGTGCGGGCCCTCCTCAACAGCACCGACGAGGCCGTCTCGGCCGCCGGCGACCGCCTGCACCGGCTGAACGCCGTGCAGAAGGACCCCCGGCAGGAGATCGAACGCACCCGGTTCGCCATCCGCGACGCCCAGCGCCTCGCCATGGCCGGGCGCAACACGCCCGACCCGCGCCACGCCCGGCCCCTGGACGACGCGGTGTCCCGCCTGGACCGGGCGGTCGCCACCCTCGACGGCCACCACCCCGACTACTGGCACTTCCTCATGGAGACGGAGGGGATCCGGCAGTCGGTGGCCCGGGTGGTGGACGGGATCCGCGAGGAGCGGGGGGCCGGGCACTGAACCCGGCCCCCGCCCGCTGTCAGGTGCGGTAGGCGTAGTAGTACGCGGTGGGGTACGACGCGACGAGGCTCGCCACCGACCGGCGGAGGGTGTTGTTCGAGTGGTAGGTCACGTACGGAACGCCGCGGCTCTTGTACGTGACGATCATCGTGTGGTCCTTGGACCCGTCCCGGTCGAAGTCCACCTGCAGGACGTCGCCGACCTCGAGCTGGTAGACGTTGGCCAGCGGGGTGGTCCGCTTGGCGTTCTGCGTGAACCAGGACCACTCGTTGACGCCGACGAACGAGTCCGACTGGATGTCGGCGTTGCCGAACCACCTGGTGTAGTCGTACACATAGCCCGGGACGTGCTTCCAGCCGCCCGCCTTCAGGGACTGGCTGACGAAGTTGGTGCAGTCGCCCCCCGCGCCGTGGCCGCTGAAGTCCGGGTAGTCCTTGTTGTAGACGTTCCAGTGCTTCTCGGCGTAGGCCGCCATGGCCTTGTAGTCGTACGTCGTGCCCGTCTTCGGGGCGGCGGCCGGGTAGCGGGTGGTCGCCGCGCGCGGGGCGTTCGGCATGGTGTCGGCGGCGGTGGAGGCCTTGACCGGCGCCGGCTTGGAGAGCGTGTTCACCGCGAGACCGCCCTGGTCGGTGTCGCGGATGCCGGTCAGCTTCCAGTCGCCGCGCCGGTCGGCCCGGAAGGTCAGCTCGTGGTGGGCCTGGAATCCGGTGGTCTTGGGCCCGTTGCCGCGGACCCCTGCGTAGGTCAGGGTCGTGGTCTCGGTGACCGCAGCCTTGGCCGTACGGCCGGTGACGCGCGTGGCGTTCAGGGTGACCGTGGTGCTGGCGTCGGCGTACTTCTCTCCGGCCTTCGCCAGCCTCTTCTTGCGCTGCCCCAGCCCGGAGAGGGTGGCGCGCTCGGCGCGGGCCGTGCCGGAGGACAGCTCGACGGCGCCGGAGAAACCGTCGGTCAGCGGCTTCCGGCGCGTGTCCCGCCCGCCGTCGACCAGGGCTTCGGTGCGGTCGGTGAAGACCGCGTCGGCGAGCCGCTGGAAAGTGGCCTTGGTCCGCGCGTCCACCGTCGGGTCGTCGACGACCGCCGCGCCGGCGTTCCAGTTGGGCAGCAGGGCGACTCCGGCCACGACCGAGGTCGCCGCGGCGCCGAGTATCGTGACGCGGCGTCGGGTCGGCTTCAGTTTTCTCGACTTCACTGGTGTTTTCCCCTCTTGCCCCGGCCACGGGTTGCCGGGGAAGGAGATCTTCCCACGAGGCGTGCGGCCGCGGTGACGAGTGGTGAACCTGTTACTTCACGACCGTCGACCAGTCGGGCGACTGCGCCGGGTCCAGGCCCCGCAGCCGCTGCAGGGTCGCGGGCTTCTGTACGTCGAGCCAGTCGGCCAGTTCCCTGAAGGACACGCACTTGACGTCCTTCTTCGTGCACATCCCCTTGACGGCCCGGTCGACGGCACGCATGTAGATGCCGCCGTTCCACTCCTCGAAGTGGTTGCCGATGAACAGCGGGGCCCGGCTGCCGTAGTACACGCGGTTGAAGCCGGACATGTAGGTGGCGACGGTCTGCTCCTCCCACTCGGGGTACTTCGCCGGGTCGCCCTCGGTCTCGCCCTCGGACTGGTTGTAGAGGAAGTTGAAGTCCATCGACAGGCCCTGGTACTTGCCGCCCTCGTACGGCAGCATCTGGAGCGGGAAGTCCCATATGCCGTTCTTCTTGCGGGGCCATATCTGGAAGTCGCCCGAAGAGCTGGCGTCGTAGCGCCACTTGTAGTCCTTGGCGGCCTTCAGCAGGTTCTCCTGGCCCTCCAGGCAGGGGGCGCGGCCGCCGGTGACCTCCTTGCGGAAGTCGAACGGCAGCGGGGCGACGTCCCGGAAGCCGGTGTTGGTCTTCCACTTCTCGGCGAAGTCGTAGAACTGGTCGATCTCGCTCTTCCACTCCTCGACGCTCCAGTCGCCGCCGCCCTTCTCACCGCAGAAGTGGCCGTTGAAGTGGGTGCCGATCTCGTTGCCGTCGCGCCACGCCCCGCCGAGCTGCTCCAGTGTGGTGCGTATGTGCTCGTCGGTGGGGAAGCTGATCGCCGCCGAACCCCTGTCGTGTCGGGGCGGGGAGTAGAGGTCCTTCTTGCTCTTGGGCAGCAGGTAGATGCCGGTGAGGAAGAAGGTCATGTGGGCGTCGTACTCCTTGGCCAGCTCACGGTAGTGCGAGAAGAGGCCGTCGTCGCCCTGCAGGGCGCCGTCCCAGGAGAAGACGACGAACTGGGGCGGCTTCTGGCCCGGTTTGAGCGGCACCGGCTTCAGCTGCCCGCGCGGCGGGCCGGTGTAGGAGGTGGAGCCGTCCCCGAGGACCTTCGTCTTCCCGTCCCACCGAGCTTCCCGGCTGGGCTTCGCCGGGGCCTGTCCGCGGGCCCCCGCGGAGGCGGTCGGGGCGGTGCTGTCCGAGCGGTTCAGGAGCAGGTAGCCCGCGACGAGGGACGCGACGACGAGCAGGGCCGCGAGGGTCAGCATCCCCGCGGGCGCGGTGGGGCGGGAGGCGCGGGGTCGGCGGCGCCGGCCGGACGGTGACTTCATACGCGGCTCATTCCGGGAGAGGGTGTGGGGCCGGGGCGGTGGCGGGCACGGGGTCAGCCGATGCCCCGCGCGGCGGACCAGATGCGGTAGGGGACGCTGTCGCGGGCGGGGCCGGCGATGTCCTTCAGCGGCAGGGGTTCGAGGCTCTTGGCGAGGTCGATGCGGTAGGCCACGACGGCCGTCGACACCGCGTCGGCCGTGCCGACGTACCAGAGCGCGGTGTCGTTCTGGGTGGTGCCGACCTTCCCGGCCACCGGGGTGGTCGTCTCCACCCCGGGGTGGGCGGTGCGGAAGGCGTCCGTGAGGGCGGACTGGACCGCCTCGGCCACGCTCGCCCGCACCGCCCGGCGGGACTCGGGCTCGGTCAGCGCGACCTTGTGCCCGTTGCGGGTGATCCGCGCCACCGAGTACGGCTCGACGTGCCGCCCGGCGGCCGCGAACGTGACGTAGCCGCTCGCCATGCGGATCGCGCTGGGCGTGGCGCTGCCCAGCGACATCGCGGGCACCTGCGGGCCGAAGCTGGAGCGGAGCAGGCCCGCCTTCTGGGCGGTGTCCCGCACCTGGTTCAGGCCGGTGTCCATGCCGAGCTGCATGAACGGGGTGTTCACGGACAGGGCGAGCGCCCGGCTCAGGCTGATCTGCCCGTAGGACTTGCCGCCGTCGTTGCGGGAGGTGACCTTCTTGCCGCCGCGGTCCCAGTAGGGGCCCTCGGGCGTCGTCACGGGGATGCCGTCGTCACCGTCGTACAGCGTCTGCGGGGTGACCTCGGTGCGGGTGCCGTCGCGGGTCTTGCGCACGCCGTTCTCCAGGGCGGCGGCGTAGACGAACGGCAGGAAGGCCGAACCGGCGGGCACGGTGGTCGCGTTGGACTCGTTGTAGCCCTGCTTGCGATGGTCGGGGCCGCCGTACATGGCGAGGATCCGCCCGTCGGCGGCCACCGAGGACGCGCCGAAGTGCAGGGACTTCGCCGTGGCCGCGTCGTCCGTGCGCGCCTGCTTGCGCGCCTTGGTCACGGCGTCGGTGAGCGCGGCCTCCTGCTTGCGGTCGAAGGTCGTGTAGATCTGGTAGCCGCCGAGATCGTACTCCTTGGCCGATATGTTCGCCGCCTTCCTGGCGTACTGGGCGGCCAGCTCCACGAGGTAGTCGCTCTGCTTGCCGGTGTCGAAGCCCGGTGCCCGCTGCAGCGGTTCGGGGAACTTCTCGTACTCGGCCCGCTCGGCCTTCGACAGGGTGCCTATCTCGACCATGCGGTCGAGTATCCAGGACCAGCGTTCCACCGCCCGGGCGTGGTTGGCCTCGCTGAGCGACGGGTCGTACAGGCCGGCGCCCTTGAGGAGGGAGGCGAGGAAGGCGGCCTCGCTGACGTCGAGTTCGCTGACGTCCTTGCCGTAGTAGGCCTGGGCGGCGCGCTGCATGCCGTAGGTGCCGCGGCCGAACCAGCTCGTGTTGAGGTAGCCCTCGAGGATGTCGTCCTTGCTCATCTCGTTGTCGAGCTTGAGGGCGAGCATGGCCTCGGTGAACTTGCGGCTGATCGAGCGGTCCTGGTTGAGGTAGACGTTCTTGACGTACTGCTGCGTGATGGTGGAGCCGCCCTGGGTGTCGCCCTGCCCGACGGTGCGCCACACAGCGCGGGTGACGCCGCTGAGGGATATGCCGGGGTCGCTGTAGAAGCTCGCGTTCTCCGCCGCGAGCACCGCGTCGCGGACGCCCTCGGGTATGTCCTTCAGCGGCATCTCCTGCCGCCGCACCCAGCCGGTGCGGGCCATGGGCGTCCCGTCGGACCAGAAGTAGACGTTGTCCTGCTGGGTGGCGTACGCGTTGAGGTCATGCGGGATGTCGGTGGCGGCGTAGGCGGCGCCGAGGAAGCCGGCGGTCAGGCCGAGGAACGTCAGCGCGGCGCCGAGCCACTGCCGCCAGGAGGGCATCCAGCGGCGCCAGCCGGTGCGGTCGGCATGCGGGTAGCGGGGCCGCAGGCGGCGCGCGTAGGGCAGGACGAGCGCGGCGACTCGTGTCAGCCGGGGGCCGGCGGCGGCGCGCAGCCGGATGGCCGGTGAGGGCCGTGCGGCCTTGCGCCGGCGGCGTGACCCGGCGGTGCCGCCCGCCTCCTGGGCCGTGCCGGGCGCACGGCTCGTGTCGTCGGTCGCGGGCGCCTCGACCATGCGCAGCTGCACGGTCTCGTCCGCGTTGTGGGACGCCGGGACCTTCAACTGCATGGTCTCGTCCGGTTCCCGCCCAGCCTCGGTCACGGCTGCGTCTCCTCCCCGCTCAGGTGGTGCTCGCGCGGAAGGACAAGACTGCCGCGGCAACGGCAGCGAGCCCTCGCGTTCCCCCCGGCCTTGCGGCTCCTCGCGACCCATCGAAAGTTACCAGCGGCCTTTACGCCTCCTCCACACCGGTACCACGGGAACGATCGGAGGCGATGGGCGGGGGCGGTATTTGTGCCACCCGGGATTATTCTGTTCCCATGCCTCGCTACGAGTACCGCTGCCGGACCTGCGGCGACACCTTCGAACGCAGCCGTCCCATGGCGGAGTCCTCCGCACCCGCGTCCTGTCCCTCGGGGCACGACGACACGGTGAAGCTCCTCTCCACGGTGTCGGTGGCCGGCTCGGCCTCCGCTCCGGCGCCCGGCGCGGGCGGCGGCGGTGGGGGCGGCTGCTGCGGGGGCGGCTGCTGCGGCTGACCCGCGGCGGCCAGGCGCGCGGGTTTCCTCAGGGAACCTTCAGGTCCGGTTCTCTAGCGTGGCGGCATGACAGCCATCGCAGCGCACACGGTCCCGGCGTCCGCGGTCGCCGCGGGGCCGGCCGCGGACGCAGGACCGCAGTGGGTCGACGACCTGATGGACGCGCTGGGCGCGCCGGGCGCGGGTCTCGCCATCGCCCTGGAGAACCTGTTCCCGCCGCTGCCCAGCGAGGTGATCCTGCCGCTGGCCGGGTTCGCCGCGAGCAGCGGGCGGATGAGCCTGCTCGCCGTCCTGCTGTGGACGACGGCCGGCTCGGTGATCGGCGCCCTCGCCCTGTACGGAGTCGGTGCGCTGCTCGGCCGGAACCGCACGGTGGCGCTGGCGGGCCGGCTGCCGCTGGTGAAGGTCTCCGACATCGAGAAGACGGAGGCGTGGTTCCTCCGGCACGGCACCAAGGCAGTGTTCTTCGGCCGGATGATCCCGATCTTCCGCAGCCTGATCTCCGTGCCCGCGGGGGTCGAGCGCATGCGCCTGCCGGTGTTCCTGGCGCTGACCACACTGGGCAGCGCGATCTGGAACACGGTGTTCGTGCTGGCGGGCTACTTGCTCGGCGCGAACTGGCACACGGTGTCGGACATCGTCTCCACCTATTCCAGGGTGGTGCTGGCCGTGGCGGCCGTGGCGGTGGCGGCGTTCATCGCGGTACGGCTGCGACGGCGCCCCGAGGAAACACGTCCCGAAGGAGCGCGGGGAACCGCGCGGCACGCCACCGCGCGGCAGCACCCGTACGACGACCAGGACACCCGGGTTCTCAGGCGCCCCGTACCGTCCCCAGAAACTCCCGCAGGATCCGCTCCCCGGCGAGAACACCCCGGTCGGGAAGCACCCTGATCGAGGGAGCCGTGAAGCCCGTGTCGGCCAGCTCCCCGTGGCCGGGCCGCCAGCCCTGGTCCGCCGCGAGGAGCAGGTCGGTGTCGAGCAGGGAGTCCCCCGCGGCGAGCGTGAGGTCGGCCCCGGTCCGCCGGGCGACCTCGCGCATGGCCGCGCTCTTGGTGAGCGGCTTGGGCACGGCGTAGATCTTGCGGCCCTGCAGGGACACGGTCCAGCCGCGGTTCTCCGCCCACACGGCGAGTTCCTTCACCCAGTCCTCGTCGAGCAGTTCGCGCTCGACGACGAGGTAGGCGAACAGGTCGTCGGCGACGCGGTGCTTGCGCACCCACAGCGGGTCGGCGGCCCTGAGCAGGTGCTCCTGCACCTCGGCGAGCGGCGCGCACTGGTCGGCCAGCCGGGCGGTCACCGACGCGTGCCACTCGGGGTCAAAGACGCCGTCCACCAGCAGGTGGCCGCCGTTGGCGCAGATGGCGTAGGTGGGCGCGGGACCCGGCAGGTTGATGCGCTGGTACTGCTTGCGGGTCCGGGTCGTCGTCGGCACGAACACGGCCGCGTCGCCCAGCTCGGTCAGGAGCCCCGCCGCCGTCTCGGTCATGTACGACAGCGGCTTGCTCTCGTGGACCTCCACGCACAGCAGCCGGGGCGCCCGCGCGTCCGGCATGGTCAGGGCCAGGGCCGCGGCGGAGTAGATCAGTGTGCGGTCGAGGTCGCTGGCGACGAGGACGGGCATCAGACCGTCACCGCCTTGCCGTCGGCGCCGGTAGCGCCCCGGGTGTACTTGGGGTGGATCAGGCCGACGCAGGTGTACGGCAGGTCGGCCACCTCCTCGACGGGCACGCCACGCTGCTCGGCCAGCAGGCGCACGTGGTCGAGGTCGCGGCCCGCCCCGGCGCGCGCCAGGACCTTCCAGGGCACGCGGCGCAGCATGACCCGGGTGGTCTCGCCGACGCCGGGCTTGACGAGGTTGACGTCGTGGATGCCGTACTCCTCGCTGATGCGCTCGACGGCGGCCCAGCCCTCCCAGGTGGGGGTGCGGTCGGCGGCGAGCAGGTCCTTGGCCAGGGCGCAGGCGGCGTCCGCGACCTCGGGGAAGCGGGCGGAGACGGCGTCCAGGAAGGCCACCGAGACGTCGGTGCCGGCCAGTTCGCGGTAGAACTTGGCGCCGTGGAAGTCGTGCGGCCCGACCAGGTCGGCGCGCAGCACGGTCCGAGAGATCAGGCCGGAGACCGTGGAGTTGAGGCAGGCGGAGGGGATGAGGAAGTCCTCGCGGGTGCCGTAGGTCCGTACGCAGGAGCCCGGGTCGGCCAGCACGGCGACCTCGGGGCTGAAGCCGGTGACGCCGTCGGACTTCTCGAACGCGGTGAGGGCCTGGGCGAGTTCGCGGGTGATGGCGCCCTTGCCGGTCCAGCCGTCGACGAAGACGACGTCCCGGGGGTCGTGGTGCTCGGCGAGCCAGCGCAGGGCGTTGGCGTCGATGCCGCGGCCGCGGACGATCGACACGGCGTAGTGCGGCAGGTCGAGGCCGTGCCGGTGCTGGGCCCAGCGGCGCATCAGGATGCCCACGGGGGTGCCGGCGCGGGCCAGGGAGACCAGGACGGGGCGGGGCGGTCTCTCGGCGAGGACCGTCTCGGTGACCACGCCGACGGCCTGGGCGATGCGGGCCGCCGAGGTCGTGAGCGCGGCGTGGAACAGCTCCTGGTACTGCTCGCTCGGCTGGTACTCCACGGGCAGCGACTCCGCGTAGTGGGCGCCGCCGCTCTGGATCGCCTCCTCACGCTCCTCGGTCGGCGCCTCCAGGGTCACGTCCGAGAGGTCCTGCAGCAGCCAGCCGACCTCCTCGTGCGCGTACGAGGAGAAGGCGGGGCCGCGGAGGGGCTCGGGCAGCATCGAGGGCCTTTCGGGGGCGGGCGGGTCGTGCGGGGAGGCGGGGGCGTACGACGGGACGACGGCCAGGAGGACCCGCGGGGTGTGCGCGGCGAGCCGGGCCAGCAGGCCGTCGGGGGCGTGCAGGCGGGGGGTGTCCGCGGCCGAGTCGACCACGGCGACGACGGCGTCGAAGCCGCCGCCCGCGACGTTGTAGGCGTAGCGCTCGCCTGGGCCGTCGGCGGGGTCGTCGTGGGCGGGGAAGACGAGGCGGGTGCGTATCGCGTAGCCGGGGTCGTCGACGGCCAGGACGGGCGAGCGGGTGGTGGTGGAGTAGCGGACCTCGGTGTCCGTCGTCCGCTCCAGGGCCTCCGCGAGCCGCAGCGGGGCGTACATCAGCTCCTCGCAGCCGAGGACGTGCACGCGCCGGGCGTCCTCGGGCAGGGCGTCGGCGATCCGGGCCGCCATGCCGGGCAGGGCGGCCTCCAGCCGGGCGCGGTGCGCGGGGGTGAAGCCGTGCCGGGCGCCGTCCGGCAGGCCGGTGGGCCAGTGCAGGTTCAGCCGGGTGACGTGGGGGTGGGTGCGGTCGTCGGGCGCCTGCGGGCCGGTGGGGGGTGTTCGCGCGGTTCCCCGCGCCCCGGAGAGGGGCGTGTCGGCATCGCCCGCAGGGGGCGCGGCCGCCTCGTACCGTGTCACCAGCTCCTGCCCCTTCTCCAGCACCCCCTCCGGCAGCCGTACGGTTCCCGAGGCCGCCGTGACCAGGTCGACCCGCGCGCCGATCTCCCGGGCGAACTCCTCCAGCCGGCCGGCGTCGGCCGCCGAGCGCATGTCCACCAGCGCCACCACCACGTACCGCCGGCGCGGATACCGCGCGTGGAGGTCCCGGACGGTGTTCAGCACCGTGTTGCCCGTGGAGAACTCGTCGTCGACCAGGACCAGCGGCCCGTCGCCGCCGAGCAGCGCGGGGTCCTCCGGCAGCAGCAGGTGCGAGGTCGCGTGGGAGTGGGACTCCTCGAAGCCGCCGGCCGGGGCGAGACCGGCGACCGGGCGGCGGGTGGAGTGCAGGTAGGGGGCGAGGCCGAGCCCGTCGGCGACGGAGTGGCCGAGGCCGGTGGCGGTCTCCGCGTAGCCCAGGACGACGGCCCTGCGGGCCTCGCCGGCCCCCAGCAGGTCACGGACGCGGCGGCCGAGGGCGACCCCGTGGCCGTACACGACGGACGGCGACTGCGGCACGTGCTTGCCGAGCACGTTCGACACCAGCAGATGGGCGCGCTTGGGGTTGCGGCGCAGGGCCAGCCCCAGCAGCTCGGTCAGCCGTTCGTCGCCGGCGAGCTCGACGCCGAGCCGCTCGGCGACCCAGCGGCCGGACCAGACCGCGCCGGCCTCGTCGCGCACCTCGTGGTGCGGCCCGTCGTTCACTGCCTTGTCCATGAAATCCCCGCGTCGCGTGTCACCGGTGTACCAGGGGGAACCGAGCCTGGTCCGCCCGCGTTCCCCGGGCGGGAATCCTCCGCCCCAGTCCACAGCCTCTCTCAGCCGGGCAGCCCCGCGGCGAGCAGTTCCACGAAGCCGATGTCCTCGTTCGCCACGCCGAAGGCCTCGGCACGCAGCAGGATCCGCTCGGCCCAGGCCCGGTGCGGCTTCACCTCGTTCATCTTGTTCGTGTACGCCGACCTCAGGACTCCCCCGCCGTCGCGCTCGGGGCGCAGGATGTCCTGGGCGTCCGAGAACTCCTCGTGGCTGACGACCGACAGGGCGTGCACCGGCAGCACGTGCGAGGGGTGGATGCAGGTCTTGCCCAGCAGTCCGTTGGCCTGGTCCAGGGAGATCTCCCTGAGCAGGCCGTCCATGGCGTGCTCGATCAGCTTCTCGCGCAGCTCCGCGGCCTGCACCTCCAGGAAGGGGCTCTGCCGCAGCAGCGGCTTGAACATGCGCTCCTGGACCCGGAAGTACTCCCAGACGGGCCCGGTCACGGTGAAGCCGGTCCCGTCGGCCCGGCCCAGCATGTTCACCACGTCGGCGATCACCGAGGCGACGACCTGCACGTCGTAGGCCGTCATGTCGGGGCCCCGGCGCAGCCCGTAGGGGGAGCAGAAGTCGGTCACGCCGAGGCGCAGGGCGAGGACGCGGTCGCGGTACTTGTCGATCGCCCGGTAGATGCCCTCCAGGGTCTGCACCCGCGACTCCCGGTAGAGGAGCTCGGGGGACTCCAGGACCGGCATGGCGAAAAGCCGACGGCCGCTTTCGGCCTCGGCGGTCGCCAGGGCCTCCAGGAAGGGGATGCCGCGTTCCTCGGTGAACTTGGGCAGGACGAACCCGGACAGCAGCCGCACGGCGGGCCCGAGGCGCCGGACCAGGTCGGGTATCTGCTCGGGGGCGCGGACGCGGATGAACAGCAGCGGCACGTCCGCGTCCGGGTCGGCGGCGAGCGCGGTGAACTGGCGGACGAGGTTCTCCTCGCCGGGGCCGACGTCCGCGTCGTCGATGGAGTCCTCCAGGCAGAGGACCATCGAGACCACGCCGCGCGCGCCCTGCTTGAGGACGTCGTCGGCCACGCGCGGCCGGGTGGCGGGGCTGTAGAGCGTGGCGCCGAGGGCGGCGGAGAGCAGCCGGGCCGGGGAGTCGGGCGTGAACACGCACGGCTCCCGGTGGAAGAGACGCTTCCGCACCTCAGGGGCAATATGCCCGAAATGACGCATGTGACTCCCCCGTGGTGGTGGCGCGGCCTGTGAATCGTCGAAACCTGGCCGGTAATAGTACGAAGAAGACCGTGTCATAGGTTCCCATCAGGCATGAATTTCAGGTAACGCGGGCAAGCACAGCCGGACCCGGCCACTTCGACCTAGTCCCCGGCGGACGCCGGTGTATGCGCGGCGCCGGGCCCCGCGTTGTCGTGAGCAGGACCGAGAAGGCAGGATGACCGCATGACGCACGCGATGCTGAAGGGGTCGAACGTCCCGCTGGAGGCCACCACGGTGCGCGCCGTGCTGCGCTGGACACCCGGGCAGGGGGTCCCGGACGTCGACGCCTCCGCCCTGCTCCTCGGCCCCGACGGTCGTGTGCGCTCCGACGAGGACTTCGTCTTCTACAACCAGCCCCGGCACCCTTCCGGGCAGGTGTGGCGGCTCGGCAAGAAGCGGGCCGCCGACGGTCTGACCGACACGATCCAGACGGACCTCACGGGTGTCGAGCCGGAAGTCGGCCGGATTCTCCTGGTCGCCTCGGCGGACGGGGTGACCTTCGACCGCGTGCAGGAGCTGCGCATCCTGCTGTACGACGCGGCGGACACCGGCGCCGAGGCGCTCGCGCACTTCGACGTCAAGCCCGAGACGGGCGAGGAGACCGCGCTGATCTGCGGCGAGCTGTACCGGCGCGGGGAGGGCTGGAAGTTCCGGGCCCTCGGCGAGGGCTACTCGAACGGGCTGAAGGGGCTGGCGACCGACTTCGGCATCTCGGTGGACGAGTCGGAAGCGGCACAGGAGCCGACCACGTCGGTCCCCACGCCCCCGACCACCGCGGGCCCCGCGCCGACGACCGCCGGCCCCGGCCCGCAGTCCACGGCCCCGGCCCCGTCCGTCCCCGAGGCGTCCCGCCCGCTGCCCCCGGAGCAGCCGCCCGCGGTGCCCGCTCAGCCCGGCTACGGCTATCCGGCCCAGCAGCCCCCCGCGACCCAGCCGGCGTACGGCTATCCGCAGCCGGCGGGCGCCCCGCAGTCCGGCTACGGCTATCCGGCGCCGTTCACCGCGGCCCCCGACCCGGACTTCCGCATGCCCCCGCAGGGCCCGCAGTTCATCGGACGCTAGAGGGCCGGACGAGGCGAGGGCCCGGGGCGGGTGCCCGGGTGCCCACCGGGCCGCTCAGCGGTCCACCTTCGTCTTGTAGCCGCGCCCCCACTGCAGTCCCCACCCGTACAGCCGGTCCAGCTCCGCCTGGAAACCGTAGACGAACTTCGCCTCGCGGCGGACGACGATCTCGTTCCTGACCTTCTCGATCATGACGACGGCGCAGGAGCGGGCCTGCGGCTGGCGCTCGTCGAGGTGGATCTCGACGCGCGGGCCGCTGCTCGGGTAGAGGGTGACGATCGCCTGGGTGCGGTCGAAGGCCGGCGTCTGGTCGTAGATGTAGACGAAGATCAGCAGCCGCTTGATGCTGTCGTGGTGGTCGAGGTTGATGTACATCGTCTCGCCGGACCCGGAGCCGAACCGGTCGTCACCGCTGAGCTTGACGTAGGGCGGGGCGTTGACGTCGCCGAAGTAGCCGCCGAGGGGCTGGACGACGCCCTTGGTGCCGTCCTGGAGCTCGTAGAGGCAGCCCAGGTCGAGGTCGACGTTGACCATGGACTGGCTGTGGCCGACGATCTCCGGCGGTTTGAGCGCCTTGAAGGGGTGCCGCAGCAGGCTCTCGCGCTGGGAGCCGCCGATGTCGGAGGTGCGCATCCGCCAGCTGAGGTTGACGCGCAGATGGCCGGTGGCCGCGTCCTGCTTGGTGAGCGATATCTGCGAGCGCCTCTTGGTCAGTTCGATCGCGTTGGTTGCCGCGTTGCCCGAGTCGAACGGCGATGCGCCGCGTCGGAGTCCGTCGAACAGGCCCATTCCGCCCCCACCTTCACTTGGGGGCCGCGGGTCACCGACGTGCCCGCGGCCCTTGACGACCGACGGGGCGGCCGCCGAGGAGTCGCCTCGGTGACCGCCCCGCCCAGAGCGTTCCTCACCCGGAGCGGTGTCACACCCCGGACGAGACCTCAGTCTTCTCGTCCGAGCCGGCGTTTCCCCCGGCCGCCGCGATGGCCTTGTTGCGGCGCACGGAGGACCAGAAGGAGGCGGCGATCAGGACGACTCCGATGAGGCCGGTGATGATCTCGTTGATCTCGTACTGGATGGTGACGAGGAGGATCATGGCGAGCGCGCCGATGGCGTAGTGCGCGCCGTGCTCCAGGTAGACGTAGTCGTCGAGGGTGCCCTGGCGGACCAGGTAGACGGTGAGCGACCGGACGTACATGGCGCCGATGCCGAGGCCCAGGGCCATCAGGACGATGTCGTTGGTGATGGCGAAGGCGCCGATCACGCCGTCGAAGGAGAAGGACGCGTCCAGGACCTCCAGGTAGAGGAACATGAAGAACGCGGCCTTGCCGGCCAGCTTGACCGCCGATTTGGGCTTGCCCTCGCGCGCGGCCTCCTCCTCGGCCTCGTGCTCGCGTTCCTCCTCGTCTTCGAGCTTGTCCTCGAAGTACCCGGAGAGACCCCCGACGATCATGTACGTGATCAGACCGGCGATACCGGCGAGCAGGACGGTCTCGGCCTTGTCGGCGTGGGTGCCGCCGTGCTGGTGGGCGTGGGCGCCGAAGGTGAGGGACGAGATCAGCAGGACGATCAGGGCGATGCAGACCGACAGCATGTCGACCTTGCCGAGCTTGGCCAGGGGGCGCTCGAGCCAGGCGAGCCACTTGATGTCCCGGTCCTCGAAGATGAAGTCGAGGAAGATCATCAGCAGGAACATGCCACCGAAGGCGGCGATCGACGGGTGGGCGTCGGTCACCAGCTCCTGGTAACGGTTCTTGTCGGTCAGGGCGAGATCGACGGCCTCGATCGGCCCGAGCTGGGCGCTGATGGCGACGATCACGACGGGGAAGACCAGCCGCATGCCGAAGACGGCGATCAGGATGCCGATGGTGAGGAAGATCTTCTGCCAGAAGGCATTCATCTTCTTCAGGATCCCGGCGTTGACCACCGCGTTGTCGAAGGACAGCGAGATCTCGAGGATGGACAGGATCGCAACGACGCCGAACGCGGTCCACCCTCCGTAGAGAACCGCTGCGACCAGGCCGAGCGCGGTGACCGCGAACGACCACCCGAAGGTTTTCAGAACCACTGGCTACCCAATCGTGTGTGTACGGGGCTCCCCCGCGCCGTACCCGGCTTTACGAACTTTTGAAGCCGAAGTCTAGTCGGCGGCCCCTCGGAGCCCACCCGGCCCCGGGTTTTGCTCATATCGCGTTATGAGACGTCGACCCCGAAGTCCAGGGCGATGCCGCGCAGGCCCGACGCGTACCCCTGCCCGACGGCTCTGAACTTCCACTCGCTCTGGTAGCGGTAGACCTCGCCGAAGATCATCGCGGTCTCCGTGGAGGCGTCCTCGCTGAGGTCGTAGCGGGCGAGCTCCTGGCCGTCGGCCTGGTTCACGACACGGATGAAGGCGTTGCTGACCTGGCCGAAGGTCTGGCCGCGCTCGTCGGCCATGTGGATGGAGACCGGGAAGACGATCTTGTCGCACTGGGGCGGCACCTTGGAGAGGTCGATCAGCAGCGACTCGTCGTCGCCCTCGCCCTCACCGGTGAGGTTGTCGCCGGTGTGCTCGACCGAGCCGTCCGGGCTCTTGAGCTGGTTGTAGAAGACGAACCACTCGTCCCCGAGCACGCGCCCGCCGCTGCACATCAGGGCGCTGGCGTCGAGGTCGAAGGGCGCTCCGGTGGTGGAGCGCGCGTCCCAGCCGAGCCCGACCATCACCTGGGTGAGGTCGGGTGCGGCCTTGGACAGGGAGACGTTGCCCCCCTTGGCGAGTGTGACGCCCATGATGCTGTCCCTCCCCGCTCGATGTTTCTGAGGTGGTCCTGCACGTCCGGCGCCGCACGTAAACCGTGCGGCGCCGGACGGGAAGTGCGGCGGGCCGTGTCGTCCGGGCACGTCAGGTGGCTCAGACGTTCACGCCGAAGTCCTGCGCGACGCCGCGCAGGCTCAGACGTTCACGCCGAAGTCCTGCGCGATGCCGCGCAGGCCCGAGGCGTAGCCCTGGCCGATGGCGCGGAACTTCCACTCCGCGCCGTGCCGGTACAGCTCGCCGAAGACCATGGCGGTCTCCGTGGAGGCGTCCTCGCTGAGGTCGTACCGGGCGATCTCGGCTCCGCCGGCCTGGTTGACGACGCGGATGAACGCGTTGCGGACCTGGCCGAAGGACTGCTGGCGGGTCTCGGCGTCGTAGATCGAGACCGGGAAGACGATCTTCTCGACGTCGGCCGGGACGCCGGCCAGGTCGACCTTGATCTGCTCGTCGTCGCCCTCACCCTCACCGGTGAGGTTGTCACCGGTGTGCTCGACGGAGCCGTCCGGGCTCTTGAGGTTGTTGAAGAAGATGAAGTGCTGGTCGCTGGCGACCTTGCCCGAGTTGTTCAGCAGCAGCGCGCTGGCGTCCAGGTCGAAGTCGGTGCCGGTCGTGGTCCGCACGTCCCACCCCAGACCGACGATGACCGCGGTCAGGCCCGGCGCCTCCTTGGTCAGCGATACGTTGCCGCCCTTGCTGAGGCTGACTCCCACGAGTCCTCCATTGGTGTCCGGGGGCGGGATGCCCCGTTGTGCTCGGATGTCGGATCAACGAGTCGATCTTAGTGACGGGTTCCCGCGCCTCGCAGGCCCTGGAGCCGGCCGGCGTGCGGGTGTCGGGCACAGGACGCCCGACCGGTGTCACAGGGAGTCGAGCGCCTTGACGTAGTCGTTCAGGTCGCGCGCGTCCGGCAGGCCGTTGACGACGGTCCAGCGCACGACGCCCTCCTTGTCGATGACGAAGGTGCCGCGCACCGCGCAGCCCTTGTCCTCGTCGAAGACGCCGTAGGCCCGCGAGACGTTGCCGTGCGGCCAGAAGTCGGACAGCAGCGGGTACTCCAGGCCCTCCTGCTCGGCGAAGACGCGCAGGGTGTGGATGGAGTCGTTGGAGACGGCGAGCAGCCGGGTGTCGCGGTCGGCGAACTGCGGCAGGCTGTCGCGCAGCTCGCACAGCTCTCCCGTGCACACGCCGGTGAAGGCGAAGGGGTAGAAGAGCAGGACGACGTTCTTGTCGCCGCGGAATTCGGACAGCCGCACGGTGCGGCCGTGGTTGTCCTTGAGTTCGAAGTCGGGGGCCTTCTCACCGGCCTGGATCGCCATCGCTACGGGTGTCCCTTCCTGTGGCTTCTCGGACGGGACCACCCTACGCAGCCGCGCGCGCAGACCGGTGGGCGGGCCGACACCGCCGGCCCGCCCTTCCCGCACGACTGGCGTGTGGTCGTGCCGTACGACTAACGCTTGGACTTGGCCGCCTTGGGCGTCGCCAGCCGGCTGCCGCTCCAGTCCTTGCCGACGCTGACGCTCTTGGACGCCGTCAGGCCGGCCGTCGTCGCGGCTTCCGAGATGTCACTCGGCTCCACGTATCCCGAACGGCCGGTCTTCGGCGTGAGCAGCAGGATCGCGCTGCCCTCTTCGATGTACGTGGTGGCATCCACCAGCGCATCCGTCAGGTCGCCGTCGTCGTCACGGAACCACAGCACAACGGCGTCGGCCACGTCGTCGTAGTCCTCGTCCATCAGGTCGCCCTCGATGACGCCCTCGATGGCTTCGCGGAGCTCCTGGTCCACGTCGTCGTCGTAGCCGATCTCCTGGACCACCTGCCCGGGCTGGAACCCCAGCCTGGCGGCAGGGTTCGTCCGCTCCTCCGCGTGGTCCGCGGTCGCGCTCACGGGTTGCCTCCTGATCATGTCTTGGGAATATCTCAGCCACGCGCGTGCGCGAAGCATTGGCCGTAGTCCACACGGGCGGGACCGATCGCGCAAGTACCCGGCCGTCCAGACCGCCGAAACGGTGACGATCCTGGCTGTGTCACCGCAACTCCCGGCACACCATCATGGCCCGAGGTGACGTACACCACACCTTTCTGCCCTGTTTGGGCGTTTGGGAATCGTCTGTGGGTACGAGACTCGAAGGTATTCGCCCCCTGCGTCACGGCATCGACCCCACGTCCGGGTTACCGAGCGGTAGAGATGACGTTTCACGGCCCCGAGGTGGACCATGGGGAGCGGCGCGGCCCTCAGCGACACGCCCCCGCGACGACAGCGAAACAGCGGCCCTCGCAGGCCCTCTGACAGGTAAGGAACAGCGTGGCTTCCGCATCCGATCGCAACCCGATCATCATTGGCGGCCTTCCGAGTCAGGTTCCTGACTTCGATCCCGAAGAGACGCAGGAGTGGCTCGACTCCCTCGACGCCGCCGTCGACGAGCGCGGCCGCGAGCGCGCCCGCTACCTGATGCTGCGGCTGATCGAGCGGGCCCGCGAGAAGCGCGTGGCCGTGCCGGAGATGCGCAGCACGGACTACGTCAACACCATCCCCACCAAGAGCGAGCCGTTCTTCCCGGGCAACGAGGAGATCGAGCGCAGGATCCTCAACGCGACCCGCTGGAACGCGGCCGTGATGGTCTCCCGCGCCCAGCGCCCGGGCATCGGCGTCGGCGGCCACATCGCGACGTTCGCCTCCTCCGCGTCCCTCTACGACGTCGGCTTCAACCACTTCTTCCGCGGCAAGGACGACGGCCTCGGCGGCGACCAGGTCTTCTTCCAGGGCCACGCCTCCCCGGGCATCTACGCCCGCGCCTTCCTGCTGGACCGGCTCAGCGAGCGGAACCTGGACGGCTTCCGCCAGGAGAAGTCCAAGGCGCCCCACGGCCTGTCGTCGTATCCGCACCCGCGGCTGATGCCGGACTTCTGGGAGTTCCCGACGGTGTCGATGGGCCTCGGCCCGATCGGCGCGATCTACCAGGCGCGGATGAACCGCTACATGCACGCGCGCGGGATCGCCGACACCTCGAAGTCGCAGGTGTGGGCGTTCCTCGGCGACGGCGAGATGGACGAGCCCGAGTCGCTCGGCCAGCTCACGCTCGCCGCCCGCGAGGGCCTGGACAACCTGACCTTCGTGGTCAACTGCAACCTCCAGCGGCTCGACGGCCCGGTGCGCGGCAACGGCAAGATCATCCAGGAGCTGGAGTCGGTCTTCCGCGGCGCCGGCTGGAACGTGATCAAGCTGGTCTGGGACCGCACCTGGGACCCGCTGCTCGCCCAGGACCGCGACGGCGTGCTGGTCAACAAGATGAACACCACGCCGGACGGGCAGTTCCAGACGTACGCCACGGAGACGGGCGCGTACATCCGGGAGCACTTCTTCGGCGACGACCACCGGCTGCGCGCGATGGTCGAGGGCATGACCGACGACCAGATCCTGCACCTGGGTCGCGGCGGCCACGACCACCGCAAGATCTTCGCGGCGTACAAGGCGGCCGTGGAGCACAAGGGCCAGCCGACGGTCATCCTGGCCAAGACGATCAAGGGCTGGACGCTGGGGCCGAACTTCGAGGGCCGCAACGCCACGCACCAGATGAAGAAGCTGACGGTCGACGACCTCAAGCGCTTCCGCGACCGCCTCCACCTGCCGATCCCGGACAAGGAGCTGGAGTCCGGCGCGCCGCCGTACTACCACCCGGGCCGGGACTCGGAGGAGATCCAGTACATGCACGACCGCCGCAAGGGCCTCGGCGGTTACGTCCCCACCCGCGTCGTGCGCTCCAAGCCGCTGGCGCTGCCCGAGGACAAGACGTACGCGACCGTGAAGAAGGGCTCGGGCCAGCAGTCCATCGCGACGACCATGGCCTTCGTCCGACTCCTGAAGGACCTCATGCGGGACAAGGAGATCGGCAAGCGGTTCGTGCTGATCGCGCCCGACGAGTACCGCACCTTCGGCATGGACTCGTTCTTCCCGAGCGCGAAGATCTACAACCCGCTCGGTCAGCAGTACGAGTCCGTCGACCGTGACCTGCTGCTCGCCTACAAGGAGTCGCCGAACGGCCAGATGCTGCACGACGGCATCTCCGAGGCGGGCTGCACGGCCTCGCTCATCGCCGCCGGCTCGGCCTACGCCACGCACGGCGAGCCGCTGATCCCGGTCTACGTCTTCTACTCGATGTTCGGCTTCCAGCGCACCGGCGACCAGTTCTGGCAGATGGCCGACCAGCTGGCGCGCGGTTTCGTCCTGGGCGCGACGGCGGGCCGTACGACGCTGACCGGTGAGGGCCTGCAGCACGCGGACGGCCACTCCCAGCTGCTGGCCTCGACGAACCCGGGCTGTGTGGCGTACGACCCGGCGTTCGGCTTCGAGATCGCGCACATCGTGAAGGACGGCCTGCGCCGGATGTACGGCGGCTCCGAGGAGCACCCGCACGGCGAGGACGTCTTCTACTACCTGACCGTCTACAACGAACCCATCCAGCACCCGGCCGAGCCGGAGAACGTGGACGTGGAGGGCATCCTCAAGGGCCTGTACCGCTTCAGCGAGGGCACGTCCGGCCAGACCCCGGCGCAGATCCTCGCGTCCGGTGTGGCCCTGCCGTGGGCGGTCGAGGCGCAGCGGATCCTGGCCGACGACTGGAACGTCAGGGCGGACGTCTGGTCGGCGACCTCGTGGAACGAGCTGCGGCGCGAGGCCGTGGGCTGCGAGGAGCACAACCTGCTGCACCCGGAGGAGGAGCAGCGGGTGCCGTACGTGACGCGGAAGCTGGCGGACGCGCAGGGACCGGTCGTGGCGGTGTCCGACTGGATGCGCGCGGTGCCCGACCAGATCGCCCGCTGGGTGCCGCAGACGTACCAGTCGCTCGGCGCGGACGGCTTCGGCTTCGCGGACACCCGGGGCGCGGCGCGGCGCTTCTTCCACATCGACGCCCCGTCGATCGTGGTCGCGGTGCTGACCGAGCTGGCCCGGGAGGGCAAGGTGGACCGGTCGGTGCTGAAGCAGGCCGTCGACCGCTACCAGCTGCTGGACGTGTCGGCGGCCGACCCGGGGGTGGCGGGCGGCGACGCGTAGGAGGCCGTGGCCCCACCGGGCCCCGGGGCGGCACCTCGGCGGGGTGCCGCCCCGGGGTTTCCTACGATGCTCGCCATGACGCTCCCGATGACAGAACAGACCGCTCTCGCCCGTTGGGAGCGGCGTACCCAGGGCCCCCTGCTGGTGCTGGCCGCGCTCTTCGCGATCGCCTACGCCTTCCCGATCGTGGCTCCCGAGGCGCCGGGGCGCCTGCTCGCCGCGTGCCACGTCGCCAACTGGGCGGTGTGGGCCGCTTTCGCGCTCGACTACCTGAGCCGCCTGTGGCTGTCCGAGGACCGGCTGCGGTTCGTACGCGGCAATCCGCTGGCGCTGCTGGCCGTGGTGCTGCCGCTGGCGCAGCCGCTGCGGCTGCTGAAGCTGGTGTCCATGCTGCTCCTCGCCGGGCAGCGGGCACGGATGGCGTCACAGGTACGGGTCACCACGTACGTCGCGGGGTCGTGCCTGGGGCTGCTCGTCTTCGGTGCGCTGGCCGTGCTGGAGGTGGAGCGGGGGCAGCCCGGGGCTTCCATCCGGACGCTCGGTGACGCCGTCTGGTGGGCGTTCACCACGATGACGACCGTGGGGTACGGGGACATGGCACCGACCACGGGGCTCGGGCGGATGCTCGCGGTCGGGCTGATGCTGTCCGGGATCGCCCTGCTGGGTGTGGTGACGGCGAACATCGCGGCGTGGTTCATCGCGCAGTTCGACAAGGAGGACCTGGAGGAACGGCGGCAGACGGAGGCGATCCAGGAGCTCACCGAGCAGGTGCGGGCGCTGCGGGAGGAAGTCGCGGCGCTCAGGGGGACGTCGTCGGTGAAGTGACGTGCGGGAGGGCCCCGGCCGTGCCTTCAGTTCTAGTGGTCGTTGCAACACCCCAGTTGAAGGGGTGCGATGGACTTCGAGATCCGCAAGAACCGGAAGCCGCAGGGGCCTCGGAAGCTGACCCAGGAGTGTGTCGATGGCGCCCAGGACGAAGGCGACCACGGCCGTCACGGGGTGGAACCCGCCCAGGAGCGGCCCATGGCGGGCCAGCCGCAGACGATCGCCACGGGGCCGAGGATGATCCCCAGCACGAAGAACCCGGCGACCGCGCAGAAGACCCCGATGATTGCGGGCGTCGCGCGATCCGGCCCTCCCCCCGAGGTCTCGGCTCCGCCCGAACAGGGGGACCCCCATCGTGACCACGTCCGGCCGCGTGAGCGGGGGTGGCTGCGCGTACCGTGCCCGTTCCCTGTCAAGTTCTTCTGTTCAGATCTGCAGGCTGCTCCTGACGTACCGGGAAGCTCGTTATGGCACTTCCGAGAGGGCGGTAAGTGACGTGCTGTCCGTTTCGGGCTTTCGGCCGGGGTTGTCGGGCTGGTGGTGGCCTCGCCGGGTGGCTATGGCCGTGGCTGGGTGAACAATCCCTGCTCAACTGGCTTGCCACCAACGCAAATACGTTGACTACCGGGCCTTGGGTCAGGGCCCCGATCCTGCTGGCGCCCACCCACTGCCACCCCACCGCCGATCACGGTCAGGCACACACTGAGCTGAGTTCCCGGCCTGGCAGATACAGCGACCATTCTTCAGCGGTGAAGTCTCGGTGAACGGCCTGGCAGATATGGCGGATGGTTTCGGACGGTGTAGCGAGGTTCACGTCCCACAGCCGCACCGTCTTGTCCCCGCTGGCGGTGGCGAGGGTGCGGCCGTCGGGGCTGAACGCCACCGTGAACACGAAGTCGGTGTGGCCGGTGAGGGTCCGGCGAACTTCGCCGGTGGCCACATCCCACAACCGCACCGTCTCATCACGACCGCCGGTGGCGAGGGTACGACCGTCGGGGCTGAACGCCACCGAGTACACATGCCCGGTGTGGCCGGTGAGGGTGTGGCGGGTTCTGCCGGTGGCCACGTCCCACAGCCGTACCGTCCCATCGCCGCTGCCGGTGGCGAGGGTGCGGCCGTCGGGACTGAATGCCACCGCTTCCACGGAGCCTGTGTGGCCGGTGAAGGTGCGGCTAACTTCACCGGTGGCCACATCCCACAGCCGTACCGTCCCATCGCCGCTGCCGGTGGCGAGGGTACGGCCGTCCGGGCTGAACGCCACCGTGAACACGAAGTCGGTGTGGCCGGTGAAGGTGTGACGGGGTTCGCCGGTGGCCACATCCCACAACCGCACCCAATGGTCGCCGCCGCCAGTGGCAAGAGTGCGCCCGTCCGGACTGAACGCCACCGCGCCCACACCATCAGTGTGGCCGGTGAGGGTGTGGCGGGTTCTGCCGGTGGCCACGTCCCACAGCCGTACTGTCCCATCGCCGCTGCCGGTGGCGAGAGTGCGGCCGTCCGGGCTGAACGCCACCGCGCCCACGTGCTTGGCGTGGCCGGTAAGGGTGCGGCCAACTTCACCGGTGGCCACGTCCCACAACCGCGCCGTATCGTCGTCACTGCCGGTGGCGAGAGTGCGGCCGTCCGGACTGAACGCCACCGCGCCCACGGAGCCGGTGTGGCCGGTGAAGGTGTGGCGGGTTCCGCTCCTGGTCACGTCCCACAACCGCGCCGTATCGTCAAAGCTGCCGGTGGCGAGGGTACGGCCGTCAGGGCTGAACGCCACCGCAGTCACGTCCTGAGTGTGGCCGGTGAGGATGCGGCGAACTTCTCCGGTGGCCACATCCCACAGCCGCACCGTCTTATCGCGACCGCCGGTGGCGAGGGTACGGCCGTCGGGGCTGAACGCCACCGCAGCCACCTCGTTGGTGTGGCCGGTGAGGGTACGGCGGATTCTGCCGGTGGTCACGTCCCACAACCGCGCCGTATCGTCGTCACTGCCGGTGGCGAGGGTACGGCCGTCGGGACTGAATGCCACCGCTTCCACGGAGCCTGTGTGGTCGGTGAGGATGCGGCGGGTTTCGCCACTGGCTACGTCCCACAGCCGCACCGTCTTATCGCGACCGCCGGTGGCGAGGGTACGGCCGTCGGGGCTGAACGCCACCGCAGCCACCTCGTTGGTGTGGCCGGTGAGGGTACGGCGGATTCTGCCGGTGGCCACGTCCCACAACCGCGCCGTATCGTCGTCACTGCCGGTGGCGAGGGTACGGCCGTCGGGACTGAATGCCACCGCTTCCACGGAGCCTGTGTGGTCG
>NZ_JBHYQH010000001.1:18588-177843 GCF_042746715.1 Streptomyces sp. NPDC058741 | reverse complement strand
CGTCGGGACTGAATGCCACCGCTTCCACGGAGCCTGTGTGGTCGGTGAGGATGCGGCGGGTTTCGCCACTGGCTACGTCCCACAGCCGCACCGTCCCGGCTTGGCTCCCGGTGGCAAGGGTACGGCCGTCGGGACTGAACGCCACCGTGTACACGAGGCCGGTGGTGCTGATGAGGGTCCGGCGGGTTCTGCTGGTGGTCACGTCCCACAACCGCGCCGAATGGTCGCCGCTGCCGGTGGCAAGGGTGCGGCCGTCGGGACTGAATGCCACCGCGGACACGAGGTTGGCGTGGCCGGTGAGTGTGGTCCGCAAGGGGCGGGAGGCGGCTGTGTCGAGGCTGGTGACGGCTTCGGTCGTGGGGCTGGTGCGGTAGGCCTGGACGGCCAGCAGTGACGCCAGATCGGGGTCGGTATCCATCAGAGTGGCGGACTGCGCGGCCAGCTGCCGGGACTGGGCCGTCTTCTGTGCGGTGATGGCGGTTTGGCGTTGCAGGAAGGCCAGGCCGGTGGCTATGAGGGCCAGAGCGAGCAGGCCGGTCAGGGCGATGTTGATGCGGCGGGTGCGGCGGAGAGCGGCGTGCTGTCGTTGCCGGCTGTCGTTGAGGAAATCGGTAACGTGTGGGGGCAGGCCGCGGTGCTGGGCCAAGGTGGTGCCTTCGGCGAGGTCGGTGCCGTCCAGCAGGTCGCCGGGGTGACCGGTCACGGCGTGGCGGGCCTGCTGTTCGCCGACGCGTTGGAGCCACGTGTGGAAGTGCTGATCGGCGGCGATCCAGTCGCGCAAGTCGGTCCAGTCGCGGACGAGTGCGTCGTGGATGAGTTCGGCGGTCGCGGTATCGGGGGTGCCGTCAGGGCGAGGCATGGTGCGGGTGACGATGATCCGGTGGCCGGTCAAGGCGGCCATGACTGTCTCGAAGGTCTGGTCGTCCTGTGGGGTGGCGGTGTAGGGGTCGGTGGCCAGGGCGCGCAGGTCGGTCAGGGGCACTTGGCGGCGGGTGGCCGGGATGGCGTGGGCATCGTCGGCCGGCCGTACCAGGGCGGTCAGGATCCGCCGTGCGGTGGGGAGGTGGTCGGCGGGCATGCCGGCGAGGACTGTGTTGCACCAGTTGGTCAGGGCTCCGGTGACTTCGCCGATCCGGTCGTAGGCGCGGTGGGTGAGCCTGCCGTCCTCACGGCGCTCCCATAGCTGGCTCAAGGCCAGTTGGAGGGGCGGCAGCAGGGTGACCGGTGCCTGCCGGGTGACCGAGGCGGTGGGATCGGCGGCCAGGACATCGGTGATGATGCGTTGCGCCAGGCCGTCTTCCGCACTCGCGCCCGCGGTGTGGGCAGGCCTGGTGATGATGGCGTGCAGATCCTGGATGTCCAAGCTGGCAGGGATGTTGAGCAGTCCAGAGGACGCGGCGTCCAGCAGGTCTGGGGCCCAGGCGGCCAGGCGCGAGTAGAAGTCGTCGCGCATGACCAGGATTACGGTCACCGCCACCGATGAGCTCATCAGTTCCACGAGTTGTTCGGCAGCGGCGTGCTGCCGGGTCGGCTGCCGGCTGGCGGCGGGCTCGGTGAGTAGTTCCTCGAACTGGTCGATGACCAGCACCAGGCGCCGGTCGCCCGGCTCCGCCGTGAGTCTGCGCTCGGCCGCTGTGACGATCCCGCCGCTCGTGGCGCCGGGCAGGCCAGCACGCTCCAGTTCGGCGAGCAGGTCCTGCCCGGGACGAGCGATCACGTGCAGCCAACGGTCGCTGCCGGGCAGCCTGCCCTCCGCCAGGGCCGGCAGCACTCCCGCCTGCACCAGCGATGACTTGCCCGCGCCGGAGGGTCCGAGGAGCAGCAGCCCACGACGCTGCCTGGTGAGAGCCGCCACGACGCGTTCGACCGCGGTCTTCCGGCCGTGGAACCACCCTGCGTGCTCGGCGGTGAACGGCTCAAGACCGCGGTAGGGGTGTACCTGCTGCTCAGCCAGGCCGGGCCATACCTGGCGCAGCACCTGGGTGGGGGTGGCGTAGGCGACTGCGACGCCGCGGGCGTGGGAGTCGGGGGCGGTGATAGCGGTGACCATGCCGATCACCAGGCCGGTGACCTCATCGAGTACCGGTCCCCCGCTGAATCCCGTGGTCAGGTCGTTGGCGTCGGCCAGTTGCAGCAGGGGGCCCGCACTGCTGGGGAGCAGGTCACCAGCAGTGCCGTAGCCGAAGTGGCCGCCGACAGGTGCCTGGGAGGGGAATCCGTAGGACCGGATGCGGTGTCCGCGGCAGCCTGCCGCGGACCCCAGCCGCACCGGTCGGGCACCCGTCGGGGCGCTGTCCAGGCGCAGGACCGCGAGGTCCTCGGCCTGCTGTCCGCGCCACGACGCGGACAGCACGTGCCCGGTCAGGTATGGGCTGCCGGGCAGGTGCGGGAAAGTCAGTCGCACGCGCCCGCCGGGCTCCTGGCCGGCAGCCTGTACTACGTGTGCGCAGGTGACGACGGTCTCCTCGGCGACGAGGAAACCCGTCCCGGCCGTCCGGCCGTCCTCGGCGAGGACTCGGGCAATTGCGCCGAGCACTGTTGGCCGGTCCTGTCCGGCTGCCGTCATAGCGCGCCGTCAGGGGATTCCTGGCGGTTCCACACCACTCTGACTTGCAGATGCACCGCCGATTCGCTCTTGGCGATAACTGCTCCCGCCTGAGCCGACAGGTCCACCCCGAACTCCACCTCGATCTCATCCGGACCGGCCTGCCGTAACTGCTCCAGCACCGCCCGCGCGGTCTCGCGCACCGGTACCAGCGCCTGCTGCAAGGTTTGCGGCAGCTCCCGCATCGCATCCGCGACGCGCCCGGCCTTCACCGGCCCATCCACCTCCGGCGCGGCCTCAACCAGCACCACGCCCCCGCCCTCCAATGGAAGTCGCGCGAAACTCTGCACCTGCACCCCCGTACGTCGTATCTGGACCACCGCGTTGGACGCGGACGGACGAAGACACTACCCCGCCCACTCCCCGCGCAGACCGGGTAGACGGCGACTTGGCTGTCAGAGGCGGCCAGCTCGTCGAGCGCCCCAAGCTCAGCGCAGCCTGAGCCACTTCAACTGATCCGCAACTCTTGACAATGACTCACTGGGCTCGGTCTGGAGCGGCTGGCCTCTCTGCTGCAGGGCAAGTCGTCAGTGTTCGAGTGTGACGTCTTCGACCCCTGGCGCCGTATCGTGCCGGTTCTGTGGTTACTTGACGAACCATCACTGCGCCTGGTTTACGACCACTCTGACGAGAAAGCGCTCACCATCCTTCACCGATCGGTCCTACATTGGGGCTGTTCGAGGATCACTCTGAGGTAAGGAAGGCCCCTATGGGATTACCGCACCGTCTCGGAACTGTCTCCGGCGCCGCTGCCGCTGCCATGATTCTCACCGCCACCAGCGCCAGCGCGGCCGATCCTGACCCCGTGTCTCGAGGCTGCTCAACGCCGGAGCGTCCGTCCGGTGCATCGGGAGGCGCGATCATTTACAACTGGACCGATCCCATGGCGACTCTCTCCATCAAGCTGGACCTGGCTGACATCCAGGCCGACGGACGCCACGCACGAATTCGCCTCGTGACCGACGACAATCAAGGGCACCGAACCTACTACCGTTGGCGCAAGGCCGTCGGGGACGGTGTTTACAAGACTTGGTGGACGACCGCCAAGAACGACCGCGGCATTTTCGAGGCGGGAGTTGACGTGGCCACCTTCAAGGGAAACCGTATGAAGTCCCTCTGCACGGACATCTGACGCGGCGCTGGAGCCCGGCTGGGCGCGGGTCGGCGCCGTTCCCGCGCCGGGGGATTCTCCGGTCGGAGCCCGCGGGGGTAGTGCATCCGCGCGACCATCAACAGCCGTATGCCTGGATCGAGGCGGGCGGCCAGTGCACGGCCGTGCGCGGTGGCCTCCAGCGCCTGGGTGATCAGCCGCCCCGGGGAGTCAGCCCCGGAGTCGGTGATGTTCTCCGTGGAGAACCAGTGGCCGCGGCCCTTGCGGCGCTTTTCGATCTGCAGCTGATAAGTCACCGAGGCTGTCTCCCCGGCCGACGGCGCCCGGGTCGGGGCCGGCAGGCAGTCGTAGACGGACAGATTCCACCCGAACCGGTCGGTCAGCAGCACCGCCAGTGCCGTGAGTTCCGAGCGCGACAGGAACAGCCGGCCCCATGTGGCCTCCGCTCCGCTGCCTCCCAGCAACACGCGGTTCTTCACGGCGTGATGCCCGCGCGCAGTGATCTTGGTGGGCACCTCGCCGGTGCGCGCGAGGTGATCGAGAATCCGGCCGATCTTCCATTCCCGGCTGCCTTCCACCAGCTCACCGGCGCGCCAGCTCTCCAGGAGGTGGGTGTTCTCCCGGATCCGCAGCAGCGCGGACCGGAACTGCCGCTGTGCGGCCAGCACCACCTGCTCCCGTTCCTGCTTGTCGTAGGACTTCTCATACGGCCTCGGGCTGGGAATGCGCCGGGCCAGTTCGTCCGCGACCGGCCCGCTGGACAGCCGCGGATCTGCCGTCAGCAACGGCCGGATGTCCGTCGCGTAGTTCCGCTTCGTCTCCCGCTCCAGGTTCCGGAACTCGTGAGAGCGGACGAAGTCCAGCAGATCCCGGTCGACCGTGCCGTCCCGAACACCGGATCACCGGGCCGCAGACCAATCCGGGCGACCGCCGCCGACAGGTCCTGTATCCCCAGGACTCCCTCAGGCGGCAGCGTCCCCCAGCGCTCTGGATCCGGCACGCGCACCACATGCCACTCGTTCAACCAACGCCTCCCCTGACGCTTGAACTCGCTCAATCATCAGGGAAGTTGCGAAGCTCGCCGTCATCAGCTCCTCCGGACCTCAGGCCGGTTGGGGTTCGGTTCGGATACATCGCGAGTGCCCCCGAAGCGGGCTTCGATCCCGGCGCGCCACATGGCGGACGCCCCCGGGAGCAACTCCCCGGGGGCGTCCGCGCGGTTGACGCCGGGTCAGATGTGCGCGGCGCCGGCCCCCGCGCCCGCGTTCACCCCGCGCTTGGTGAGGAACGCCACCAGGACGGCCACCCCGGCGACGCCCGCGGCGACGAGCGAGGCCGCGCTCATGCCGGAGAGGAACGTGTCGTGCGCGACGCCCGTGATCTTCGCGGCGATCGCGTCCGGCGTGCCCGGGGCCACCGGCGGGACGCCGACCTGGACCGCCTCGGACGCCTGGTGCTCCTGCTCCGGCGTCAGCGGAGGGAGCCCCGCCTTCGCCCAGTTGCCCGCGAGGTCGCTGTTGACCTTGGAGGCCATCACGGCACCCAGCACGGCCGTGCCGAGGCTGCCGCCGATCTGCATGGCGGCCTGCTGGAGACCGCCCGCGACACCGGACAGCTCCATCGGGGCGTTGCCGACGATGACCTCCGTCGCGCCGACCATGACGGGCGCGAGGCCGAGGCCGAGCAGGGCGAACCAGACCGACATGACACCGCTTCCGGTGTCCGTCTCCAGGGTCGACATGCCGTACATGGCGATCGCGGTGAGCGCCATGCCGCCGGCGAGCGGGGCGCGCGGGCCGACCTTGGTGATCACCGCGCCCGCCAGCGGCGAGCCGACGATCATCATGCCGGTGAGCGGCAGCAGGTGCAGGCCCGCGTCGACCGGGCTCATGCCGTGCACGTTCTGCAGGTAGAACGTCACGAAGAACAGGCCGCCCATGAACGCGATGGCCATCAGGACCATCAGCACCACACCGGCGGACAGCGCCACGGAGCGGAACAGGGCGAGCGGGATCAGCGGCTCCTTGACCTTCGTCTCCCAGAGGGCGAACAGCGCGAAGCCCAGCACGGAGGCGCCGAGGAAGCCGATCGTCTTGGCGTCGCCCCAGCCCCACTCGGACGGCGGGGCCTTGATCAGCGCCCAGACCAGGCAGAACACGGAGGCCGACAGCAGGGCGATGCCCGGCAGGTCGAAGGAGCGCGGGGCGTTCTCGGCGCGGTGGTCGAGCAGGATCCACACGCCGAGGGCGACGGCGAGGACACCGACCGGCACGTTGATGAAGAACACCGACTGCCAGTTGACGTGCTCGACGAGCACGCCGCCCAGGATCGGGCCGCCCGCGGTGGAGGCGCCGATGACCATGCCCCAGATGCCGATCGCCATGTTCAGCTTCTCCGCCGGGAAGGTGGCCCGCAGCAGGCCGAGCGCGGCCGGCATCAGCAGCGCGCCGAACAGGCCCTGCAGGACGCGGAAGACGACGACGAACGCGATGCTGTCGGACAGGCCGATGACGCCCGAGGCGGCGGCGAAGCCGACGACACCGATGAGGAACGTCCGGCGGTGGCCGAATCGGTCACCCAGCTTGCCGGCGGTGATCAGGCAGACCGCGAGGGCGAGGAAGTAGCCGTTGGTGATCCACTGCACCTCGGCGAAGGTGGCGCCGAGGTCCCGCTGGATCGCCGGGTTGGCGATGGCCACGATGGTGCCGTCGAGGGCCACCATCATGACCCCCACTGCGACGGTGATGAGGGTGAGCCAGGGGTGCCCTCGCAGCCCCTTGCCCGGCGTCGCGTCCGACGGAACGCCGGGTGCCCCGCCGCCCGGTCCCGTCGCGTCGATGGTGGTCTGACTAGTCATGCGTTCGAGGCTAGTGACAGCCACTGACAGTTGACAAACCGATTCATCAGTCAGTCGCTGACACTCCCCGGGCGTATAGCGTGAGCTGGGCGAACACTGTGGACGAGAGGAACGCCTTGAACCTGCGCGAGCGCAAGAAGCGGCGCACCCGGGACGCGCTGCTGCGAGCGGCCCTAGAGCTGTTCGCCACGCGCGGGTACGAGCGGACCACCGTCGACGACATCGCCGCCGCCGTCGACGTCTCGCAGCGCACCTTCTTCCGCTACTTCGCGGGCAAGGAGGAGACGGCGTTCTTCCTGCCGCGCCTCGCCGAGGCGCTCGTCGTGGACGCCGTACGGGCCCGCCCGCCGGAGGAGGCGCCGCTGGAGGCGCTGCGGCGGGCCGTGCTGGAGAGCTGGGACGCGATCAACGAGGCGGTCGTGGAGCTCGTGCCGATCGAGCTCCACGTGCGCGTCTACCGGGTGATCGAGTCCACGCCCGCGCTGCTCGCCGCCCATCTGCGGCGGGCGGCGGAGCTGGAGGA
Organism: Streptomyces sp. NPDC058741; assembly: GCF_042746715.1. NCBI lineage: Bacteria > Bacillati > Actinomycetota > Actinomycetes > Kitasatosporales > Streptomycetaceae > Streptomyces > Streptomyces sp. NPDC058741. The sequence continues at coordinate 170,747 of NZ_JBHYQH010000001.1, read as the reverse complement.
GCAGCTCGCGCGGATCATCGCCGAACGCGAGGGGCTCGACGTGGACGCCGACCCCCGGCCGAGGATCGTCGTCGCCCTCTTCGGCGGGGTGATTCGTGTCACCGAACGCTTGTGGTCCACGGGGGACGACCTCACCCTGGACGGACTGCGCCGGCTCACCGCGGACTACCTGGATCAGGTGGGTCCCGCACTGGACGGGAACTGGCGTGCGGGTCGATCCCCTTGACGCCCCGGTCAAAACGTGATCCCGGTCACTTGGTTCACGCGAGACCCTCTCGTTCTCCTAGTGTGTCCTTTCAGTGACTTCCTTCGACACCTCCCCGCAAGTGAACGTCTGGCGCGCACTGCTCGCGCTGGCCGTCGTCTTCGTGATGCTGGCGACCACCGGCTGGACGGCGACGCGCAGCCAGCGGGGTGCCACACCGCTGCAAACCTCGCTCTCCGCGTGGGAGCAGGGCGGCATCGCCGGTCACCGGCTGCCCGACCCGCGGTCGAAGCCGGCGGAGCTGTCCCGTTTCTTCGCCGCGCTCACCGAGCAGGACCGCGCGGTGCTGGTCCGCCGGTACGCGCTCGCTGTCGGCAACATGAACGGCGCCCCCGTCGAGCTGCGCTACCGCGCCAACCGCGTGGCGCTCGCCAGGGCACGTGACGTCGAGCGCGCCCGCATGCACGACGAGCGCCTCACCCCGGCCGGGCAGCAGGAGGCCGGGCGCAGGATGCACCGTTTCGAGGACCTGCTGGAGAAGGGCCGCCGCATCCTGGCCTTCGACCCCGAGGGCTCGGGCCGGGTCGCGGAGGTCTTCGGAGACCTGCGCGAGGCGGACCGGATCTCGGTCGTCGTGCCCGGCGTCGACACGAACCTGCTCACCTTCCAGCGCACCCGGCGCGAGTACGCGGCACCGGCCGGCATGGCGCGATCGCTGTACCGGGCCGAGCGGGAGGCGAGCCCCTCGACGCGTACGGCCGTGATCGCCTGGGCCGACTACACCGCACCCAGCGGGCTCGGCATCGAGTCGGCCACGGCGATGCGGGCCAGGAACGGTGCCGTACGGCTGAACGCGCTCGTGCGGGCGCTGCCGGGCAGCTCGCCGGTCTCGCTGTTCTGCCACAGCTACGGCTCCGTGGTGTGCGGGGTCGCGGCGGACGAGCTGCCGGGCCGGGTGTCCGACATCGCGGTGGCCGGCAGCCCCGGCATGCGTGTCGAGAGGGCCGCCCAGCTGCGCACCACCGCCCGGGTCTGGGCCATGCGGGACGCCGACGACTGGATCCAGGACGTGCCGTACCTGGAGGTCGGCGGACTGGGGCACGGCGCGGATCCGGTGTCCTCCGGGTTCGGTGCCCGGGTGCTGTCGGCGGCGGGCGCGAAGGGTCACGCCGGCTACTTCGAGCCGGGTACGGCAAGTCTGTTCAATTTCGCAGAGATCGGCGTCGGCGCATACCGCTCGGTGCACTGCGCGCACGAAGACGGCCCCTGCCGGACCGGTTTGTCCGGCAGGGTGACGACCTGACCCGCGTGGAGACGGAAGGAACGGCGGTCTGACCGGCAGGGGGACGGAGGAGCACGTGCCGCATACGATGAGCCGCATGGGTGACGTACTGGCCGGATTTCATGCCGCCTGGGAGTTCGAGTCCGACTCCGTGCTCATCCGCTACGAACGGGGGATTCGGGCACCCAGGCTCTTCCAGGCCCTCGGGGAGCGCCGGGTGCCCCTGGAGGCGATCGCCGGAGTGACGCTGACGCGCGGGAAGCGGGGCACGGTCGTGCTGCGCGTCGAGCCGCGCCCCGGGGCCGACCCCCTGATGGAGGCCGCCGCCGGGCAGCTGAAGGAGAACGGCGACCCCTACCGGCTGGTGCTGCCGGCCGACCGCGAGGTGCTCGCCGAGTACTACGCCGACGAACTGCGCTCCCTGCTCACCGGGTCCGGGTCCGGGCCGGCGGAGCGGTTCCTGGTGGAGCCGCCGAAGGGGCCGCTGTCGTTCAAGGCGTACGACGGGAAGGCGAGCTTCGACGGGCGGACGGTGAACTTCCGCTGGTTCTGGACGGGAGCCTCCTCGGCGAAGTGGAAGGCCGGCGACCAGAGCTTCTCCGTCGACGAGCTCACCGGGGTGGAGTGGCGCTCGCCCGAGGTCTTCGAGGGCCATCTGCGGCTGCTGCGGCGGGCCGGGGAGTCCGCGGCGCAGGCCGACCAGGACCCGGCAGCGGTGGTGTTCGGGCTGGGCTACGGGCCGGTGCACGAGTCGTTGCCGTTCGCCGCGGCGGTGCTGGCCGCCGTGCGGACGTCCACGCCGGTCGCGGCGGTGCCCGCGGCCCGGGCGCATCGTGATCCCGCGGACATCGCCGAACGGATCCGGCACCTGGGGGAGTTGCACCAGGCCGGGCTGGTGACGGACGAGGAGTTCTCGGTCAAGAAGGCCGAGTTGCTGTCGGAGCTCTAGGCCTGTCGTTTGGATCAGCCCGCAGACGCGGGGTCTGGCACGCGCATCTACCGCGTTGTCGTCAGTCGCCGACGCTCCGCGTCGACTCCCTCCTCCGCCTTGCAACTGCACGCACCAGACCCCGCTCACCGGCGTTGACCAGCACGGTCCGTTTCCTGCGACCTGATCCAAACGACAGGCCCTAGCGTCCGCCGCCCGTCGAGGTGTTCCCCTGCTCCCTGCCCGCCGACGTGAAGGCCATGTCCGCGTAGCGGTTGCCCGCCACCTGGGCCGCTATGCCGTCCAGGAGCTGCAGTTCCTCCGCCGTCAGCACGATCGCGGTGGCCGCCGCGTTCTCCTCCACCCGGGACGGCTTGCGGGTGCCCGGGATCGGCACGACCGGCAGACGGTGGACGGACGCCTGCTGCTGGACCCAGGCCAGGGCGATCTGGCCCGGGGAGGCGCCGTGGGCGTCGGCCACCGCGCGGATCAGTCCCAGCAGCGTCGCGTTGGCCGTCGCGTTGTCGCCGGTGAAACGGGGCTGCTGCCGGCGGAAGTCGTCCGGCGACAGGTCCTCGGCGCTGGCGAACGAGCCCGTGAGGAAGCCGCGGCCCAGGGGCGAGTACGGGACGAGAGCGACCCCCAGGTCACGGGCCGCGGGGACCACCTTCGGCTCGATGTCCCGGCTGAACAGGGACCACTCCGACTGCACGGCGGCGATGGGGTGCACGGCGTGGGCGGCGCGCAGCTCGTCGGCCGTGACCTCGCTGAGCCCGAGGTGCCTGACCTTGCCCTCGCGGACCAGGTCGGCCATGGTGCCCACGCTCTCCTCGATCGGCACGTCCACATCGCGCCGGTGCATGTAGTAGAGGTCGATGGCGTCGACGCCGAGGCGCTCCAGGCTCGCCTCGACGGCCTGGCGGATGTAGGGCGGGTCGTTGCGTATGACACGCCGGGTCGGGTCGTCCGCGGGGATCGACAGGGCGAACTTGGTCGCGATGACGACCTCGTCGCGGTGGGCCTGGAAGAACGGTGCGAGGAACCGCTCGTTCTCGCCGGCGCCGTACGCGTCGGCCGTGTCGTAGAGGGTGACGCCCAGGTCGAGGGCCTTCTCCAGGGTGGCCCGGGAGGCGTCCGCGTCCGAGGGGCCGTAGGCGAAGCTCATGCCCATGCAGCCGAGGCCCTGGACACCCACCTCGGGGCCGTTACCGCCGAGCTTCACCGTCGTGATCCTGCCGTCCGTCATCGGGACCTCTCCGACGCCGGGGCGCGCCCGGCGTCCGCGTAGAAACTGATCTTCCGGTCGAGTACGGCGAGCGTGCCCCGGAGTTCGTCGATCCGGGCCAGGACGTCCTCGCGGGTCGCCCTCAGCAGCTCGAAGCGCTCGCCGTAGGTGTGGTCTCCCTCACGCACCAGTTCCGCGTACCGGACCATGTCGGCGACGGGCATGCCCGTCAGGCGGAGCTTGCCGACGAGGTCGAGCCAGTCGAGGTCGCGGTTGGTGTAGCGGCGCTGGCCGGTGTGGGAGCGGTCGACGTGCGGCATCAGGCCGATGCGCTCGTACCAGCGCAGGGTGTGCGCCGTCAGGCCGGTGAAGGCCACGACCTCGCTGATCGTGTAGCGGTCCTCGCCGTCCGGGCGGCGGTTCTGCTGCGGCGGGCCGGCGCAGGTGTCGGTCCTGGTCCCCGTGGTCTCCATCACCGTCATGGCCCCCACGCTAGAACGCTGGAGTGCGCTCCAAGCAAGTACCGACGGTGAGAAAGGCGGCGTGTTCGGCTCCCCCGGGTCCCGGTCCGGCCCCCACCCCCCGCCGGGGGCGGCGCCCTGAGCGCTTAGGCTCGCAGACATGTCGCTGAAGAGCCTCGCGCTGATCGAGAACTGGCCGGTTCCCACCGCCGCGGCGGGTGCCGTGCGAGCGGACGGCACCGTCCCCGGCACCCACGGCCCGGCCGGGCAGCGGTTCCCGCTCGCCTCGGTGACCAAGCCGTTGGCCGCCTACGCGGTGCTGATCGCCTACGAGGAGGGCGCGATCGAGTTCGACGAGCCCGCCGGCCCGGCCGGTTCGACGGTCCGGCACCTGCTCGCCCACACCTCGGGCCTCGCCTTCGACGAGCACGAGGTCACGGCCCCGCCCGGAGAGCGGCGGCTGTACTCGAACGCCGGTTTCGAGCAGCTCGGCGACCATGTCGCGAAGGCCACCGACATCCCGTTCGCGGAGTACCTGCGGCAGGCCGTGCTGGAGCCGCTGGGCATGACCTCGACCACCCTGCAGGGCTCCCCGGCCAAGGACGCGGTGTCCACCGTCGAGGACCTGCTGCGGTTCGCCGCCGAGGTGCAGGCGCCGCGGCTGCTGGATCCCCGTACGGTCGCCGAGGCGATGAGCGTGCAGTACCCGGGCACCAAGGGCGTGCTGCCGGGGTACGGCCACCAGAACCCCAACGACTGGGGGCTCGGCTTCGAGATCCGCGACTCCAAGTCCCCGCACTGGACGGGCGCCTCGTCCTCACCCCGCACCTTCGGGCATTTCGGTCAGTCCGGTACGTTCCTGTGGATCGACCCGGTGGCGGGCGCGGCCTGCGTGGCGCTGACGGACCGGGCGTTCGGGCCGTGGGCGATCGAGGCGTGGCCGGCGTTCACGGACGCGGTGCTCGCTGAGCTCTAGGCCATCTCCCAGATGAGGAGCTCGGCGTCCGTCACGGCTTCGGCCTCCAGGCCCTCGGCGCCCGTGATGCGGGCGGCGTCGCCCGCGCCCAGGTGCTCGGCGTCCAGGCGCACTTCGCCGCGCACGACGTGCAGGTAGGTGTACGCCCCGTCCGGCACCGCCGTCCGCTCCCCCGCCGCCGGCCGCCGTACGTGCAGCGTCGCGCCGGCCTCCGGGACGGCGTAGGGCGTGGCGTCGGCGATGCCGCGGACGACCTCGTAGGACGGCTCGCCGCCGGGCCGCCGCGGGGCCAGCCACATCTGGAGGAACGTCAGGGGCTCGGGGCCGTGGTTGCGCTCCACGTGGCGCACCCCGCCCGCCGAGCTGAGCCGCTGCACGTCACCGTGGCGCACCACCGACTCGTGCCCGGTGGAGTCGCGGTGCGTCAGCTCGCCCCGCACCACCCACGTCACGATCTCGGTGTGGCTGTGCGCGTGCTCCTCGAAGCCGGCGCCCGGGGCCAGGGTCTCCTCGTTGCAGGCGAGGACCGCGCCGAAGCGGAGGTTGTCGGGGTCGTAGTGGGAGCCGAAGGAGAACGCGTGCCGGGTCTCGATCCCGGCCGCCGGATCGCCGCCCCGGTCGCGCTGATCGGCGCGCCGAATGTCCATCACGGGGTCCACCGTAGACCCGGCCGCCCACCCTCCCGTCCGGATACGGCAGTCTTGTCCCCGTGCCCGAACCCGAAACCAGCAAGAACACAGCCGCAGCACACGACGTCCGCGCCCATGCCGCCACGCTGAAGCGGCTGGAGAAGTCGTCGGGATCGCTCGCCGCGCAGGCCATCGCGCGGATGGACGAGACGCTGCCCTGGTACCGGGCCATGCCGCCGGAGAACCGTTCCTGGATCGGGCTGGTCGCGCAGGCGGGCATCGCCGCGTTCACCGAGTGGTTCCGGCACCCGGAAGCCCCGCAGGCCATCTCCACGGACGTGTTCGGAACCGCCCCGCGCGAGCTGACCCGGGCGATCACCCTGCGGCAGACCGTGGAGATGGTGCGCACCACCATCGAGGTCATGGAGAGCGCGATCGAGGAGGTCGCGGCCCCGGGCGACGAGAGCGTGCTGCGCGAGGCGCTGCTGGTCTACGCCCGGGAGATCGCCTTCGCCACCGCCCAGGTGTACGCGCAGGCCGCCGAGGCACGCGGTGCCTGGGACGCCCGTCTGGAGTCCCTGGTCGTGAACGCCGTGCTCAGCGGCGAGGCCGACGAGGGAGCCGTGTCGCGGGCCGCCGCCCTCGGCTGGAACTCCCCCGAACACGTGTGCGTGGTACTCGGCACGGCGCCCGACGGGGACAGCGAGCTGACCGTGGAGGCGATCCGGCGCGCGGCGCGGCACGCCAAGCTCCAGGTGCTCACCGGGGTGCTCGGCGACCGGCTGGTCGTGATCGCGGGCGGCAGCGACAACCCGCTGGCCGTCGCCAAGTCGCTGATCGGCCCGTACGCGGCCGGGCCGGTCGTGGCGGGCCCGGTGGTGCCCGACCTGCTGGCCGCGACCCGGTCCGCGCAGGCCGCGGCGGCGGGCCTGAAGGCGTGCACGGCCTGGCAGGACGCCCCGCGCCCGGTCCTGGCGGACGACCTGCTCCCGGAGCGCGCGATCGCCGGTGACCCCTCGGCCCGTGAGCAGTTGGTGGAGGAGATCTACAGACCGCTGGAGGAGGCCGGGGCAGCGCTCCTGGAGACTCTCAGCGTCTACCTCGAACAGGCGAGCAGCCTGGAGGGCGCCGCCCGGATGCTGTTCGTTCACCCCAACACCGTCCGCTACCGGCTTCGACGTGTGACTGACGTCACCGGTTGGTCGCCCTCCGATGTACGCTCTGCCTTCACGCTGCGTATCGCGCTGATCCTGGGGCGTCTGGTCGATGGAGATCTTCAGCCCTAAGGTTTTGTCGAGCCTCGACAAAACCCCCTCGTGTTCTTCGTCCCTGTCCTCACGGGCGGCCGTGCCCGTCCCCAAGAGAGAGTGTGAGAGTGCTCGTACTCGTCGCTCCCGGCCAGGGCGCTCAGACGCCCGGCTTCCTGACCGAATGGCTCGACTTCCCCGGTGTCCGCGGTGCCCTCGAGGCCTGGTCCGACGCCGTGGAGCTCGACCTGATCCGTTACGGCACCGAGGCCGACGCGGAGGAGATCCGCGACACCGCGGTGGCGCAGCCGCTGCTGGTCGCGGCCGGCATGGCGTCCGCGTCCCTGCTCTTCGCCGACCCGGCCGACCTCACGCGCACGGTCGGCGCGATCGCCGGTCACAGTATCGGCGAGTTCACCGCCGCGTCGCTCGCCGGGGTGCTCCCGCACGAGGAGGCGCTCCGTCTGGTCCGCACCCGCGGGCACGCCATGGCCGAGGCCGCGGCCGTCACCGACACGGGCATGGCCGCGCTGCTGGGCGGCGACCCCGAAGTGACCGTTCCGCACCTGACGAAGCTGGGCCTGACCCCGGCGAACATCAACGGCGCGGGCCAGATCGTCGCGGCCGGCACCAAGGAGCAGCTCGCCGCGCTGCAGGCGGACAAGCCCGAGGGCGTGCGCAAGGTCGTCGCGCTGAAGGTCGCGGGCGCCTTCCACACCCACCACATGGCACCGGCGGTCGACACGCTGGCGAAGGCGGCCGAGGCCCAGACGCCCCGTGACCCGGCCCTCCCCTACGTCTCCAACGCGGACGGGCAGGTCGTCACCACCGGCGCCGAGGTGCTCGACCGCCTGGTCGGGCAGGTCGCCAACCCGGTCCGCTGGGACCTGTGCATGGAGACCTTCAAGGAACTCGGTGTCACGGCCCTGATCGAGGTGTGTCCCGGCGGTACCCTCACGGGCCTGGCCAAGCGGGCCCTGCCCGGCGTGAAGACGCTGGCCCTGAAGTCCCCCGCCGACCTCGACGCGGCTCGCGAGCTCATCGCCGAGGCGACGACACCCGCCGCTGACGCGGCGGGTGCCTGAGAAGGAGCCGGAGAGCATGGCGAAGATCAAGCCCAGCAAGGGCGCCCCGTACGCGCGGATCCTCGGCGTGGGCGGCTACCGCCCGACCCGGGTCGTGCCCAACGAGGTGATCCTGGAGACGATCGACTCGTCCGACGAGTGGATCCGCTCGCGCTCCGGCATCGAGACACGGCACTGGGCCTCCGACGAGGAGACCGTGGCCGCGATGTCGATCGAGGCGTCCGGCAAGGCCATCGCGGACGCGGGCATCTCCGTCGAGCAGATCGGCGGCGTGATCGTCTCGACGGTCTCGCACTTCAAGCAGACGCCGGCAGTCGCCACCGAGATCGCCGACAAGCTGGGCACCGCCAAGGCCGCCGCCTTCGACATCTCGGCGGGCTGCGCGGGCTTCGGCTACGGCCTGACCCTCGCCAAGGGCATGATCGTCGAGGGCTCGGCGGAATACGTCCTGGTGATCGGTGTCGAGCGGCTGAGCGACCTGACGGACCTGGAGGACCGCGCGACGGCCTTCCTGTTCGGCGACGGTGCCGGCGCGGTCGTCGTGGGCCCGTCCCAGGAGCCCGCGATCGGCCCGACCGTGTGGGGCTCCGAGGGCGACAAGTCCGAGACCATCAAGCAGACCGTGCCGTGGACGGACTACCGCGACGGGACGGTCGAGAAGTTCCCCGCGATCACCCAGGAAGGCCAGGCGGTGTTCCGCTGGGCCGTGTTCGAGATGGCGAAGGTCGCCCAGCAGGCGCTGGACGCGGCCGGGATCAGCGCGGACGACCTGGACGTCTTCATCCCGCACCAGGCCAACGTGCGGATCATCGACTCGATGGCGAAGACGCTGAAACTGCCGGAGCACATCACGGTCGCCCGTGACATCCGCACCACCGGCAACACCTCGGCCGCCTCGATCCCGCTCGCGATGGAGCGGCTCCTGGCGACCGGCGAGGCGAAGAGCGGCGACACCGCGCTCGTCATCGGCTTCGGGGCGGGTCTCGTCTACGCCGCGACTGTCGTTACCCTCCCCTAGGCACTCCGTGCCGGATCATGCGGTCCGGGACGGGAGCAACACCTGCCACACCCTCTGGATATCTACGAAGGAGCGCCACATGGCCGCCACTCAGGAAGAGATCGTCGCCGGTCTCGCCGAGATCGTGAACGAGATCGCCGGCATCCCGGTTGAGGACGTCCAGCTGGACAAGTCCTTCACCGACGACCTGGACGTCGACTCGCTGTCCATGGTCGAGGTCGTCGTCGCCGCCGAGGAGCGCTTCGACGTCAAGATCCCCGACGAGGACGTCAAGAACCTCAAGACCGTCGGCGACGCGACCGACTACATCCTCAAGCACCAGGGCTGATCGACCGATCAGGTCCTTGGGCTGACTGCCCCGCCACCCGGCGGTGGCGCCGCTTAATCCTCGTATCCGCTGGAGAAAGAATTCCCGTGAGCTCGACCAATCGCACCGTGGTCGTCACCGGTATCGGCGCAACCACACCGCTGGGTGGCGACGCAGCCTCTACCTGGGAGGGCCTGGTCGCCGGCAAGTCCGGCGTCAAGCCCCTGGAGCAGGAGTGGGCCGCCGAACAGGCGGTCCGCATCGCGGCCCCGGTCGCCGTGGAACCGACCGAGGTCATCCCGCGGCCGCAGGCCCGCCGACTGGACCGTTCGGCGCAGTTCGCGCTGGTCGCGGCCCAGGAGGCCTGGAAGGACGCCGGCTTCGAGGCGAAGGCCGGCGAGGACCCGAACGTCGACCCCGACCGGCTGGGCGCGGTCATCGCCTCCGGCATCGGCGGTGTGACGACGCTGCTCGACCAGTACGACGTGCTGAAGGAGAAGGGCGTCCGCCGCGTCTCCCCGCACACCGTTCCCATGCTCATGCCCAACAGCCCGTCGGCCAACGTCGGACTGGCCGTGGGGGCCCGGGCGGGCGTCCACACGCCGGTCTCCGCCTGCGCCTCGGGCGCCGAGGCCATCGGCTACGCCATCGAGATGATCCGCACCGGCCGTGCCGACGTCGTCGTCGCCGGCGGCACGGAGGCGGCGATCCACCCGCTGCCCATCGCCGCGTTCGGCAACATGATGGCGATGTCCAAGAACAACGACGACCCGCAGGGCGCCTCGCGTCCCTACGACGTCGCCCGTGACGGCTTCGTCCTCGGTGAGGGCGCCGGTGTCGTCGTCCTGGAGTCCGCCGAGCACGCCGCCAAGCGCGGGGCCCGGGTGTACGCCGAGGCGGTCGGGCAGGGCATCTCCGCCGACAGCCACGACATCGTGCAGCCGGAGCCGGAGGGGCGCGGCATCTCGCACGCCCTGCAGAACCTGCTGGAGCGCACCGACCTGGACCCGGCGGAGATCGTGCACGTCAACGCGCACGCCACGTCGACGCCGGCCGGTGACATCGCCGAGCTGAAGGCGCTGCGGAAGGTCTTCGGCGACGAGGCCGACCACTTCGCGGTGTCCGCGACGAAGTCGATGACCGGGCACCTGCTCGGTGGTGCCGGTGGCGTGGAGACGGTCGCGACCGTGCTCGCGCTGTACCACCGCCTGGCGCCGCCGACGATCAACGTGGAGAACCTGGACCCGGAGGCGGAGGCCAACGCGGACGTCGTCCGGGGTGAGGCGCGCAAGCTGCCCGTGGACGGCCGTATCGCCGCGCTGAACGACTCGTTCGGCTTCGGCGGGCACAACGTGGTGCTGGCGTTCCGCACGGTCTGATCTCGTCGAAACGGCGAGTGGCCCGGACTCACGAGGAGTCCGGGCCACTCGTCGTCTCCAGGGGCTGTCGTCACACTCCCGTCGTCGCCCGGAGGGCCGCCCCGCGGCGTCCGGTGCGTGCTCTCGGCGTGCCGGGCGGACGTCCTCGTACCGGGCGTAGTCGGGCTTTCGCCCGGTGCGGCGGGAGTGGGGGTCCCCCCTGCTCGAAGAGCGTGGGGGAGTGCCAGGCGTCGCGGGGCAGACGGGAGTGTGACGACAGCCCCTGGGCCCCGCGCGCCTGAGGCGGCCTTCACACCACCTGGTGGAGCCAGCGCACCGGGGCGCCCTCACCGGCGTAGCGGAAGGGCTCCAGTTCGTCGTCCCAGGGCTTGCCCAGCAGTTTCGCCAGCTCCGCCTCCAGATCGGTCTCGCCGCTCTGGCTGCGCTGCAGTGCCGCGCGCAGACGGTCCTCGGGAATGAGGATGTCGCCGTGGATGCCGGTGACCGCGTGGAAGATGCCCAGGCCGGGAGTGCAGCTGTAGCGCTCGCCCTCGGCGGTGGGGCAGGGCTCCGAGGTGACCTCGAAGCGCAGCAGGTGCCAGCCGCGCAGCGCCGAGGCGAGCTGGGACGCCGTGCCCACCCGGCCCTGCCAGGAGAACTCCGAGCGCCAGGTGCCCGGGGCGGCGGGCTGGCGGATCCAGTCCAGGCTGACGCGCGTGCCGAGCACCCCGGCGACGGCCCACTCGACGTGCGGGCACAGCGCGCGCGGCGCGGAGTGCACGTACAGGACTCCACGAGTCGTCACCGGAACCTCCGGGCAGAGCGGACCATCTTGGAACGGGCGGAACGGCGGTGACCGGGCGGGTCACGCTGATGGCGAGGCTACCGTGCGGTGACGCAAGGAGTGTGACGTACGGTCGGTCCCGGTGTCGGGAAACGTCCGTCATTCACCCAGGGGGACGCTTGTACGGGTGTGAGCCGTTGCACCTGATCGGCCGGGAACCCTGATGCGCTGTCGTGGGTTGGGGAATACAGGCATCGCACGCACACGGCGAGGGGACGGACCAGGGATGCGGAAACGGGGCCATCGCTCACGGGTCGTCCTCGCCGTGACCGCCGCGGCCGTGCTGGGCGTGGCCGGGTGCGATGCCGTGGGCGGCGACTCGGCCGCCCCGTCCCGGGCCCCCGGGCCGTCCCCGAAGCCCACGCCGCTGTGGGACCGCAGCCCGGGCTCGGTGGCGGCCGTCGGCGATTCCATCACGCGCGCCTTCGACGCGTGCGACGTGCTGTCGGACTGCCCCGAGGCGTCCTGGGCGACCGGCACCAGCCCTGGGGTCGACTCGCTCGCGGTGCGGCTGCTGGGCCGGGCGAAGGCCGCCGAGCGGAGCTGGAACCACGCGGTGAGCGGGGCGCGGATGGCCGACCTGCCCGGGCAGATCGCCCAGGCGGTGCGGCGCAAGCCCCAGCTGGTCACGGTGCTGATCGGGGCGAACGACGCCTGCCGGGCCACGCCGTCGGCGATGACGCCGGTGGCGGACTTCCGCGCGGACTTCGAGGATTCCCTGCGGACCCTGCGCAAGGCGCTGCCCAAGACCCAGGTGTTCGTGGCGAGCGTGCCGGACCTGAAGCGGCTGTGGTCGCAGGGCCGGACCAACTCCCTCAGCAAACAGGTGTGGAAGCTCGGCATCTGCCCCTCGATGCTGGGCGACGCGGACGCCTTGGACACCGAGGCGAACCAGCGGCGGAACACGGTGCAGCAGCGGGTCGAGGACTACAACGAGGTCCTCGAGGAGGTCTGCTCCGAGGACGAGCGGTGCCGGTACGACGGGGGCGCGGTCCACGACTACCGCTTCGGCGCCGCCCAGCTGAGCCGCTGGGACTACTTCCACCCGAGCGTGGACGGACAGGCCAGGCTGGCCGAGATCGCCTACCGCACGGTCACCGCGGAGAAACCCCTGACCTAGAGTTCCGCACATGAACGAACTCTTCGGCACACTTTCCGACGGCACGCCGGTGCACCGCTGGACCCTGGAGCGCGCGGGCCTGCGGGTGCGGGTGCTGACGTACGGCGGGATCGTGCAGTCCGTGGAGGTGCCGGACCGGAGGGGACGGACCGCGGACGTGGTGCTGGGCTTCCCGGATCTCGACGGGTATCTCGCCCACCCGGAGCCGTACCTCGGCGCCCTGGTCGGGCGGTACGCCAACCGGATCGCCGGCGGCCGCTTCCCGCTGGACGGGCGAACGTACGCGCTGGAGACGAACAACGGGCCGAACTCGCTGCACGGCGGTGCGTGCGGCTTCGACCGGCGGGTGTGGGACGCGGAGCCGGTGGAGCACGGGGTGCGGCTGTCGCGGGTCAGCCCGCACGGGGAGGAGGGCTTCCCGGGGCGGCTGGAGGTCGCGGCGACGTACACGCTGCTGGAGGGCGGGGCGCTGCGGATCTCCTACGAGGCGGTGACGGACGCCCCGACCGTGGTGAACCTGACCCATCACGGCTACTTCAACCTGGGTGGGTCCGCAGACGCGGGCGGCCATGAGCTGCGGCTGGCGGCCTCCCGGTACACGCCGGCCGACGCGGACCTGATCCCGTCCGGCCGTCTCGAGGACGTGACGGGCACGCGCTTCGACTTCCGGCGGGCGCGCGAGGTCGGGTCCGGCCACGACCACAACTTCGTGCTGGACAAGGGCGTGACGCCCACGCCGGTGGAGGTCGCCGAGCTGTACGAGCCGGTGTCGGGGCGGGTGCTGACGGTGGCGACGACCGAGCCCGGCCTGCAGCTGTACACCGCGGACCACCTGGGCGAGCCGTTCGCGCCGGGCGGGGGCGTCGCGCTGGAGACCCAGCACTTCCCGGACTCCCCGAACCGGCCGGAGTTCCCGACGACGGTCCTGCGGCCGGGTGAGCTGTTCCGCTCGGAGACGGTGTACGGCTTCGGCGCCCGCTGACCGGCCGGTGGCGAGCGCCCGGGGGCTTCCGTGACGGGCCGTGCCGAGCCCCGGCCCGGAGGTCAGGTCCCGGACCGGGGCTGCTCGGCGGGGAACGCGTCCCGGGTCAGACGGTAACCGTCGCGGTGATCCTGCGGTCGGTGATCGAGCGTCCGACCTGGATCTCGTACGAACCCTTCACACACGACCACGAGCCGGTCTCCTCGTCCCAGATCTCGAAGGCGCGGCGCGGCAGGTCGAGGACCGCTTCGGTCCTCTCGCCGGGCGCGGCGCCGACGCTCGCGAAGCCGGCCGGCCGGCGGGCCGGGCGGGTGGGGTCGGCCTCGCGGGGGGCGAGGTAGAGCTGCACGACCTCGCGGCCGGGGCGGTCGCCGCGATTGCGCAGGCGGACCTTCACGGTGGTGCCGTCGGGACCTGTGTCCACCTGGACGGACTCGTAGGTCCAGTCGGTGTAGCCGAGGCCGTGCCCGAAGGGGTAGGCGGGTGTGCGGCCGTGCTTCTCCCAGGCGCGGTAGCCGATGAACACGCCCTCGTCGTAGGGGAGTTCGCCGTTCTCCGGGACGACGCGGGTGACCGGGGCGTCGGCCAGGGAGCCCCAGGTGGTGGGCAGCCGGCCGCCGGGCTCGTGGGCGCCGGTGAGGACGTCCGCGAGGGCGGCGCCGCCCTCCTGGCCGGGGAACCAGGACAGCAGGACGGCGGCCACGTCCTCGCGCCAGGGCAGCTCCACCGGGGAGCCGGAGTTGACGACCACCACGGTGTGGGGGTTGGCGGCGGCGACGGCGCGGACCAGGTCGTCCTGGCGGCCGGGCAGGCGCAGGTCGCGGCGGTCGAAGCCCTCGGACTCGACCTGTTCGGTGGTGGCGACCACGACGACGGCCGTGTCGGCGGCGCGGGCGGCCGTGACGGCCTCGGCGATCAGCTCGTCGGGGCTGCGCTGGGGGTCCTGGTGGGCGAGGGTGAAGACGATGACGTGCATCGGGTGGCCGCTGGGCGGCAGGACGGTGTGGGTGAGCGAGACCTCGACCGGCTCACCCGCGGTGAGGTCGATCCGGGCGTGCGGGACGGGGGAGCCGGAGAGGGCCGCACGGAGGAACACCCGGCCCGCCCCTACTTCACCGAGCGCTACGTCGGTGTCCGGGCCTCGCTGGCCGAGGTGCTGCGCGCCGAGTACGGCGAGCGCCTGCCGACTCACCCCCGAGCGCGCGGCCCCCCTGCTGGTGGCGGTCCTGGACGGCCTGCAGTACCAGTGGCTGCTGGACCCGGAGTCGGTGGACATGGCGGCGGCCTTCCGGGACCTCCTGACCCTGCTGGGGGAGAAGACCGGCTGAGCCGGCGCACGTCCGTCCCCGCCCCGGTCCCCCGCCCCATGGCGTCGGCCGCTCCCGTCACGGGATACTTCCGCCGTCCCACCACGCCCCACCGTGACGGAAGGCCCGAACCTCCTTGATCTCCATACGCGTTCGCCTCGGCGTCCTCGGCCTGGCCCTGCTGACCGGTCTCACCCCACCACCGCCGCGAGCGCCGCCGCCGCGGCCCCCTCGCCCACCGTCGAGGAGCAGCGGCTCGACCGGGCCGTCCCGCGGGAGATCCTGCGCCGCTCGGGCTTCGACGCCCTGGCTCCGCGGCTGGCACGGGCACTGCAGGCCGCCCGCTCCTACGGGGAGGCGCGCCGGATCGTCTCCCGCGAGGGGAGCGCCCTGTGGCGGCGGGCCGTGGACCGGGCGCAGGGGCGGGGACCGGCCGGTGGTGACATCAGCCGGGACGACGACCGGCCGCTGTACTGGGCGCGGCTCGGCATGACCCGTGAAGTGCGCACCTGGGAGCCGTCGTTCGGGCTGGCGGACGGGCAGCGGGCCGGGCTGCTGGACGAACTGGAGCGCACCTCGCGCGGCCAGACCGCCGTCCGCCTCCCGCACGGCAGGGGCCCGAAGCGGATCCTGCTCACCGGTTTCGACCCGTTCACCCTGGACCGGGACATCCGCGTCTCGAACCCGTCCGGCGCCACCGCGCTGGCCCTCGACGGCACCGTCGTCCGGACGGCGGACGGACCGGCGCGGATCGAGACGGTCGTGTTCCCGGTGCGCTGGGGGGACTTCGCGGCGGGCGCGGTGGAGCGGGCGCTGCGGCCGCACCTGCCGGAGGTCGACCTGTTCACGACCGTGAGCCAGGGCCGCGTCGGGCGGTTCGACGTCGAGCGGACCAACGGGGCCTGGCGGGGCGGCTTCGGGGACAACGAGAACGTCGGCAGCACCGGGACCGTCCCCGTCGCCGACCCCGCCTCGCAGCCGCAGTGGACGACGACCACGCTGCCCTTCCGCGAGATCGCCGCCGCGGACACCGGCCGTTTCCCGGTGTACGACAACACCACCGTCACCGAGATCCCGGCGGGCGGCACCGAACCCGTCGTGCGCCCCGAGGGGCCCACCCCGGGCTCGACCGCGCGGGCGGGCGGCGGCGGGGACTACCTGTCCAACGAGATCGCCTACCGGGCGACCCTGCTGCGCGACCGGCTGGGGCTGCACGGCACGCTGCCGGGCGGGCACGTGCACACGCCGGTGCTGCAGTTCGGCGCCGGGAACACCACCGAGGTGACCGACCCGGAGTTCGTGCGCAACCGGCTGGACATCATCGCGCAGGTGAAGAAGATCCTGACGGTGGCAGCGGAAACGTCGTAGCGGCTTCGTCGCCCTTCTCGCCGGCGCCCTCGGCGATCTCCTCGCCGAGGAGTTCACGCGCCATCAGGGTGGCGCCGGCGACCGCGCCCGGCATCAGGAACACCGCGACGAACGGCACCAGGAAGGCCACGGCGAGGGGCGTGCCGAAGCCCCAGACCAGGGTCCTGCGGGACCGCAGCATCGCGAGCCGGGCGCGCAGTTCGACGCCGCGGCGCTGGAAGGCGACGGCGGTCAGCTCCTCGGTGAGGAAGAACCCGGTGACGAAGAACCCGAGCACCGGGACGGCCGTCTGGCCCACCACCGGGATGAAACCGCACGCGAACAGCAGCACACCCCACACGGCGGCCCGAACGACGATCCGGAGGCTGTCGCGGGCGGAGATCCACAGCTCCCGCCAGAGCGGCAGCCCCGACTCGGGGGCGTGCCCGTCCGGGGAGACGTCCCGGTCGACCCGCTCGGAGAGGTTCTCGTAGAAGGGCTGGCCGACCAGCAGGGTCACCGCGGTGAACGTCACGACCGCGAGGAGCAGGGAGAGGGCGAACAGCACGGCGGTCAGCATGCCGCGGAAGAGGCCGAGCCACGGGCTGGACCAGTCGTCGGCGAACGGCGTGGCCCAGGCCACGGCGTCCTCGCCCCACAGCGCCAGCGCGACCAGCGCCGCCGCGTACAGGACGAGGGTGATCAGGCCCGGGAGCAGCCCGAGGCCGTAGCTCTTGCCGTGCCGGGCCACCCATCGCTGGCCCTTGAGGAGGTACCGGAAACCCGTCCCTAGATCGCGCATGGGACGACCCTATCCGGGCCGGTGTCGCACTCTTGACGCGCTCCGGTCACACCGCTGTCACAGCCCCTCCGGGGAGCCGCCCGGCGGGCCGGCGTCGAGTCGAACCGGTCCGCCTCGCCGAACCGAACTCCGCGGACCCGGCGGGAGGCACGCGTGCGCCCGGGGCCGAACCACTCGTCGGTGACCACCCCGAGGGGAATCCAGGAGCGGGCTCTCCTACGGCTGCACGCGCCGCCGTTCGGCCCTTCCCGGCGCTGCGGCCCCGGAGAACGACCGTCTGGACCGGGCGGCACTCGCGCTCCGACCGGGCGGAGGCCGCACCCCACGTCCAAGGGTGCGGCCTCCGCGTACGCAACGGCTGTCGTCAGGCCAGCGTCACGGTGATGTTCCCGCGCGTCGCCTTCGAGTAGGGGCACCCCTCGTGGGCCGTCTCGATCAGCGACCGGGCGGTGTCCCGGTCGAGCCCGGGGAGGTCGGCCGAGATCTCGACGATGATCCCGAACCCGTCCCCGTTCTTCCCGAGACCGACCCTGGCGGTCACGGTCGAACCGGTCAGGTCGGCGCCCTCCCGGCGGGCGACGACACCGAGCGCGCCCTGGAAGCAGGCGCTGTAACCGGCGGCGAACAGCTGCTCGGGGTCGGTGCCGGTGCCGCTCCCGCCCAGCTCCTTCGGCGGGTTGACGACGACGTCGAGCTTGCCGTCGTCGGTGGCCACCCGGCCGTCGCGCCCGTTCTCGGCGACGGCGGTGTACAGGACGTCGGACTGCTGGATCGGCATGAGGCGGTCTTCCTTCGGTCGCCGCCGCGGCTCGCGCCCGGGCCGGGACGGATTCGGAAGGAAACTACCGCATGCCGGAACCATGGCCCAGTCAGAGCTTGACGATCATCTTCCCGGTGTTGTCGCCGCGCAGCACGCCCAGGAACGCCTCGAGGTTGTTCTCGATGCCCTCGACGACGGTCTCCCGGTACTTCAGCTCGCCGGAGGCGACCCAGGGGGCGACCTCCTGCACGAACTGCGGCTGCAGGTCGTAGTGGTCCCCGACCAGGAAGCCCTCGATGCGGCCGCGGGTCTGGATGAGACGGGCGAGGTTCTTCGGGCCGGGGGCGGCCTCGGTGTTGTTGTAGACGGAGATCATGCCGCAGACGGCGATCCGGCCGCCCTCGTTCAGGGAGCCGACGGCGGCCTCCAGGTGGTCCCCGCCGACGTTGTCGAAGTAGACGTCGATCCCGTCGGGGGCGGCGGCGCGCAGCTGCTCGCCGACGGGCCCGTCCTTGTAGTTGAAGGCGGCGTCGAAGCCGTACTCCTCCACCAGGAGCTTGACCTTCTCGTCCGACCCCGCGGACCCGATGACGCGCGAGGCCCCCTTCAGCTTGGCTATCTGACCGACCTGGCCGCCCACGGCGCCGGCGGCGCCGGAGACGAAGACGGAGTCGCCCTCCTTGAACGCGGCGGTGCGCAGCAGACCCGCGTAGGCGGTGAGGCCGGTCATGCCCAGGACGCCGAGGTACGTCGACAGCGGCGCGGCCGACGTGTCGACCTTGACGGCGTTCTTCTCAGCGACGACGGCGTACTCGCGCCACCCGAGGAAGTGCAGCACGTGGTCCCCGACGGCCAGCCCCTCCACGTTGGAGGCGACGACCTCGCCGACGGCACCGCCCTGCATGACCTTGCCCAGCTCGAACGGGGCGACATAGGACTTGGCGGCGCTCATCCGGCCGCGCATGTACGGGTCCACGGAGAGGTAGAGGTTCCGGACGAGGACCTGGCCCTCACCCGGCTGCGGGATCTCCGCCTCGACCAGGGCGAAGTCCTCGGGCTTCGGCCAGCCGACCGGCCGGCTGAGCAGGTGCCACTCGCGGCTGACGGCGGGAAGGGCGGGGGTGTCGGTCATGGTGTGCCTGGCCTCCTGGATGCGAAGCGAATGTTTCAGTGCCTGAAACAACCA
This sequence comes from Streptomyces sp. NPDC058741, assembly GCF_042746715.1. NCBI lineage: Bacteria > Bacillati > Actinomycetota > Actinomycetes > Kitasatosporales > Streptomycetaceae > Streptomyces > Streptomyces sp. NPDC058741. The sequence goes on along the minus strand of NZ_JBHYQH010000001.1, from coordinate 151,678 downwards.
TGCTCCTGAAAATTTCAGATTGTCAAATAACCGGGTACCCTCGACGGCATGGCCTCCACCACATCGACCCCCCGCGGCACCTCCCCCCGCCCCGACCCCCTGACCCTCGAGGTCGTGGAACTGATCGGCGAAGTGGTGGCACGGTTCCACGAGGACTACGAGGAGGCCGCGGCCGAGCACGCCCTGACAGGAGCGCAGGCCCGCCTGCTCACCCTGCTGTGCCTGGAGCCTCTGCCCATGCGGCGCCTGGCCCAGCGCCTGAAGTGCGAGCCCTCCAACGTCACCGGCATCGTGGACCGGCTGGAGGCCCGGGGCCTGGTGGAACGGCAGCCGGCCCCCTCGGACCGAAGGGTGAAGGTGGCGGCGCCCACCCCGGAGGGACGCCGGGTGGCCCGGAGCCTGCGCGAGTCGCTGCGCTTCGCCCGCGAGCCGCTGGCGGGCCTGTCGGAGGCCGAGCGGGTGGCCCTGCGGGACGCACTCCGCGGAATGCTGGGCTGAGCCCCCGCACCCGCCGGACGGCGCGAGGGGACGTGCCGGAGGGGGTGCCCGCCCGCAGCGGTCGGCGCGTCAACGAACAGTCAGCCGTTACGCAGCTCCATCGCGCCGATCCGAGGACAACCACCCCGGCGCGGCCCCGCCCCGCCCCCCACCGCAAGGGGCGACGCGCACCCCCACCGAACCGGCCACAGGCTGCCGCAGGCGCTACACCGGCACCCGGCCTGACGAAGACGTCACGTGCACCACCACAGGAACCGGTCACAGGACTCCGAGGGCTCAGGCTCGGGCGCGGGCACCGAACTGGTCGGAGCCACGGTAGGCGCCGGAGGGGCGGCCGTCGGTGCGGCCGGGGGACGGCTGGCAGGACCCCCGCCCCCGGCCGGCTCGGCCCTCGCAGCGGCCTCGTCGCCCTTGGGTGACTCCGACTCCTCTTCCTCAGGGGACGCGGACACGGAAGGCGAGTCGGAAGCCTCCACCGAAGCGGAACGTGACGGCCGTTCAGCGACGACCTGTCGTCCCGACCCGCTCCCGGGCGCGTCCCCCGCCTCCGCGGCGGCGTCACCGTCCGCGGACTCGCCCCCGGCGTCAGCCGGTCGCGGCGCCGACCGCGGGGCGTCCGCACCGAGCTCGGCGAGGCTCAGCCCGCCCGCCGCCAGCACGAACCCCGCGGCGACGAACAGGGTGCGGCGCCGCCGCCGGCGGTGCGCCGCGGCCTTCCGGTCCCGCCGGCCGGCCCCGCCGGGGCCGTCGGCGGCAGGACCGCGCCCACGACGCCGCGCGGCACGCCCGGAGGGCGCACCGGCCTGGTCCTGGTCGGACACCTCGAACCCCACCGGCCCCCCGACCCCTTCGGGTTCACACGAGACAGGCTCCCGCAAGGCAGGCCCGTACGAGTCAGGCTCCCGCGAGTCAGACCCGAACGACGCAGGCCTGTACGAGTCAGGCCCGTACGGGTCAGGCCCATGTCCCACGCCACCCCGCGGCGCACGCCGCCGCAGCGATTCCGCCGAGGTGCCGCACCCGGGGCAGGCCAGCGCGCCGTTGAGGTGCCGTCGGCACGGGTCGCAGTAGTCCATGACGCCGGAAGACTAAGATCCGCGCCGGTCACGTTCCTAGATCCAGCTGTGAAGGTTCTGTAGGGACCCGCCACGACCCCCCTCACCCGAGGTTTCGAAACCGCCGAAACCGTAATGCGCGCGACCCATTGACACCACCGCCGCCCGATCCCTACCGTCACGCCAGCATTTCGAACGTGTGACGAAATACCGAACAAACCTTCGAGCTGGACCACCGGCAGACGCGCTGTGCCCGGAGGCGCAGCACTTCCCGGACTCGCCGAACAAGCCGTCGTTCCCGTCGACCGCGCTGCGGCCCGGGCAGACGTACCGGACGACCACGATCCACACGTTCGGCTGCTGAGACACCCGCCCGGCCTTCACCGTATGGGCATGAGTCCGGACCGGTTCCGCGACGGTTGAACGGTGCCTCGGCGGCCTCCGTATCCAAGGGCGGCCCGCGCTCCCCCGCGCGGGCCGCCCTTGCACGTCGGATCCGTCCGTCCCCAACAGGCCCGCCCCACACGGAGGTTCCATGGCCGACAACGTCACGTCGCTGTTCCGCAGGACCGCGGCCCACAGCCCGTCGATGGCGGCGTTGGCACGCGAGGGCGGCGGCGACGGAGCCGGGCCGGTGGACTTCTGGATCCCCTGCAACCCCTACTTCCCCACCCCGGCCATGTTCGAGGACATGGCCGGCAAGCTGCGCGACATCATCACGTACTACCCGAGCAGCGCCGACACCATCACGGCCGAGCTGTGCAGCCTGCTGCAACTCCCGCCGCAGTGCGTGGCGATGGGCAACGGGTCGACGGAGCTGATCACCTGGATCGACCACCTGCTGGTGCGCGAGTCCCTCGCCGTCCCCGTCCCCACGTTCGGCCGCTGGACCGACCAGCCCATGGAGACCGGCAAGCGGGTCGACATGTTCCCGCTCCAGGAGTCCAGCGGCTTCGCCCTCGACCTCGCCCAGTACGCCGAGTTCATCCGCGCCAGGGGCACGCGCGTCGCTGTGATCTGCAACCCCAACAACCCCGACGGGGGCTTCGTCCACAAGCACGCCGTCGTGCAGTTCATGGACGCCATGGCCGACCTCGACCTGGTCGTGGTCGACGAGTGCTTCCTGGAGTTCGCGGACGCCGAGGCCGAGCCCTCCGTCGTGCAGGAGGCGATACTGCGGCCCAACGTCGTCGTGCTGCGCAGCCTCGGCAAGAACTTCGGCCTGCACGGCATCCGCTTCGGCTACCTCGTCGCCAACCCGGCGCTCGCGGGCCGCGTCCGCTCGATGCTGCCCAAGTGGAACCTCAACTCCTTCGCCGAGCACGTCGTCTTCATGCTCAAGGAGCACGGCGCCGAGTACGCGCAGAGCCTGCGGCAGGTGCGCCGCGACCGGCTCGACATGGCCGGCCAGCTGTCCGCGCTGCCGGGGCTGACCGTCTACCCCTCACAGGGCAACTTCCTCTTCGTGCGTCTGCCGGTGGGAGCCGAGGGCACCGTGGTCCGGGACCGGATGCTCACCGAGCACCGCATCCTGGTCCGTGAGTGCGGCAACAAGATCGGTTCGTCCGGTCGCTTCCTGCGGCTCGCGGTGCGCCCCCAGGTGGACGTGCGTCGCCTGGTGTCCGGCCTGGAACAGGTGCTCTACGGGACGTCGAGGAAGGGAGCCGCCGTACCCGAGCCGCCCGACGGAGCCGGCTACAGCTCGGGTACGGCGGCGGTGGACCGTCTGATGAGCGAGACGAACGGGTCGGGTGTGCGAGGGCTCGCCGCGCAGTCGGTGGGCGCGGGTACGGCGCCCGGGGGCCCGGGGCCGGCCCCGGCCGCCGTCGGCACCGGTATGCCGCTTCCCGCCGCCGCGTCCGCCGGACCGGCGGGCGGTGGCGGCGGGCTGCCGGGCCCGTCGGCGCCCCAGCCGGTGCCGCAGGCGGTGCCACAGCCGGCACCGCAGCCCATGGCCGCGCCGGCACAACCGCTCGCACCGACCCAACCCCTGACTCCCGCACAGCCGCTGACTCCCGCACAGCCGCTGGCTCCGGCTGCCCAGTTCCCGGCAGCCGCACCGATGCCGGCAGCCGCCCCGGCGCAGGTCCCCGCCGCCACCGGGCCGACGCCGCCCGGCGTCCCCGCCCGGGGCGGGCTCACGGCTGCCCAGGTCAGAGGCACGAACGGCCTGTCCCCGGCCCCTGCCACCGGCTGGCCCGCCGCACAGAACCGGCCCCAGGCGGCGGGCATGGGGCAGGCCGGGTAGCGCGGCGGGTACGGAAGGCCGCGGCCGTCCGCACCCCTGCCCGTGCCACTGAGAGGATGAGCGGGGGACGGGCCATCCGCTGCTCCGCTTCGGGAGGTTGACGCCGAGCTTGTGATCCCTCCCCAGGGAGAAGCCCTACCCGTCGACGTCGAACGTGGTCCCGTAGAGCCGGTCCACCCGCAGCCGGATGACGACCCGGCGCTCGTCGACCAGGTGCCGCAGGAACTGGTCCTAACGTCCCCGAGTCCCTGGCCGAGGCCCGCGCCGCCACCGAGAACGCGGGCGGCTACCTCGCCGACGAGACCACCACCCGCGACGACGAGGGCCACGAGCGCACCCGGGCCGTGCTGCTGCGCCCGCCCGGATCACGGCGAGCAGCTCCCGGCCGACCGTGTCGCCGGGAACGCAGGTCGACCTCCGCCCGCAGGGTCTTGCCGGGCGGCTCCCGGCCGACCGTGTCGCCGGGAACGCAGGTCGACCTCCGCCCGCAGGGTCTTGCCGGGCGGCTCGCGGTCGAGCACCTCCCAGCGGTCGGCGAACGCGTCGACCAGGAAACCACGGCCGTGCTCGTCGAGGGGCTGAGGCGTCCGCACGGCACCGGGCGCGGGTGGACGCGGTGGCCCACTGCGCGTGTCCACAACCTCGAGCGATTTGAACGTGCCCATGCCAAATGGCTGCGCATGCGGCCCGGACCGTGAACCTCGCATGAAGAAGTCGTGAAGGCCGGGGGCGGTCGCATCGTACGCAGGCGGCAGGGGCCGGCCAGGGCGGTCCTTGGCCCTTCGCGCCGGCGGACAGCACACCGGAAGACGCCCGCCGGGCGAGACGGGCCCCCCGGCGCATAAGGTGCACCACGCAGCACCCAGCACGGCGTACACAGGAGGCGCTCCCTTGGAGCTCAGCAGGCGTACCTTCCACGCTCTCGCCGGTACGGCGACGCTCGGCCTCGCGCTGACCGGCAGCGGGTCGCCGACCTCCGCCACCTCGGCGCGCCCGGTGCGCACCGGCCCGCCACCGCCGGTGCCGAGCGCGGACGGCCGGCGGCACGAGATCGGCTTCGACCGGCACTCCCTCCTGGTAGACGGCCGCCGCCTGGTCCTCTGGTCGGGCGAGATGCACCCGTTCCGGCTGCCGAACCCGTCGCTGTGGCGGGACGTGCTGCAGAAGATGCGCGCCCACGGCTACAACGCCGTCAGCGTGTGCGTCGCCTGGAACCACCACTCACCCGCCCCGGGCCGCTACGACTTCACCGGTGTGCGCGACCTGGACCTGTTCCTGCGCACGGCCGCGGAGACGGGGCTGTACGTCATCGTGCGGCCCGGCCCGTACATCGGCGCGGACGTCGACGCCGGCGGCCTCCCCGGCTGGCTGACCGCCACCGAGGGCCGCGCCCGGACCTCCGACCCGACGTACCTGCGCTACGTCGACGAGTGGCTGACCGCCGTCGACGCCGTCGTCGCGGGACGCCTGTTCACCCGGGGCACGGGCACCGTGCTGCTGTACCAGATCGAGAACGAGCTGGACGCGCGGCACGTCGGCGGGCCCGCCGGGCGTGCCTACATGAGGTACCTCTACGAAAAGGTCCGCGCCGACGGCGTCGACGTGCCGCTGTTCCACAACGACGGCGGACGCGACGGGCAGTGGGTGCCCCGGTCGTTCGGGACCGGCGGGGAGAAGGGGCGCTGGCTCTACGGGTTCGGCGGCTCGCCCGAGCCGGACCGGGTGCCGCCCGACTGGGGGCACTTCGGCGCCGGCGGGGCGAAGGGCGGGGCGACGGCCAGTGCGCGCACGCCCGGGTTCCTGTCCGAGTCCGGCGGGGGCCGGCCCGGCACCTGGGGCGGGGCCGAGTCGGACGGCAAGGGGTACGCCGAGGCGCGCCGGACCCGGGACGCGGCCTACGAGCGGCGCGTCTACCTGACGCACCTCGCCAACGGCATCACGCTCCACAACGTCTACATGGCGTACGGCGGCACCTCCTGGGGCTGGCTGCCCGCCCCGGCCTTCTGCACGTCGTACGACTACGGGGCCGCCTTCGACGAGGCCCGCAACGCCACCCCCAAGCTCGCCCCGATGCACCAGATCGGCCAGTTGCTGCGGCACGTGCCCGACCTCGCCCGGCTGAACCCGGCGAAGGAGGTCCGCGCCACCGACGAGCGGATCGAGGTCTACCACCTGACCAACCCCGACACCGGCGCCCACGTCTACGTCCTGCGCAACGACACCGACGAGGCGGTCTCCTCGACGCTGCCGGACGCCGGGATCGACGTGCCGGTGACCGTCCCCGCCCGGGACGCCAAGCTGATCGCCGCCCGGCTGCGGCTCGGCAGGCGGACGCTGGTGTACTCCTCCGTGCAGCCCATGCTCAGCCTGACCGCGGGACGGCAGGACATCGCCGTGTTCGCGGGCCGCCGGGGCGATCTGGCCCAGGTCGTGCTGGACTGCGCGGACGAGCCGACGCCCATGCGGCTGGACGCGGAGCCCGCCTGGGCCTACAACCTCGGCAAGCTCAACGTCAGCGCCCCGCTCGGCGCCGGCGGGCTGAGCCGGGTGCGCGTCGAGGGCGACGGCGTGGACACGCCGATGCTGCTGCTGTTCGCCGACGACGCCACCGCCCTGCGGCTGTGGCCCTACGAGACACCGTCGGGACAGCTCCTGGTCTACGGCCCTGCCCTGCTGCGGTCGGCCGAACTGCGCGGCTCCACCGTCCACCTCACGGGCGACACCGTCACCGCGACCGGCCTGGAGGTGTGGGCGCCCCGGGGCATCACGCGGGTGACGTGGAACGGGCGCGCGGTGCCCACCCGGATCAGCGCCTCCGGCGGCCTGCTGGCGCTGCGGCCGCTGCCCGGTGTGACCCGGCCCGTGCTGCCCGCCCTCGACGGCTGGCGGCGCCGCACCGAGAACCCGGAGTCCGAGCCGGACTTCGACGACTCGGACTGGACCGTGGCCGACAGGACGACGACCTTCAGCACGACGCCCGTGCCCGAGGGGCAGCCCGTGCTCTTCGCCGACGACTACGGCTTCCACTACGGCGACGTCTGGTACCGGGGCGCCTGGACCGGCGACGGCGACGTCGAGTCGGTGTCCCTCGCCTACAGCACGGGCACGCAGGGCCTGCTGATGGCCTGGCTGGACGGCGAGCCGCTGGGCACCCACCGGATGCCCGTGCCCGACAAGGCCCGGGCACGCCGGGGGACCTGGACGGCGAAGGCCGCCTTCGCCCTGCCCCGGGACCTGCGGAAGAGGCTCCGCGAGGAGGGCCGGGGGCGGCATGTGCTGTCCGTGCTCGTCCGGCGGATGCAGCACGACCTGGACGGCACGGCGCGCGACACCCACAAGGCGGCGCGCGGACTGACCGCCGTGACCTTCGAGGGCGCCGACCCCGAGGTGACCTGGCGCATCCGGGGCGCCACGGCGCCCGACCCGGTGCGCGGGCCGATGAACAACGGCGGCCTGTACGGCGAGCGCGAGGGCTGGCACCTGCCGGAGCACGACGACGGGGACTGGAAGGACACCGGACTCCCCCGGTCCGACCGGCGGCAGGGCGTCAGCTGGTACCGGACGCGCTTCCGGCTGGACGTCAACCGGGGGGTCGACGCCTCGATCGGCCTCGTCCTCGACGACGACCCGGGCCGGGCCTATCGCGTCCAGATCTTCCTCAACGGCTGGAACCTGGGCCAGTACATCAACGACGTAGGGCCGCAGCACACCTTCGTACTGCCGAACGGGATCCTCCGCACACGGGGTGCCAACACGCTGGCCCTGGCGGTGCTGTCCGACGGGACCACACCGGCGGGGCCGGGGACGGTACGGCTGACGCTGCTGGGCGCCGCGGCCGGAGGGGTCCCCGTGCGACCGGTGTGACCCGTCCGGCCGGACGCCGGACGTTCCTCACGCCGGACGTTTCTCACGCCAGCGGGATCACGTTCCAGGACGGCGCTCAGCGTGCCGTCCCGGAGCGCCGTGCCGTCGACCGGGTGGGGCCGCCGCTCTCCCCCGGACGTCGGACGTGCGATCGCATGACGCGCACAGTTGCGTGCGCGTAGGCTCGGATGCGCTGCCAAGCAGTCGGCCGGTGGTGAGAAGGGGGAGCGATGGACATCGCGGGCGCGCGGACGCTGGCCGCCCGAGTCGCCGCCGCGCTCGGGCGTCCGCGCAGGGGCGCCGCCATGCGCGGTCTGGCCGCCGAGCTCGCCGCCGCGGTCCGGTCCAGACCCCGGGCCCCGCGCGACGTCGGGGAGTTGGGCCGGGCGCTGTGCGAGGAGATGAGCGCGCGGCGCGGCGGGCGGCCGGTGGAGCTGCGGTTCGAGCGCTTTCCCGACGAGATCGAAGTGACCGGCCTGTGGGTGGAGTTCCAGGACTTCGACCTGGTCATCGTCGAGGAGCGGGCCGAGGCCGTGCAGCAACTGGTCATCATCGGGCACGAGTTGTGGCATCTGCACGCCGGGCAGCGCCACCAGCACGTGGTGGGCGCGGCGGCCGCCCGCGCGCTGGCCGAGCGGCCCGGGTGGTCGGACGTCGCGCTGGTGATCGCCGCCCGCAACGGCTCGCGGGAGCGGGACGAGGCGGAGGCCGAGGACTTCGGGCACCGGCTGGCCGCGGTGTTCCGGCCCCTGCTGTCGGGCGCGCGGGACGCGGACCCGCCCCTGGAACCCGTGCAGCGCTCGCTGGGCTACCGCGGACCCCGAGGGGGTGCGGCACCGTGACGGCCGTGGCGCTGACCCCGATGGAGTTCGTCAACGAGTTCTATCCGACGTTCTGGTGGATCCCCGCCGGGATCCTGGCCGCCGCCCTCGCCATCAAGCTGCCCAGCATCATCCGGCTGTGGAGTGACCCGATGCTGCGGGCGGTCGGCGGGCTGCTGCTGCTCGCCTGCGCGGTGTTCGTGTTCCTGGCGCCGTCGACCATCGTCCGGATCAACCGGCTGACCGGGGTGGCGAACTTCTCCGGCCCCTGGGTCTACTCGCTCCTCACCGCCTTCTGCGCCTGCTGCCTGCTGCTGATCATCACCTGGCGCAACGGCCTGTCCGACCGCTCGGCCCGTACCCGCCGGGCCATGCGCGGGGTGATGGCCGTCTACTCCTGCGTGATCGCCGCCATGTGGGTGCTGTTCGCCCTCGCGGACGTGCCCGAGGAGCGGCTGTGGGACCTCGACACGTACTACGCCAACACCCCGTACATGCGCGAGATGATCCTGCTCTACCTGCTCGCGCACACCGTGGCCGTCCTGGTCACCAACGTGCTGGTCTGGAACTGGATCCGCACCGACGGGCTGGACTCCCTGCTGCGCTGGGGCCTGAAGTTCCTCGGCGTCGGCTACGCGCTGCAGCTGGTCTTCGACGCGGCCAAACTCACCGCCGTGGGGGCGCGCTGGGCCGGGGGGAACCTGGACTGGCTGAGCACCGCCGTCGCGCCGCCCATCGCGTGCCTGTCCGCCATCCTGATCGCGGTGGGCTTCATCTTCCCGCACGCCGGGCAGTATCTGCACGGCCGCTGGCACGTCCGGCTGGCCTGCCACGAACTGCGGCCGCTGTACCTGCTCATGAGGACGGTCAACGGCGGCGGCGTCCCCTTCCTGCTGCGCGCCACCCCGGAACTGCGGCTGGTCCGCCGGGAGACGTTCATCCGGGACGCCCTGCTGCCGCTCGCGCGGTACATCGACGAGGAGCGGCGCGAGCGGTCCCACGACGCCGCCGTCGCCCTCGGCCACCCCCCGGACCGGGCCAGGGCCCTCGCCTTCACCGTGGCCATCCTGGACGCGATCGACGCCCGCAACCACCGGCGCGAGGACGACGGTGCGGAGTCGCGCGACGCCACCGAACTCCTGCGGGAGATCGGGGCGGTGTCCCGCGCCCTGCGCGACACCGACGGCATCCGGGAGGTGCGCGCCCGCATGGAGGCGCGGACGGACGGCCACTCGCTCGCCGGCTGACCGGCCTGACGGCCGCAGTCCGGGCGCCGCGCCCCGCGGACGGCACCCGGCGCCCGCTGCGGGGGGAGAGTGACGGACCGTCGTGACGGCCGTTCGCGCACAGGGGGGCGCGAACACGGGGCGTGAAGGTACGGTGAGAGCTTCCGGCGCGGTCCATGCCTCTCGGAGCCGAAGGCCTGCGTGGCTCCGCGGCTTCGTGACCGGTTCCCGGTGCCGGCGGACCGGCGTCGGGCAATGCCTTCAGGGCGGGGGGAGTCTTCATGGCCGAGTGCGAGGGGTCGCATGTCGCGTAGAGCTGTCGTCATCGGTGCGGGTCTGGCCGGCATGCTGGCCGCGGCCGCCCTGTCCACCGCGGCGGACGAGGTGGTCGTGCTCGACCGCGACGATCTGCCCGAGGGTCCGGAGCACCGCAAGGGGCTCCCGCAGGGGCGCCACGCGCATCTGCTGATGGCCGGCGGTCTGGCCGCGATGGAGGACCTGGTGCCGGGGGTGGGCGTGCGCAAGCACCTCGTCGCCGCCGGCGCGCACGAGATCCCGCTCGGCTGGGGCATGGTCGCCCTCACCCCCGAGGGCTGGCTGCGGCGCTGGCGCCATCCCGGCCCCCGGATGCTGACGTGCACCCGGGCCCTGCTCGACTGGGTGATACGGGACGCGGTGCTCTCGAGCACCCAGGTGGTGATCCGCAAGGGCCGGGTGCTGGGGCTGACGGGGTCGCGTGAGCGGGTCACCGGGGTCCGGCTGTCGGACGCCGCCGGGGAGGAGGAGCTCGCCGCCGACTTCGTGGTGGACGCGAGCGGGCGCGGCTCACGGGTCGTCAGCTGGCTGGCCGGGCTGGGCCTCCGGGACGTGCGCGAGACGACGGTGGACGCCGGTCTGGTGAACGCCACCCGCCTCTACCGCACCCCCGAGGGCGCCGAACACTTCCCCCTGACCATGGTGCAGGCCGACCCCTACCAGGGCAGGCCCGGCCGCAGCGGGATGGTGATGCCCATCGAGGGCGACCGCTGGATGGTGAGCCTCGCCGGGACGCGGGGCGGCGGCGAACCCCCGAAGGACCCGGACGCGTTCCTCCGGTACACCCTGGACCTGCCCGACCCCCTCGTGGGCCGGCTGATCTCCGGCGCCGAACCGCTCACCGAGGTCCACGTCAGCCGCAGCACCAGCAACCACCGGCGGCACCTGGAGAAGACCCGCCACTGGCCCGAACGCCTCGTCGTGCTGGGTGACGCGCTGGCCACCTTCAACCCGGCCTACGGGCAGGGCATGTCGGTGGCGGCGCTGGGCGCCCGGGTACTGCACGGCGAACTGCGGCGGGCGGGGCTCTGCGGTCGGGGGCTGGCCCGGCGCGTGCAGCGCGGGGCGGCCTCGCCGGTGCAGGCGGCGTGGACGATGGCGGTGAGTCAGGACGTCTGGTTCCCGGGCACGCGAGGGGGCTCGCCCGGGGTGGCCGACCGCCTGGTCACCCCCTATACCCGCCGCCTGATGCGCACGGCGGCCGGCTCGTACACCGCGGCGTCGGCGCTCTGGGACGTGATGAGCATGACGACCGGGCCCGCGCGGCTGCTGCGGCCGTCGACCGTCCTGGCCACCCTGAGCGGGCCGCCGCTGCCGGCGGCGGGACCGCCGCTGACGGAACAGGAGAGGGCCCTGCTGCGGAAACTTGACCGCACGGGCCGCTGAGCCGGGGGCGGCAAGCCGCCCTCGGCTCCTGGCGCGGGCCCGCCCGCGGTCAGCCGGCGAACGCGGGCTGGGGCAGACCCCGGCCCGCCGCGGGGATCACGAACAGGGAGCCCGCCAGGGCGGGGGGCCGGGGCAGGCTCACGCGGGCCGTGGTGACGTAGAGGTCGGACAGTGCGGCTCCGCCGAAGGCGCAGGCCGTCACCAGGGGCACCGGGAACTCGATCACGCGGTCCAGATCGCCGCCGGGCGTGTAGCGCCGTACCGCCGAGCCCTGCCACAGCGCGACCCACACGCATCCGTCGGCGTCCACCGTCAGGCCGTCCGGGAAGCCCGCGCCGTCCTCGATCACGGCGAGGGCCCGGCGGTTGCCCAGCCGTCCGTCCGCGTGGTCGAAGACGTCGATCCGGCGCGTCGGGGAGTCGATGTAGTACATGAGGCGCCCGTCGGGGCTCCAGCCCGTGCCGTTGCTGACGGCGACGTCGTCCAGGACGACCTCGACCGTGCCGTCGCCGGTGAGGCGGGACAGCGTGCCGCCGCCCGGCGCCTCGTCGTAGCGCATGGTGCCCGCCCACAGGGAGCCGTCGGGCGCGACCGCCGCGTCGTTGGCGCGACGGCCGGGGACCGGCTCGCGGTGCAGCCAGCGGAAGCCGCCGTCGGGGTCGAGCAGGCCGACCCCGTCCCGCAGGTTCAGCACCAGGCCGCCGCCGGCGCGTGGTTTGACGGCGCCGATGTGCTGCTCGGTGCGCCGGGTGCCGCGGCGTCCGGTGGCGGGGTCGAAGGTGTGCACACGGCAGCCGAGGAGGTCGATCCACAGCAGCCGGCCGGCCGCCGCGTCCCAGGTCGGGCCCTCCCCGAGCTCGGCCTCGGCGCGTACGGCGACCTCGTACGGCCCCGTCGTCATGCCGGGCTCCGGTGGCCGAGGTGCTCGGACAGCTCGGCGGCGCCCTTCGCGGCGAGCTGCTCCAGCTCGGCCCGGCGCTCCTCGGTCCAGCGGATCATGGGAACGGAGATCGACAGGGCGGCGACGACCTGCCCGGTGCGGTCGCGCACCGGGGCGGCCACGCAGCTCACGTCCGGGTTGGACTCGCGGTTCTCCACGGCGACGCCCCGCTCGCGGATCCCGGCCAGGGTCTCGCGCAGGGCGGCCGGGTCGGTGATGCTGTTCGGGGTCATCGCGACCAGCTCGGCGCCGTCCGGGATCCGCGCGGCGAGCTCGTGCTCGGGAAGGGAGGCCAGGAGCATCTTGCCGACGGAGGTGCAGTGGGCGGGCAGCCGCCGGCCGGCCGCCGACACCATGCGCACGGCGTGCGTGGAGTCGACCTTGGCGATGTAGATGACGTCCGTGTCCTCGAGGATCGCCACGTGCACCGTCTCGTCGCAGGTCTCGGCGACGGACCGGGCGACGTGCCGGCCCTCGGCGGCGAGGTCGAGCTGCTCGGCGTAGCGGGCACCGAGCTGGTACGGGCGCACCCCGAGCCGGTAGCGTCCCGGCTGGCCGGGCACGGGGACGATGTACTTCCGGGCGGCGAGCGTGGTCACCAGCTCGTGCACGCTGGTACGCGGCAACTGCAGCCTGCGCACGATGTCGGGGGCGGAGAGCGACCCGTCCGCGTCGAGAAAGAGCTCGAGAATGTCGAGAGCCCGGGTCACGGCAGGTACCAGGCGTCCCACGACCGGCCCCCTCCCTAGGGTGTCTCAGCGCCCGCGTTCGATATGTCAACAGGCGATCGGCATGACGAACACAGGCTAGCCATAGAGGTGGGGGCGGGCAACGGGCAGAGGCACACCCGGGGCTTGCCCGCCGCACCCGGCCGCATGAGGGCGGAACGGTCAGCCGTGGTCCCGCCGCCCCCGCACCACCCCCAGCTCCCCCCGCAACCGCTCTGCCCGCAGCACCAGTTCCAGTTCGAAGCGGCGGTCCGGGTCGTCGATCTCGTCGCCCCACAGTTCGCGGATCTGGCGGAGGCGGTAGCGGACCGTCTGGGGGTGGACGCCGAGGCGGGTCGCGACCTCGGGGGCGCCGCCGCGGGTCTCCAGCCAGGCCAGGAGGGTTTCCGCGAGGCGGCGGCCGTGGGTGGGGCCGCAGTGGGACAGGGGGGCCAGGCAGCGCAGGGCCAGGTCGTCGATCAGCTCCTCCGGCTGGAGGAGGACCAGGGCCTCGGTGTGCTCGGTGCACAGGAGGACCTCGCCGGAGGGGAGCAGCCCGCGTTCCATCAGGCGTACCGCCGCCTCGGCCCAGCGCAGCGACTTCGCCGCCTCGGCGAGCGGGACGGGCGGGCCGATCGCACCGGACCAGCCGGTCAGGGCGCGGTGCAGCAGTTCGTGGCGGCCAGCCGCGTCCGGTTCGGGGACGACCATGCGGGGCTGCTCGTTCTCCATGTCGAGCAGGACGCCCTGGCCGACCGCGGGGGCCATGGCCTCGCGGGCGGGTCGGAGCAGGACGCCGACGGCGACCTTCACCGGCAGGGGCCAGCCGATGCGGGCCGCGCGTTCGGCGAGGGCCTCGGTGGGGTCGCCGCGGTGGTGGTCGGCGAGGAGCAGTTCCATCAGGCGGCGCTGCAGGCGCAGGCGTTCGCCTGCCTGGCGGGCAGCCGCCTCGGCGTAGCCGCGTACCGACTGGTCGACCAGGCCGTCGAGGTACTCGTAGCCCGCGTCGACGAGTTCGTACATCGCCGGGGGCGGGATCTCCACGCGCTGGCCGATGTCGGCGAAGCAGCGCCAGGCCAGGCGTACGCCCATGCGGTAGACGGCCTGGAGGGAGTCGAGGGAGCGGCCGTTGAGGCCCTCGCCTCGGCCGAAGTCCTGGAAGACGCCGGGCGGGACGGTCGGGCGTCCCTCCGAGCGCTCCAGGTGCTGCACGAAGACCTCGATGGCACGGCGGATGCCCACCAGGGCCATGGGCTCGCCGGAGTCGTCGAGGACGACGGGCAGATGGGGGTACTCCCGCTGGATCTCGCGGAGGATCTCCTCGGCCAGTTCGGGCGCCTCGGCCATGGCGATCGCCGCGAACCGGCGCACCTGGTGGCGCGGTACGTCGAGCCAGGCCGACAGGGGGGTGACGATTGCGGTGCGGGCGGCCGTCATCCGTCAGCTCCCCTGCCCGGCCCGCTCGTACGTGATCAGGGGGGTGTCGGGCTGGTCGGGCGTCGCTTCGAGCAGCGCGACCACGCCGAGCGCGGCGCCCACGGCGAGGGCGGCGGCCAGCGCGACGGTGAGCGCCGCGGCGAGCAGTCTGGACATCGCAGGGTCAGCCTCTCTGTCCGGATGCGTCCGGAGGTCGTCCGGAGGTCGCCCCACCCCGGGCGTCCCGTCCCTGCCTGTCGGGCCCAGTCTCGACAAGCATTGACACCCCGTCAAGAGCGGCCTACGGTTCCCGGCCCGGCCGCACGCGCCGTCTCCGCCGCCGTGCCGGCCCCCTCGTACGTCGAGCCGTCCCAAGCCACTGGAGTGCCCGGATGCGCCGTACAGCCTCTCCCTTTTCCCTGTTCCTGCTGGGTCTCGGCACGTTCCTGCTGGTGCTGGCACCCCTGCTCGCCTGGTACGTGCAGCCGCGTGCAGCGGTGAACCCGATCGACATCGACACGACCGCCGTCTACACCGGCAAGGGCAGCGTCTTCGACACCGACCGGATCGAGACGGTGCCCGGCCGGAACATCACCGTGACGCAGCGCGTGCGGGGCGACGTCGAGGCGAGCGAGCGCAGCGGCAACGCCGTCTGGGACGTGACGACCACGGTCGACACGGACGAGACGCTGCCGGCCGCCGATCCGCACGACGCGCTGGACTTCACGCCGCACCGCTGGGTGATGGACCGCAGGACCACCCGGCCCGTGCACTGCTGCGGGGAGAAGCCCTCCATCGAGGGCGAGGCGTACCTGAAGTTCCCCTTCGACGTGCAGAAACGGTCCTACCAGTGGTGGGACAACACCCTCGGCGACACGGTCGTGCTGCGCTACCGGGGCACGGGGAAGGTCCAGGGCTACACGGGGTACCGGTTCACCGGCTCGGTGGAACCCACCAGGACCGGCACCCGGATGGTGCCCGGCACCCTCGTCGGCCGGCCGGAGCGGCCGCAGGTGCTGGCCGAGGAGTGGTACGCCAACCACGGCTTCGAACTGGTCGTCGACCAGGCCACGGGCCGGGTTCTGTACGCGCGGACCGGGCCGAGGCGGACCCTGCGGGCGCCGGGCGGGACAAAGGACGCTGCGGTGCTGCTGGACAGCCGGAAGGTCGCCTTCACCACCGCGACGCAGCGGGAGGCGGTACGGCAGGCGAAGCGGGACAGCGGCCAACTGCGCCTGCTCGGCACGACGTTGCCGATCGGTGCCGGACTGGCCGGGCTGGTGCTCGCGGTGGTGGGCGGCGTTCTGGTGGCCCGTGGACGGAAGGAGCCGGAACACCCCGTTCCGACCGATACGGCCGCTACGCCCCGGCCCACCCTCACGATGTGATGTGACGTCAGCTGCAACAAAGCCCGAACTTGTCACGTCGGTGAGTAGCCGCGGGGAACGTCCGGGCGAAAACTGTCCAACCCCACCCGGGCACATCCCGTCCCCACCCCCCTCCCAGGAAGAGCTCAGGCCCCCACAGGCCGCCCCCTGCGACGACCCACCCCACCGTTTCCCCCACGCGGAGTCCCGCACCCCGAGACGAGTTGGAGCACCCATGCCCCAGCACGTGCCGTCCCCGCTGCGCGCCGTGTCCCCCAGCGCGCCGCAGCACCCCCCGGCGCTCCCCCCGCATCCGCGCCGGATCGTCTTCCTCGCCCATCGTGATCTGGGCAATCCCTCCGCCGGCGGCTCCGAGCTGCTGGTCGACCGGCTCGCCGACGGACTGGCCCGGCAGGGCCACCAGGTGACCCTGCTGTGCGGAGGGCCCGCGTCCTGCGAGCTCCCGGCTCCGCTCGAGCAGGGAGGTGCCCCCCTCCGCGACTACCGTGTCGTGTCGGCCGGCGGTCCCTACGGGCACTACCTGCGCGCCCGGTCGGCCTTCGCCCGGCAGGTCGGGGACTGCGATCTGCTGGTCGAGGTGTGCAACGGCATGCCGTACCTGGCGCCGCTGTGGCACCGGGGACCGACGCTGTGCCTGGTCAACCACGTCCACACCGACCTGTGGCCGATGCGCTTCGGCGGTCCGCTGGCCCCGGCGGCCCGGATCGGCCGACGGCTCGAGCACTGGGCGCTGACCGGGGCGCGCCGGCGCGGTCTGCTGGTCGCCGTGTCCTCCTCGACCGCGCACGCGCTGCGGGCCATCGGGGTCGAGCGGGAGCGCATCCGGGTCGTGCACAACGGGGTCGAGGAGCCGGGCCCGCGGGCCGACCGGTCACCGGAGCCGCTGTTCGTCGCCGTCGGGCGGCTCGTCGAGTACAAGCGGATCGATCTCCTGCTGCGGCTGTGGGAGCGGGTGCGTCCGGTGACCGGCGGGCGGCTGGTGATCGTCGGGGACGGGCCCGAGCGGAGCCGTCTCGAGCGACTGGCCGGACCTGGTGTGGAGTTCACCGGGTACGTGCCGGAGGCCGAGAAGCACCGGCTGCTGTGCGCGGCCTGGCTGCTGCTGCACCCCTCCGCCGTGGAGGGGTGGGGGCTGGTCGTGACGGAGGCGGCGGCCCGCGAGACGCCGGCGGTCGCCTTCGACGTGCCGGGCCTGAAGGACTCCGTGGCCGACGGGGAGACCGGCGTCCTCGCCCGGGGCGAGTCCTCGTTCGCGGCGGCCTGGTGCGCGCTCGCCCTGTCCGGGCGGCGGCGGGAGCTGATGGGCGAGGCGGCGCGGGAGCGGGCGGCCCGGTTCCGGTGGGAGCGCACGGTGCGGCAGTTCGGTGCCGTCGCCGCGGAGGCGGTGCGGGGCTGGGCTCCGTGAAGGACCCCTCCCTGCGCAGGTCCCTCGCGCTGTTCCGCGCCTTCCTCCGGGAGCAGGACGATCCCCGGGGCTGCTACGCGCTGCTCGCCCGCGACGCCGTCGACCAGGTCGAGGCCTGCGACGGGCCCGTCGCCGGACGGACCGTGCTGGACGTCGGCGGCGGTGGCGGGTACTTCACCGAGGAGTTCCGGCGGCGCGGCGCGCAGGCCCACCTCTTCGAGCCCGACCGGGCGGAACTGGGCGAGAGGCCGCCCGAGTCGGCCGTCGTCGCCGACGGCTACCTGCTGCCGCTGAGGGACGGCGTCGCCGACGTCACCTTCTCCTCCAACGTGCTGGAGCACGTGGCCGACCCGGCGACGTTCCTCAGCGAGCTGGTGCGGGTGACGCGGCCGGGCGGGCTGATCTACGTGTCGTTCACCAACTGGCTGTCGCCGTGGGGCGGGCACGAGTGGGCCCCGTGGCACTACTTCGGCGCCGAACGGGCCCGGGCCCGTCACGCGCGGCGGACCGGCAGGCCCGCCAAGCACACCCGCGGCGAGAACCTGTTCGCGGTGCACATCGGCCCCACCCTGCGGCAGGTGCGTGCCCGCGACGACGTCACGGTCGTCTCGGCGCGCTCCCGCTACTGGCCCTTCCTCGCGGAGGCCGTCGTCAAGGCGCCCGGCCTCCGCGAGTTCGCCACCTGGAACCTCCTCCTCATTCTGCGGCGGTGTCCCCCATGACGACCACGGTCCAGGCTCCTCCCCCGGCAGCCGTCCCCACCACCGCGGCCGCGGCGGGCCCGCCCGAAGGCCCCCGGTCGCGTCGCTGGCTGCTGGGGTTCTGGGCCGCGGTGTTCACGCTGTTCCTCGCGGTGCGGCCGGGGCGGCAGACCTTCGACACCAAGCTCGGTGTCACGGTCGACCCGGGCCGGTTCCTCGCCGACCTGGGGCAGTTGTGGCACGACCGGGCCGGGTTCGGCGGCATCCAGGACCAGTACGTCGGCTACCTGTGGCCGATGCTGCCGTTCCACTGGCTGTGCGGCCTCGTGCGGCTGCCGGTGTGGCTGGCGGAGCGGCTGTGGCTGTCGGTCGTCGTGTCCGTCGCCTTCTGGGGGGCGCTGCGGCTGGCCGAGCGGCTGCGGGTGGGCAGCTCGGCGTCCCGCCTGCTGGGGGCCTCGGCGTACGCGCTGTGGCCGCTGTTCACGACCGTCGTCGGCTCGACGTCGGCCGCGGCGCTGCCCGGGGCGTTCCTGCCGTGGGTGCTGCTGCCGCTGGCGGACGAGCGGTACACGGCCCGGGTCGCGGCGCTGCGGTCGGCGCTGCTCGTGCCGTTCATGGGCGGGGTGAACGCCTCGGCGACGCTGGCGTCCCTGCTGCCGGCCGGGCTGTACCTGCTGTCCCGGCCGCCGGGGCCGCGGATGCGCGGGCTGATCGCCTGGTGGGCGCCGGCCGTGGCCGTGGTGACGGCCTGGTGGTGGGTGCCGTTGCTGCTGCTCGGCGTCCACGGCGAGAACTTCCTCCCCTACATAGAGACCGCGGAGACGACCACCGGCACCATGTCGGCGGCCGAGGCGCTGCGCGGCGCCGGGAACTGGGTCGCCTACCTGCACTTCGGTGAGGCGTGGCTGCCGGCCGGCTGGACCGTGGCCTCGTCGGTGGTGGTGATCGTGTGCTCGGCGCTGGCCGCCGGACTGGGCCTGGCCGGGCTCGCCCGGCGGGACATGCCCGAGCGGCGCTGGCTGGTGCTGACGGTGCTGGTGACGGCGCTGGTGCTGCTCGCCGGGTACGGCGGGGCGTTCGGGGCGCCGTTCCACGGGGTCGTGCAGGGCTGGCTGGACGGGTGGCTGTCGCCGTTCCGGAACATCTACAAGTTCCAGACGGGGCTCGCCCTGGCCCTGGTGCTGGGCCTGGCCCATCTGGTGGGCGTGGCGGCCGAGCCGCGCGGGGCCCGGCCGGTGCGCGGACGGCGTTTCGCCCCGCTGGTCGCGGCCGTGCTGGTCCTGCCGGGGCTCGTCTGGCCGTACCTCAACGGCTCGATCCTCAACCCGGGTTCGTTCCGCGAGCTCCCGGCCTACTGGCAGGCCACGGCCGACTGGCTGGAGGAGTACTCGCCCGACTCCCGCGCCCTGGTCGTCCCGGCGACCGCGCACGGTCTCTACACCTGGGGCTCCCCCATCGACCAGCCGCTCGACGTGCTCGCCGGATCGCGCTGGGCGCAGCGGGACCACGTGCCGTTCGGCACGCCCGGCAACCGGCGCGCGATGGACGCCGTCGAGCAGGCGCTGATGTCCGGTGCCGAGGTGCCGGGCCTCGCCGACTACCTGAGCCGGGCCGGGCTGTACCACGTCGTCGTGCGCAACGACCTCGACCCCGACCAGATCGGCTACGTGCCGACCACGACCGTCAAGCGGACGCTCGAGCAGTCCGGGTACGAGCGGGTGACGGGGCTCGGGCCGGTGATGACCGGCGGCCGGATCCCGCAGGACGCGCCGCTCCAGGTGGAGGGGCTGTACCCGCGGCAGCGGGCCGTGGAGATCTACCGGCCCGCCGGTGCCGACGTCGTCCGGCCCGGGCCTGCCGGGGTGCTGCCGGTCGCCGGCACCGCCGTGGTGTCCGGCGGGCCGGAGGCGCTGCTGCCGCTGGCGTCGCGGCTGCGCGGCCGGCCGGCCGTGCTGACCGGCGACGACCATCCCGGGCTCGGCACCCCCGCCGTGCAGGTCGTGGGCGACGGGCTGCGGCGGGCCGACACCCGGTTCGGGCTGGTCAACGCCAACACCTCGTACACGTACACGCGTGACGAGCGCAACGCGTCCGGGGCGCAGCAGGACCCGGGTGAGGAACCGCGCCAGATCCTGCCGGCCGCGGGCACCGGGCACCAGACGGTGGCCGAACTGCGCGGTGCCGCGTCGGTGTCGGCCTCCTCGTACGGCAACTGGCTGTTCCACCTGCCGCAGTACGACCCGGTGAACGCCTTCGACGGCGACCCGGACACCGCCTGGGCGGAGGGCGCGCCCGACACGCCGGACGGGCAGTGGCTGCGCATCGGCTTCACCGGCCCCTACGCCATGCCGTCCTCCTTCGAGGTCACGCCGCTGCCGCAGGCGAGCGTGCGGGCGGCGGCGACCAGGGTGCGGGTGGAGACCGAGAAGGGCGAGCGGACGAGCTTCCTGCGGCCCAACGGAACGACCCAGCGGATCAAGGCGCCCGAGGGGCGGACCCGGTGGATGAGGCTGACGATCGTGGACGCGGTGGAGCGCAAGGCCGGGCTGACGGGCGCGGGCTTCTCCGAGATCGCCCTGCCCGACGTGCAGGTGACCCGGCTGCTGCGGCTGCCGTCCGACGCGGACCGGGCCACCACGGGCGCCACCGTCGTCTCCCTGCACCGCGCCTCCGACCCGACCGGCCTGTCCGCGACCGGCACCGAGGCCGGTCTGCACCGCCGCTTCACCACGCCCTCCGCCGGGACGTTCGAGGTGAAGGCGCGCGCGGTGCCGGTGCCGGGCACGGAACTCGACGAGCTGCTGTACGAGGTCGCGCCCGAGCAGCGGGCCCGGATCGTCGCCACCGCCGACTCCACCGCGCGCCTCGGCGCGGGCCTCGGGGCGCGCAACCTCACCGACGGCGACCTGACCACGGCGTGGATCGCCGGGGACCGGCCCACGATCCATCTGCGCTGGGAGGGCGAGCAGCCGGTCGGCGAACTGGTCCTGGCCCCCGCGGGCGGCCTGTCGACCCGGGCCGCGGAAGTGCACATCGGCTCCCCGGACGGCGCGGCGATCGCCGGTGTCGACGAGAACGGCTGGGTGCGCTTCCCGCCCCTCACCACCGACCGCCTCGACATCACGATCACCGAGACGGCCCCGCTGACCCTGCACAACCCGGTCGTCGACGAGGACCTGCGACTGCCCGTGGGCCTGACCGAGGCCTATCTCCCCTCCCTCGACTCGTACCGCACCCCGCAGCCGGACGGCACCCGGACCTTCTCCCTGCCGTGCGGCAAGGGCCCGGACGTGGCGCTGGACGGCGAGCTGTACCGGACCGGCGCGGAGGGCACCGTGCGGGACCTGGTGGAGCGCCGGGGCATGGAGGTGACGCTCTGTCAGGAGGGTCGTGCCGACAGTGCGGTGCCGCTGTCCGCGGGCGAGCACCGGCTGGAGGGCGGCGACGCCGGCCCGCTCGCGCTCACGGACGTGACCCTCACCCGCGGCACGGTCCCGGAGGCTTCCACGGCCGGGCGGGACCTGCGCGTCCGGGACTGGCTGGGCGACCGGCGCACGGTGACGGTCGGCTCGGGCGCCGCCTCGTACCTCACCACCTACGAGAACGTCAACGACGGCTGGCGGGCCACGCTCGACGGCGAGGAGCTGACCCCGCTGCGGCTGGACGGCTGGCAGCAGGGCTGGCGGATCCCGGCCGGGGCGGGCGGCACGATCGAGCTGTCCTACGAGCCCGCCACGACCTACGACGCCGGGCTGATCGGCAGCGGCGCGGGCATCGCGGTCCTGCTGGGCCTGGCCCTCCGGCGCCGCCGCGCGCCCAGCCCGGACGCCCCGCAGCCGGCCCCGCCGCCGCCCGGCCTGTGGCTCGGCACGGTGGCGCTGACGCTGGTCGCCGTGGTGATCGCGGGCTGGTTCGCGCTGCTGGTCCCGGCGCTGGCCCTGCTCGCCGCGCGGCGGCACGCGCTGCTGGTGCCGGTCGCCTTCGCCGCCCTGGCGGGCGCGGGCGCCGTGGCCGCGTCCGGCGCCGGGGAACCGGTGGGGGCGGGCGAGGGGGCCTTCGGTCACCTGGCCCAACTGCTCGCGCTGATCGGCCTGTTCGCGGCGCTGGTGAGTGTGCGCGAAGGGCCGTCGCCACAGACGCCGACCCGGCGGTCGCCCCGGACGGACGAGGAAGAGGGCAAGGCCCCATGACGGCACCCGTACGCGTCCCGTTCCCCGTGGTGGACGAGGTCTCGCGGCACTGCCTGCGGGAACAGGAGCCGGAGACCGTCCACATCGAGGTCCACCTGCCCGGCCCGCTCGACCCGGCGCGCCTGCGCACGTCCTTCGTCGAGGCGCTGCACCGGCACCCGCGGATCCTGATGCGGGAGGCCCGCGGGCCGTGGTACCGGCGGCGCTACGAGTGGGAGCTGACGGGCGGGCCGGACGCGGAGGTGGTGACCTTCGCCCCGGCGGGCCCCCACGCGCTGCGCGACGCGCGGGCCCGGGCCCTGGCCGAGGCACCGCCGCTGTCGCTGTCCCCGCCCGTACGACTGGAGGCCGTGGGCTCGGTCCTGGTCCTCACCGTCCACCACACCGCCCTGGACGGCCCGGCCTGCCTGCGCGTCCTGGCGACGGCCGCCGAGCTGTACGGAGGCCGGGACAACTCCCCCGCGGCGCCCCCGACCCGGGCCCCCACGGCACCGCGGGAGGCACCGGACGTCCCGGCGCACTGGGCACCACCCGCCCGGGTGGCGCCGGGCACCCCGGACCCGTCCCCCGGCAACGGCATGCTGGTGACCGAACTGCCCCTGCCGCACCGCCCCAAGGGCGCGCCCTGCACCGTCAACGACCAGCTCATGGTCGCCACCGCGCTGACCATCGCGCACTGGAACAGGGACCGCGGATCCCAGCCCCGCCCGCTGCGCATCACCATGCCCGTGGACGACCGGCCCCGTGACACCACGATGCCCATCGGCAACGGCACCCGCCTGGTCGAGGTCCCCTTCACCCCCGCCGAGCTGCACGACCCGGACCTGCCCGCGCTGCTGCGCCGCACCGCGGAGCGGACCCGCGCCCTGAAGTCCCTGCCTCGCCCCCAGCTCGGCCACGGCGCCGTCCTCCTCACCGCCCCCTGGGCACCGGTCGCCGCCCGGGCCGCCCTCACCCGCACGCTGCGCAGGGCGGCCGCCCCCTGGACGTCGACGACCCTGCTCAGCAACATCGGCCGCGTCCCCTACCCGCTGGACTTCGGCGAGGAGGCGGGCCGCGCCCGGGCGGTCTGGTTCTCGGCACCCGCCCGGATGCCCCGCGGCCTGACCGTGACCACCGCCTCCACCGCCGGCCGCCTCCACCTCGCCCTGCGCTGGTCGCGCTCCCTGCTCGGCGACGGCGACGGCGCCCGTCTGCGCGACCTCTTCGAGCACCACCTGCACACCACGGAGGCCACCCCATGACGGCCGCACGGACCACCGCACCACCCCCGAAGGACCTCCGCGACTTCTACGAGAACCCGGCCGTGCCGGTCGCCTCCGGCACCCCGCGCAGCCTCCGCCAGGCCCGCATGCTGGCAAGGGCCCTGGGCGGCGACGGGAGGACGGGCCCCCGCACGATCCTCGACATCGGCTGCGGGGACGGCACCGCCGCCGCGACCGCCGCCCCGCTCCTGCCCGGCCACCGCCTCGTCGGCGTCGACTGGTCCCAGGACGCCCTCCGACGCGCCCGCACCCGCATCCCCCACGCGGTCCGGGGCGAACTCACCGGCGGCGGGCTGCCGTTCGCGTCCGGATCGGCCGACGCCGTGCTGTTCAGCGAGGTGATCGAGCACCTCGTCGACCCGGACGCCGCGCTCGACGAGATCCGGCGGGTGCTGCGGCCCGGCGGCCACCTGATGCTGTCCACCCCGAACCTGGCCGCCTGGTACAACCGGGCCCTGCTGCTGGCCGGGGTGCAGCCGGTGTTCTCGGAGGTCAGCCTGCGCGGCGTCCACGGCCGCCCGGGCACGGAGGTCGTGGGCCACCTGCGGCTGTACACGCCGCGCGCCCTCGGGGAGTTCGTCGCCGCGTCCGGGTTCGGTGTCGTCCGGCTCGAAGGCGCCCCCTTCCACGGCGTACCGCGTCCGCTGCGGCCGCTGGACCGGCTGGCCTGTGTCCGGCCGCAGCTCGCGTCGATCCTGCTGCTGCACGCCCGGAGGACGTAGCCCGTGTGGTGGGGAGTGGCCGCGGCGCTGCTGGCGAACACCCTGTACAGCGTGGGTTTCGTGCTGGAGAAGCGGGCCCTGACCGCGCTGCCCGAGGTGACGGTCCGGCAGCCCGCCCGGCTGCTGCGCCTGGTCCTCGGCAGCCCCCTGTGGATCGGCGGCTCCCTCGCCCTCGCCGCCGGTCTCGCCGCCCAGCTCGTCGTCTACCGGACGCTGCCGATCGCCGCCGCCCAGGGCATCTTCGTCTCCGGTCTGGTGCTGCTGGTGCTGCTGTCGGCCCGGCTGCTCGGGGAGGAGACCAGCGGCCGGGAGCGGTACGCGCTCGGCGCGATCCTGCTGGCGCTGCTGATGGTGGTGCTGTCCCTGCGCGAGGGCTCCGACACCGCCGGCCGGGACGCGCCCCACCGGCTGATCCTGCTGGTGTGCGTGCCGTCCCTGGCGGCCGGGGTGTGGCTGTACGGCTCCGCCGAGCGGCGCACCCGCAACCGGCACCGCCGCCCGACGACCGGCGTCGAGTACGGCATGGCCGTGGGCCTGCTCTACGGGGTCAGCTCGCTGGCCATCAAGGGCGTCTCCGGCCACCTGACGACCAGCGGAACCGGTGGTGCGCTGCTGGACCTGCTGAGCTCCCCGTATCCGTATCTGCTGCTGTTCACCGGCGTGTTCGGCCTGGTGATGTCGCAGGCGGCGCTGCAGCGCTGCCGGGCCTCGCTGATCGTGCCGGTGTGCACGACCGTGACGTCCCTGTTCACGGCGGTGCTCGGCACGCTGTCGTTCGGCGAGTCCCTGCCGGACGAACCGCTGCGCCTGGCCCTGCGGGTGGCGGGCACGGCCCTGGCGGTGGCCGTGCTGCTGACCATGCCCAAGCACGACACCGCTCACCGACCGGACGACCACGCCGAGGAGTTGGCCTCCCCATGAACCCCGACGACCCGCTGCTGAAGATCCTGGCCTGCCCGCTCGACAAGGGCCCGCTGCACCTGCTGGCCGAGGAGGCCGGGCAGGAGGAGGCGCTGTACAACCCGCGGCTGCGCCGCCGCTACCCGGTGATCGACGGCATTCCGCAGCTGCTGCCGTCCTCGGGCGAGCAGGTCCCGGACGACGTGCACGAGGAGCTCCTCACGAGGATGGCGCCGTGACCAGCCTGGCCGCCCGCCTCGCGCCCCTCCTGCCCACCCGCCTGGTGGCCGCGACGGCCCGGGCGCTCTACCCCCGGTTCGAACCGGAGCTGGCCCGGCTCGCCGAGCTGCTGCCGCCCGGCTGCGGCACGGCGGTGGACGTGGGCGGCTGGTACGGGCCGTGGACGCACCGGCTGTCGGGCCGCGCCGAGCGCGTCGTGACGATCGAGCCGGTGCCGCATCTGGCCCGGCTGCTGGCCGCCGGTGCCCCGCGGAACGTCCGCGTGGTGCGCGCGGCGGCCTCGGACCGCCCGGGCATCGCCCGGCTGTGGCTGCCGGCCGGCGACTCGGGAGACCGGGGCGTGTCCTCGCTGGTCCGGCGCGACATCCACGGGCGGGCGCTGGACGTCCCCTGCGTCACGCTGGACGACCTGGCGCTGCGCGACGTGGGCTTCATCAAGATCGACGTGGACGGCAGCGAGGCCGCGGTGCTGCGCGGAGCGACGGGTCTGCTGGCCCGTGACCGGCCGGCCCTGTTCGTGGAGCTGGAGTCCCGCATCCAGCCGATCGGGCCGGTGGTGACGTACCTGTCCCTGCTGGGCTACGCGGGCTGGGTGCTGCCCGGCGACAGCTGGCTGCCGCTGGCCGGTTTCCCCCTGGAGGACCACCAGGCGGGTGCCTCCCACGTGGTCTCGCACGGCCTGCTGCGCCGGGTGCTGCCCTCGTCCGTGCTCAGGGGGCCGCGCTACGTCAACTCCGTGCTGTTCCTCCCCGACGGCCGCCGCCCGGGCCGGGCCACGGTGGGCGACGATGGGTCCCATGCCCTCCGCGAAACGCCCCGCTAGGCCCTTCACCCCGCTCGACTTCCAGCTGGTGCTGCTGCGCCGCATGGCCGACCACAACCCCGGCCCGGTGGAGGACGCCCGCCGAGCGCTGGGGGTGTCGATCGCGGACATGCGGGAGGCCAACCGGCGCTGGCAGGCGATGGTCCGCTCCCCGCGCTCCCGCGCGCCCTTGTCCCGATACCGTGCGGTGCTGGGCCAACCGGAGTCGCGTACGCCGCGCCGGATCGGCGACCTCGACTGCGAGGCGTGGCTGTGGCCGGTGCCCCTCTGGCCCGGCCTGCGCTTCGAGGTGCTGACCGCCCCGAACGGCGCGGTGTGGAACGAGTGGCTGGTCCGCGCCCCGGGCACCGCGGGCCCCGAACTGCGCACGCTCGACGACCTCACCCCCTGGTCCTGCACGGTCGACGAGGCCTCCCGCGGCTTCGCCCCTGCCCGCCCCCTGGAGGGCACGGCACCCACCCGGTGGGGTCTGGCGTTCACCGCGCCGGACGCGCGGGGCGTGCGGCGGGAGGTCGTCGCCGAGTTCACCTGGGGGCTGCTGCAGCGGGTGGCGGTCACGGGCCGGCCGGGCTGAGGGCAGGCGTCCCGGTCAGCCGGCGGCGGCCAGCACCGCCTTCACGACCCTGGGCACGGACCCCGGGTGCAGGAACAGGAACAGGTTGGGCTCGATCAGCTCCAGCTCCATCACCCACGGCTCCCCGTCCGGCCCGGTGACCAGGTCCACCCGGGCGTACAGCAGCTCCGGGTCCCCGGGTACGGCGGCCAGGGCCCGTTCGGCGACGGCGAGTTCGGCCGCCGTCGGCTCCCAGGGCCGCAGGTCGGGGTGGGGGGTCTTGTCGGCGTCGTAGGGCGTGCCCGGCGCGAGGACGGCGCCCTTGACGCTGGCGTGCAGCAGCCGCCCGCCGAAGAACTGCAGGGCCCGCTCGCCCTCGGTGTCGATGCCGCTCAGATAGGGCTGCACCATCACCGTGAACCCCTCGGCGTGCATCCGCTCGACCTGCCGTGCGGCGGCGTCGCGCTCCCCGGCCGGGTAGCGGCCCGCGTAGCGGGCACCGGCCCCCGACGTGGGCTTCACGACGTACTCGTGGCCGACGGGCAGCTCGGCGGCCTCGCCGGGCGCGAAGTACCGGGTGGGCACGGCGGGCACCCCGGCCTCGGCGAGCTGCCCGAGGTACCGCTTGTCGGCGTTCCACCGCACGACCTCGACCGGGTTGACGAGCCGGGTCACCCGCGCGCACCGCTCGGCCCACGCGGCGAACTCCGCGCCACGCCGGCTGTAGTCCCAGGTGGAGCGGATGAGGGCGAGGTCGAACCCGGCCCAGTCGACGGCCGCGTCGTCCCAGGTGACGGCGGCGGCCTCGGCCCCGGCCTCCCGCAGCGCCCCGACCAGCACCGGCAGGTCCCGGTCCTTGTGCCGGGCGCCCCGGGGGTCGTAGGTGACGACGGCGATGCGCGGGGTGCCGGCCACGGCCGCTCCCTCCTCGGTCGGACGATCGATCGGCTCGTGCCGCAGGCTAACAATCCCGTCCGCGCCGGCGACACCCTGGTCGGCCTTCCCCTTCGGGGGGCGTACGGCCGTGCTCACGATCGGCGCGATCGGCATGCCGGCCGCCCCGGACGTGGACCGCGAGGGTTTCCTCCGGCGGCCGATGGTGTACGGAGAAGGCGTGGTGGCGGTCGTACCGGCGGCGGCATGGCCGGTGACGGTCGTCCCCGGCCGGGGACGGACGGCCCGGCCCCCGGCAACCGCCCACGACAGCCAAGGAGATCCGACGCGTGAACCCTCTCTTCCCGGCCCTGACCGACGCCCCCGGTGACACGCCGGCCCTCCGGTTCGGCGAGCGCTCCCTGACCTACGCGCAGCTCGCCGCCGCGGCAGGCGCGCTCACGGGCCGTATCGGCGGAGCCCGGCGGGTGGCCGTCTGGGCGACGCCCACCCTGGAGACGGCCGTCGCCGCCGTCGCCGCGCTGCTGGCCGGTGTGCCCGCCGTGCCGCTCAACCCGAAGTCCGGCGAGAGGGAACTCGGCCACATCCTGGGCGACAGCGCGCCCGGCCTCGTGCTGACGGCGCCCGACGACCGGCTCCCCGCCGCCCTGGACGGCCTCGCCCGCGTGGACGTCGACGTGCACGCGACCGGGCCGGTCCCCGAGGACCGCGCCGACGACGAGGCGCCGGCCCTGATCGTCTACACCTCCGGCACCACCGGCCCGCCCAAGGGCGCCGTCGTCCCGCGCCGGGCGATCAGTTCCACCCTCGACGCGCTGGCCGACGCCTGGCAGTGGACCGGCGACGACGTCCTCGTCCACGCGCTGCCGCTGTTCCACGTGCACGGCCTGGTCCTCGGCATCCTCGGCCCCCTGCGGCGCGGCGGATCCGTGCGGCACCTGGGCCGGTTCAGCACCCGGGGCGTGGCCCGCGAACTCGGCGCGGGCGGGACCATGCTGTTCGGCGTGCCCACGATGTACCACCGGATCGCCGAGGCCGTGACGGGCGAACCGGAGCTGGTGAAGGCCCTGACCGGGGCGCGGCTGCTGGTCTCCGGGTCCGCCGCGCTGCCGGTGCACGACCACGGGCGGATCGCGACGGCCACCGGGCGGCGGGTGATCGAGCGGTACGGCATGACGGAGACGCTGATGAACACCAGTGTCCGGGCCGACGGCGAGGCCCGCCCGGGCACGGTCGGCGTGCCGCTGCCGGGCGTGGAGCTGCGGCTGGTGGAGGAGGACGGCTCGCGGATCACGGCGTACGACGGGCAGACGGTGGGCGAGATCCAGGTGCGCGGCCCGAACCTGTTCACCGAGTACCTCAACCGCCCCGACGCCACCGCCGCGGCCTTCACCGCCGACGGCTGGTTCCGCACCGGCGACATGGCGGTGCGCGACCCGGACGGCTGTGTCCGGATCGTCGGCCGCAAGGCCACGGACCTGATCAAGAGCGGCGGTTACAAGATCGGGGCCGGTGAGATCGAGAACGCGCTCCTGGAGCACCCGGGAGTGCGGGAGGCGGCGGTGACCGGGGAGCCGGACGCCGACCTGGGCGAGCGGATCGTGGCGTGGATCGTGCCGGACGATCCCCAGTCCCCGCCCTCCCTGGACGAGTTGGCCGCCCACGTGGCCGAGCGGCTCGCCCCGCACAAGCGCCCGCGGGTCGTCCACCACCTCGACGCCCTGCCCCGCAACGACATGGGGAAGATCATGAAGAGGGCGCTGGCCCATGGCTGAGCGCCCGACCGCCCGTGAGGTCCTCACCGTCCTCGCCGACGAGGCCACCTTCGCCGAACTCCCCGAGCCGGCGCGGAACACGAGGAACGCCCGGCCCGACGGCCCGCTCGCCTGGCCGGGCTACGACGCCGCCCGCGCCCGTGCCGCCGAGCGGACCGGCGAGCGGGAGTCGGTGGTGTGCGGCACCGCCCGCGTGGGCGGCGTCCGGGCCGTGCTGATCGCGTTCGAGTTCGGTTTCCTCGGCGGCTCCCTCGGCGAGCGCACCGGCGACCTGCTCCAGGCGGCCTACGCGCACGCCCGTGCACGCCGTCTGCCGGTCGTGCCGCTGGTCGCCACCGGCGGCAGCCGGATGCAGGAGGGCATGCTCGCGCTGACCCAGCTCCAGCGCGTGGCACGCCAGTCGGCGCTCACACGGGAGGCCGGGCTGGCCCAGATCGCCGTGCTGCGCGACCCGACGACCGGGGGCGGCTGGGCCACCCTGGGCGCGGGCGCCGACGTGGTGCTCGCGCTGACCGGGGCCCAGGTCGGCTTCGCCGGGTCCCGGGTGCGCCCGGCAAACGCGGACCCGGCGGCGTACACGGCCGAGGCTCAGGTCACGGCGGGAGCGGCGGACGCCGTCGTACGGCCGGAGGACCTGCGCGGGACGCTGGGGCGGTGGCTGCGGCTGCTGACCTGCCCGTCCCGCACGCCCGCCCCGCCACCGGAGCCGCTGGGCGACACCGCGACCCTGCCCGCCACCGGCTGGGACGCCGTCCGGCGCGCCCGCTCCCGTCAGCGCCCGCGCGCGGAGGCCTACTTGGACGCCTACTTCACCGAACGGGTCGCGCTCGGCGGCGACCGCTGCGGCGGCGCCGACCCGGACGGCATGTTGTGCGGCTTCGGCAGCCACGAGGGCCGCACGATCGCCTACGCGGCCCAGACCGGCACCGCGACCCGCCCCGCCGGGTACCGCACGGCCGCCCGGCTGATCCGGCTCGCGGACCGGCTCGGCGTCCCGGTGCTGACCCTGGTGGACACCCCGGGCGCCGCCAACGACGCGGAGGCGGAGCGGCAGGGCGCGGGCGCGGCGATCGCCGACGTGTTCGCCGCGGTCGCGTCCGCCCGAACGCCGGTGACCACCCTGGTGATCGGCGAGGGCGGCTCCGGCGGCGCCCTGGCCCTGGCCGCCCCGGGCAACACCTGGGCCACGCCCGACAGTTACTTCTCGGTGATCGCCCCCGAACTCGCGGCGGCCATACTCAAGCGGCCGCCCCGCGAGGTGGAGGCGACGGCGGACCGGCTGCGCATCCGGCCGCAGGACCTGGTGGAGCTGGGGGTGATCCGCGGCACGGTCGGCCCGTGAGAGTGCGGTGGATGACCGGCACCCCGTCCCGCACCTTCCGTCACCTTGGCTTCGACGGACCCGTGGCCCGGCTGTTCCCGGCGCGGTCCACGCGCGAGGCGGTACGCGACCTGCTGGCCGTCGTCGCCGCGCACCGCGACGCGCGGGCGGTCCCGGCCGCGGCCGATCCGGACACCTTCGCGCATCCGCTGGACGTGCTGCGGGCCTTCGCCCGGGACCCGCTGGGCCCGCTGCTGCGCGACCGCCTCGACGCGCTGGAGCTGCGGGCGGTCCCGGACGCGCCGACGGCCCACAACGCCGTGCCCCGCGTGCGCGCCCTGCACGAGGCGGGCCGCCGGGGTGGGCGTGGTCTCGTGCGCGGCGGCCGTCCGCCGCTACCTCGACCCCTACCGTCTGCCCCTGGCCGGCGTTGAGGGCCGCGCCGCGGACCTCACGCTGCCCACCCCGCACCCCGACGTCCTGCTGCGCGCCGCGCACTGCGCGGGCGGCGGCACCGCGTCCGGCGTACTCGTCGACTCCACGGTCGCCGAGCACGGCCGCGCAGCAGGCCGGTCTGCGGTTCGTCGGACTCGCCCGGAACACCACCGCCGACCGGCAGCTGCGCGAGGCGGGGTGCGCCACCACCGTCACCTCCCTCGCCCCGCTGCTGCGGGCCGCCCGCTCCTTGTGACGGAAAGTCAAACCCCCGTTCGGCGGCACCCCGCCCGGCCCCCTCCGAAAGGCGAACCCCGCCGGCCGCCGCGCACGATGCGAGGGAGGCCCGCCGCCTGGCGGCCCCCCACGGTCTGCGCTCTCGGGAGGACCTGCCATGACCGCCAGTCTGGAGCAGCTGCGCCGCTGCCACTTCGCCGTCGACCTGGGGGCGGCCCGCACGCGTGTCTACGTCAAGGGGGCCGGGCTCGTCGTCGACCAGCCGTCCGCCGCCGCCGTGAACACCCGCACCGGGGCGCTGATCGCGGTCGGGGAGCTCGCGGAGAAGATGACGGGCCGCACCCCGCACTACATCCGGGTGGTCCGGCCGGTCTCCGGCGGCACCGTCGTCGACATCGAGATGGCCCAGCGCATGCTGCGGCACCTGCTCGGCGACAAGATGCGCCGCAGCCTGCGCCGCAAGCCGATCCTGCGCGCCGCCGCCTGCACCCCGCACGACGCCGACCCGCTCGCCCAGCGCGCCGCGATCGAGACACTGGTCGGCCTCGGGGCCCGCCGGGTGGAACTGGTCGACACGCTGATCGCCGCCGCCGTGGGCTGCGGACTGCCCGTGGAGCAGCCGGAGGCGACCATGATCATGGTGTGCGGCGCGGCGGCCACGCAGGTGGCCGTGCTGTCCCTCGGCTCGATCGTCACCGCCGATCGCATCCCGGTGGGCGGCGAGGCCGTCGACCACGCGATCGTGCAGCACCTGCGGCACGAGCACGAGCTGATGCTGCCGAGCCAGTCGGTCCGGCCGCTGCAGCTCGCCCTGTCCGGCAACGGCCTCACCGCGCAGGGCCCGGCCACCACCGAGATCCACGGCCGGGACGTCGCCACGGGCCTGGCCCGTTCCGTCCGGGTCGACACCGCGGCCGTGCGGGACGCCATCCAGACACCGCTCACGGCGGTCCTCGACGGCATCGGCAAGGTGCTGCGGGACTGCCCGCCCGACCTGGTCGCCGACCTCGCCGACCGGGGGATCATGATGGTCGGCGGCAGCGCCCTGCTGCCGGGCTTCGACCAGATGCTGCGGCAGGCGACGGGGATGCCCGTGCACATCGCGGAGCGGCCGGACGTGTGTGCCGTGCAGGGCCTCGGCGCGATGCTGGAGGGCAGAATCGAACCGCTGGCGCTGGACCCGCTGGGCACCTGAGGGCCCGCGGTTCCGGTCAGCGGGCGAACCAGCAGCGCACGGTCGTCCCGCTGTCGCCCCGGTGCACGCGCACCAGGTCGGCGATCAGGTTGACCAGCAGCAGCCCGCGCCCTCCGCGCTGTTCGCGCGGCACCCGGTGGCGTCCGGCCAGGAGGTCGGTGAGCCGGCCCGCGTCCCGCACCTCGCAGACCACGTACCCGTCCTCGGGCCACACCCGCAGCTCACCGGTGCCGCCGCCGTGCACGACGCTGTTGGTGACGAGCTCGGCAGCGGCCAGGGCCAGGTCGTCCAGCTTGACGCCGGTGAGACCGAGCCGGGAGCCCTCCCCGACGGCGACGTGCCGGGCGTGGGAGAGCGCGTCGGAGTCGAAGGCGAGGGTCAGCGCGTCCGGCACGGGCGGGAGCGGCTCGTTGTAGCGGTCGACGACCTCGTCGGGGGCGTACGCGGCGCTGTCCTGCTCGGCGCGGGAGCCGGCGGGGATGACGGTGGGGTGGGTGGCGTACACGTCGGCGAGGACCCGCCCGGGCAGCCGGCCGGCGTCGTAGGGGCACAGGATGGTGGCCGCGCGGCCCCGGAACGCGGCGTTGATGAGCGCCTCGTGCTGGGCGCAGGCGGGATACTCGGTGCCGGAGCGGCCGGCCCAGAAGGGTTCGCCGACGATCCGCACGCGGCGTCCGGCCGGCTGGACGTCGGCGAAGGCCCGCAGCACGCCGGGGATGATCCGCCCCGGGTTGCGTCCGGCCTCGCGCATGTCCACGAGCCGCACGGCACCGGCGTCGGCGCCCAGGGCGTCCCGGATCAGGGCCAGGTTCTCACCGGGCACCGCGACCGCCACCGGCTCGCCGTCCTCCAGGCCCTCGCGGACGAAGGGGACCGTGCCGTCGAGGTAGTCCTGTTCGTCCCGGTAGAGCAGCGCGGGGTGGGAGAAGGGCGTGAGGGGCCAGAAAGCGCCGGCCGCGGCAGCGGTCATGGGGTGGACACCTCGATCCCCGCCTGACCGGGCCAGAGCAGGTCCAGAGTGCGCCGCAGCGCGGCCGGCGGGCGGTTCACCACGAACCGCCGGCCGTCCCGCCGCAGCCGCCCGGCGGCGGCCGCGAGCGCGCCGGCGCCCGCGACATCGACGAACGTCACGTCGGACAGCTCCAGGTAGTACACGCCCTCACCCTCACGAACGGCTTCTTCCAGTAGGCCTTCCCAGATCGCGCGGGTCGCCAGGCCGACCTCACCGGCCGCCCGGACACCCCGCCGCCCGGCCAGCGGGAACACCGCCAGTCTCGGCGCCGGACCCCGCTCCCCCGCCGTCGGCAGCTGACTCCGAGTGTCCACGCCCCTTCTCCTCCACGTTCTCGGACCACGGCGCACGTACCCGCACGGGACAAGCTCATTCCCCGTGACGCGTGTAGTAAGCCGCACGGCGGGCACGCGCACCTGAACACCGGCGTCCACGGGGGCGAGCGACGTCGTGCAGTCCCGGGGAACGAACGCGACTGAGGACCGACAAGGCGGTGACATGACGTCAGCGGCATCATCACACCTCTCAGGAGGGCTGAACAACCTGGTCATCAGGGGCCGTGTGGACGCGGACGGTGCCGAGCTCGCCCCGCGGGGCGAGCTCGTCCAGGGATGCGCGGACGTCCTGGCCAGGACCCTGGCGGAACTGCCCGCCTCGATCACACGGGTCGACCTCGACATGGGCGACGTGCACTTCATGGACACGGCCGGCCTGCGGTTCCTGGACGTGCTCGGTGATCACGCCGGGCAGCGGTCGCTGACGGTGACGGTCAGGAACTGGAACGGGCAGCCGCGGCGGATCCTGGAGCTGGCGGGCCTGGACACGGCCGACCCCCTGGCCGGGCCGGCCCCGGACACCGCGCCGCGGGCCCCGACCGTGTCGGCGGTGGCCCTGGAGCGCGCGGAGCAGCTGCACACCCTGCAGTCGGAGGTCGAGCAGCTGCGCCACGCGATCGCCTCCCGGCCGGTCATCGACCAGGCCCGGGGCGTGCTGATGGCCACCCACGGGTGCACGTCCGACGAGGCGTGGCACATCCTGCGGGAGACGTCCCAGCTGTCGAACACGAAGCTGCGCGAGGTAGCGGCCGCGGTCACGGCCGGCGCGGAGCCGGACGGCCCGGCACCACCCGCCGCCGTGCGCTCGGCACTGCGGACGGTCCTCGCGAGGCGCCGCGCGGGGTGACGCCCCCCACGGGCCGGTCCCGCATCCGGCGGACTTGTCGTCAGCACCCGAGCGTCGGTTGCGGCCTGATACGCCGTCACGTGAGCCGCGAACCGGCCGAGATCCCCGCCGCGGAGCCGCCGGACGTCCTCACCTGCCAGTGGGACAAGACGTTCCTCCGCGCCCTGCCGGACACCCGGATCGACCAGACCGCCCCCCGGGCAGCGATCGCGCACGAGCGGTGCGAGAGGCCGCGGGGACGGATCCACGACGGCCAGGAGCCGCCCTGCGCGCGCGTGCGGGCCCGGCACCACGAGCTGTTCCGCCGCGACCACCGTCCCGAGACCGAGGGCGACCAGCGGCGGGACGCCGCCGATCCCGTGGGCGGGTCCGCGCCCGGTCGGGCGCCCGGCGCCCGAGCGGGGCTCGCGGACGCGGTCATCCCGGTCCCACCTGGGTACCCCGTGCCGCAACGGCACGAGGAGGCACGATGAGCGACCAGACCGCGTCCCAGGCCGAAGGCGAGCGCGAGGACGACCAGGACACGGCCCCGACCCCCACCCCGTCCCAGGCGGACGGCGAGCGGGACGACACGGGGACGGAAGAAGGAAGGCAGCAGGGCGACGACACCACCACGGCCTGAGCCGTGGTGGCCGCCCCCGCGCCGCGACGCGGCACCGGCCCCCCTGCACGAACCCCCGCGCACCCGCGACGTAATGTCCTCGGTGTGAGCGAAGCGCCTGCCGACCCGGCCCTGCGGGCGGCCTACCGACTGTGCCGACGCCGTACCAGGAACGAGGATCCGGCGGAGTACGCCCTGATCCGGCTGGTCCCCGCGCCCCTGCGTCCGTCCCTGCACGCCCTGTGGGCCGCCGCCAACGCCCTCGACGACCTGGGCGACGACCGCACCGCTCCCGCCGCCGAGCGGGCCGCCCGCGTCGAGGCCTGGATCACCGCCCTGCACCGCGAACTGCCCACCGGCACCAGCGAGGACCCGGTCCGCCACGCCCTGGTGGACACCGCGGCCCGCTGGCGCCTGGACCTGTCGGAGCTGAGCGAGGCGATGACCCAGGTCCGGGACGACACCCGGGGCAGGCGCTTCGCGGACTGGGACGCGTGGCGCGCCTGGGGCCGGGAGAACCTGCTGCCCTGGTTCGCCCAGGTCCGCACGATCCTGGACCGGGCCGGCGTTCCCGTGGCGCTCCGGCTGGACACCCGCGAGGCCTACGAGGAGTTCCTCGACGGCGTCCGGCTCACGGACATCCTCACCGACCTGTCCGCCGACCTCGCTGAGGGCGACCTGCTGCTGCCCGACGAGGCGCTCGACCGGCACCCGGACGCGGCCGGCGACCTGCTCGAACGCCGCTGGAGCCCGGCGGTCTCGGCCCTGGTCGCGGATCTGACGGCCCTGGCCCGCCGGTGGACCGCACAGCACGCCCTCACCCGCGGCATGCACCCCGGACCCGCCACCGTCCTGGACACGATGGCCGCCCTGCTGCACGCCCAGCTCGACGCCGTCGACGCGGCCGGCCCGGCCGTGCTGCGCACCCGGCCCCGCCCCTCACTGCTCGCCCGGGCCCGCGTGCTGGCCCCGGCCCGGGCCCGCGCGGCCCTGGCCTGGAGCCTGACGCCCCTGACGTCGCCGCCCCGGCGGGAGCCGCCGCAGGTCCCGCGGAGCGCACCGGTCCGGCCGGCCGCCTTCCGCCGCCCGCCGCCCCACCCGAGCGGCGAGCGGCCGCCCGCCGTCCCGCCCGGCGACCTCCCCACCCACGTCGCCGTGATCATGGACGGCAACGGCCGCTGGGCCGAGCAGCGCGGCCTGCCCCGCTACGAGGGCCACCGCGCCGGCGCCGGCGCGGTCCGCGAGGTCGTCCACGGCGCCCTGGACGTCGGGCTGCGCCACCTGACGCTGTACACGTTCTCGACGGAGAACTGGAAGCGCGACACCGAGGAGGTCGACGCGATCCTCGACCTGCTGCGCCGCGAGCTGGCCGAGGACCCCTTCCGCGACCTGGACGTCCGCATGCGCTGGCACGGCCGCGCCGACCGCCTGCCGCCCGACCTGGCCGACCTGCTCCAGCTGCGGGAGCGCACCACCCGCACCCGCACCGGTCTGACGCTGACGATGTGCATCGACTACGGCGGCCGGGACGAGATCACCCGCACCGCCGCCGCCCTGGCGCGCCGGGCCCGCGCCGGCCACCTGGACCCGGACCTGATCACCGACGAGGACTTCGCCCGCCATCTGCCCCACCCGGACATGCCGGACGTGGACCTGCTCTGGCGTACCGGCAACGAGCAGCGCATCTCCAACTTCCTGCCGTGGCACGCGGCGTACGCGGAGCTCCACTTCACCGCGGGCCTCTGGCCCGAGACCGACCGCCGCGACCTCTGGCGGGCCGTCACCGCCTACACCCACCGCCAGCGCCGCCACGGCGCGGCTCCGCACGTACCGATGTCCACGCCGTGATGCCGGCGGCAGGCGCGGTCACTTGTCCCAGATCGCGCGGTAGGCCAGGCGGTAGCCCTCGGCGTCCCAGGACAGCGCTCCCCCGCTGTTGGCGGCGGTGCTGATGTGGACGGGGGCGACGTATCCGCTGGCCGGCTTTCCGGCGAAGGCGCGGTTGAACTCGTCGATGATCTGCCATCCCTGCTCGGACAGCGGTTCGGGCACCGTGGCGGCCTGGAACCGCCTGCCGTTGATGCGCTCGAAGGCCGACGGGTCGCCGTCGCCCGCGCCGATGTTGTACGGGGCGCCCGAACCGTCCCGGCCGTCCTTGCGCAGGGCCGCCGCGGCGTGGTCGAAGTACAGGTCGTTGACGGCGACGGAATGGGTCCACGTGTCGCCGAAGCGGTTCAGCAGGGACGAGACCACCTTGACGGTGCGGCTGTTGGCCTCGGGGATGGGGATGTCCTCGTAGCTGAGCAGACTGACGCCGGAGCACGTGGCGAGCTCCTGCTTGATCAGGTCGGACTTGCGCTTGGCGAAGGGTATGGAGGCGTCGGTGAACAGGACGACGCCCGCGCGGCCCTGGGACCGGGCGATGATCCAGTCTGCGCTGATCTTCGCCACGTCCCGCACGTCCGTGGTGATGTTGCTGAAGAGCTCGGGGTCTTCGCTGGGGCCCGGATCGGCGACCGCGTGCCAGCCGATCAGCGGGATGCCGGCGGCTTCGGCCCGCTCCATCTGGCGGGCGGTCAGCTTCGGGTCGAAGCCCGCGACGACGATTCCGGAGGGTTCGAGTTCGAGCGCCTCGTCGAAGGCGTCCCGGATGCCTGCGGGCGTGCCCTGTCCGTTGATGGTGCGCACGTCCCAGCCGATGACCCGGCCGGCCTCCCGGACGCCCTGGGCGACACCGGTGACACCGGGGTTGGTCAGGGTCTGGGCGATGTAGACGATGGTCTTGCCGGGGACGGCCGCGGGGCCCGTGGTGGGGCCCTGCCAGGGGGCGTTGACGTCTTCGGCCTTCCTGACGGCCCGCTCGGCGCCCGCGAGGACGGCGGGACAGCCGGGCTTTCGGGACTCGTTGGAGCCGGCCCCGGACGCGGTGCCGCTGGAGCCGGACTCGCAGCCGGTCAGCGCGGTGGCGGCCACCACCAGAAGCGCGGCGGCCGTCACGGCCGACTTGCGGGTGTGGTGCACAGGGTCTCCTCACAGGGCGCGAGAGGTAAGGGGCTTGCATGGGGGAGGAGAGGGACGTCTCGGGGTGACGAGGGTCCCGGTGCACGGCCCTGCGTCAGGGCGGCCGGTGCGGCGCCCGGGGCGTGCTGAGGTGGGAATGTAGCAGGCACCGAGGGAAAGCCGTCGGCCACCGACGGTGAGCGGGTCATCTGCGGACGACACGAGGGGAAATGCGGCCTTCACCCTGCCTCGTCATCGGAGCGCCTCTTGTCAACTCCCGCACAGACGGTACTCTCACACGGCCAGTTCCGGACAAGCGGCCGAATACCCCTGCGTGCGCCGCGGAGTGACCGTGCCGGTGCCACGTGTGCTCCCCGGTGCTGGTGCG
This sequence comes from Streptomyces sp. NPDC058741, assembly GCF_042746715.1. Classification (NCBI taxonomy): domain Bacteria; kingdom Bacillati; phylum Actinomycetota; class Actinomycetes; order Kitasatosporales; family Streptomycetaceae; genus Streptomyces; species Streptomyces sp. NPDC058741. Next base: position 112,975 of record NZ_JBHYQH010000001.1, on the reverse strand, counting down.
GTCCGAGGCAACGGCACCCGGTCACCGCTCAGGAGCCGTCGAAGGAGGCCCGGGTGCCCGCGAACACCGTGGACCCATCACTCGCACACGCCCCACCCGACCCCGCGGGCGGTCCGGCGGGATGGCGGCGGAAAACCACCGTCTTCCTCGACCGGTGGCCGTTCCGGCGCAAACTCAACATCCTGGTGATCGCTCCGGTCGTCGCCGTCGGCGTGCTGCTCGGCGTCGGCGTCGGCGGCGAGGCGGAGCGGGCGCGGGAGGCCGGCCGGATCGCGGCTCTGGTGCGTGACAGCGAGCAGGTCACGCGGCTGATCAGCGAGGTGCAGGCCGAACACCGGCTGGCGCTGGTGCTGTCCGTGCGCTACGACGCGGCCCGCCCGGGAACCTCCCGGCCGTCCACGACCGAGTACCGCGAGGCGCAGCGTGCCACCGACGCGCAGATCGCCGCCGTGCGCTCCGCGTTCGGGTCGAGCCTGCCGAAGGAGGAGGCACGGGCACTGGACTACCTTCAGGACCTGACCGTCCTGCGCGACAAGCTGGAGCGGGGGTACGTTCCCGCGGCCGACATCGACCCCGCCTACGCCGCGGCGATCGGCTACCTGATCGACGGGATCGGGCTCGACCGCTTCTCCGGCAGCTCCTCGTCCTCGGACATCACCCTGCTCGACACGGTGCTGCGTGCCGACGCCGCGCACGCCGCTTTCGAGAGCGCGGTCTTCTCCGCGCAGAGCCGGGACGCCAACGCGCTCACCGCGTACACCCGAGCGGTCGGCGCCCACGAACTCCACGCCCTGCACAAGGCCCGTTTCGAGCGCATCGCCACACCGCAGCAGGTCATGCTTCTCGACGGCATCGAGCGCGCCGCCGAGCAGAACGGCATCGAGGCGCAGTTCGCGGAGCTCAAGATCGATCCGGAGTCGCTGCACGGGCGGACTCCGGCGCAGTTGCGGGCGGGCATCGACACCGCGACCGAGCAGGCCGGGACCCGCCTGGAGATCACCGGGACGCTGATCGAGCAGATCGCCGCCCGCGCCGACGCCGCGTCCGCGAGCGCCCTGCGCGCGGCTTGGCTCATGGTCGGCCTCGCCCTGCTGGGTTTCGCCACCTGGCTGGCCTTCTCCGTCCTGGTCCGGCGCTCGGTCCAGCGCCCGATGCGGGCCCTGACCGATGCGGCCCAACAGGTGGTCGACGTCGCGGGCGAGGAGCTCGCACGGGTCGCCGACGACGACGTCGCCGACGGCACTCAGCTGCGGACCCGGCCCATCCCGGTGCCGGTCCGCGACGAGATCGGCCAGCTGGCCGAGGCGTTCAACCAGGTACAGGTCACGGCGGCCCAGTTGCTGGAGCGGCAGGTGCAGAGCCGGCGCAACGTCGCCGAGATGTTCGGCAACGTCGGGCGGCGGGTCAGCAACCTGACGTCACGTCAGTTGCTGCTGATCGACGCCGTCGAACGGGAGGAGACCGATCCGAACCTCCTGGAGCAGCTCTACCGCATCGACCACATCGCGGTACGCATGCAGCGCAACGCCGACAGCCTGATGCTGCTGGCCGGTATCCGCGACACCGACGTCAAGGCCCGGCCGGCCGGACTCGGCAACGTCATCCGGGCCGCGCTCGGCCAGATCGAGGGCTACCAGCGGGTGTCGCTGCGGTCGGAGACGGAGATCACCATCTCCCCCGACCTCCACGACGACCTCACGCTGATGCTCGCCGAACTGCTCGAGAACGCGGTCTCGTTCTCCCCGGCCGACACGCCGGTGGAGGTGACCGTCGGGCCCGGCAGCGAGGTCACCGCGGACGGCGGGGCACTGATCGAGATCATCGACCACGGCCTGGGCATGAGCGCGGACCGCCTCGCCGAGGAGAACGCCCGGCTGGTCCGGCGGGAACGCCTCGACCTCGTGCCGACGAAGGTGCTCGGCCTCTTCGTCGTCGGCGCCCTCGCCCGGCGCTGGGGCGTGCGGGTGGCTCTGAGCCGTACGCCCGGCGGCGGGGTCACCAGTACGGTCTGGATCCCGTCCGCGCATCTGCTGACGGGCCACGGATCCCCGGCGTCCTCGCCCCGCTCCCCCTCCGGTCCGCAGCCGGTCCGTCCGGCGGCGAGCGCCCCGGCCGCTGCCGGGCAGGAGCCCGGTACTCCCCCGCCGGTGTCCGCCACCGCCGTCCCCCTCCTGCAACGCCGGCCGGTGATCGAGTCGCCGGAGGGCCGCCTGCCACGACGTGCCAAGGCGGTGCCCGGCCTGGGATCCGGCGAGTCCGCGCGGGAGTCCCGCACGCCGTTGCGGCGGCGGGTCCGGGGCGCCACGCTGGCCATGACGAGACCGCCGGCCGATCGGGCGCTCCCGACGGTGCTGGGCCCCGTCGACGCCGAGGCGGTACGTTCGGAGCTCGACGAGTTCGAGGACGCCGTGCGCAGGGCGGAGCAGGACAGCACCATGGCCCCACCGGTCCCTCACCAGGACCGCACACCATCGGAAGAACAGCAATCCCAGAAGGAGTCGGGTCAGTGACCACGTCGACAGGCGACAGCCGTTCCGAGCGGACGGAAGCAACGGACCTGCGAGCCGCCGCGGCCGACTTCACCTGGCTGCTCGACCGGTTCGCCGCGGAGACCGCCGGGGTCGTGGACGCCATCGCGGTCTCGTCCGACGGTCTGCTGATCGCCGCCTCGCAACTGCGCGACCAGGCCGACTCCGAGCGGCTCGCGGCGATCGTCTCCGGTCTGACGAGCCTCGCCGCGGGCGCCTCCGGGAACTACGGCCTGGGCGTCCTCAACAAGGTCATCATCGACCTGGAGAACGGCCATGTGCTCGTGTCGGCCATCGGCAGCGGCGCCGTCCTCGGAGTGGTCACGTCCAACGAGGCGAAGCTCGGCACCGTGGCCTACGAGATGGCTCTCTTCGCCAACCGGGCCGGAACCGCGCTCACACCGCAGTTGGTGCTCGAACTGAAGAACAACGTCGGCGCCACGTCGGCCGGCTGACTCTGAGGGGGTTGGTGATGGCCGTTCGAGGACCAGAGACGGGCGAGGCCACGGGCGACGGCGACGTCTGCGCGGAGAGCGCCGGTCGCGTTTCCGCGATCCGGCCGTTCCTGCTGACCGCCGGCCGGGTGTCGAGCGGCACCGAGTCCGCGCTGCCGCTCGAGAGCCAGGTCGTGGCCACCTCGGACGGAATCGCCTTCCTCCACTCGCTCACGTTCGAGCACCGCGACATCGTCGCCTGCTGCCAACAGCCGCAGTCGGTGGCGGAAGTGGCCGCCCGACTGCGACTTCACCTCAACGTCGTCCGTGTCCTGGCCGAGGACCTGTGCGCGGCCGGCCATCTGGCCGTCTACGTGCCGAACACCAGAACGGTCCAGGACATCTCCGTACTGCGAAGGGTCATCGATGGTCTTCGTGCCGTCCCCGACTCAAGGGGCACACTCCGCAACAGTGGCTGAACAGCCGCCGCTGCCGGTCAAGCTGGTCGTCGCCGGCGGCTTCGGTGTGGGCAAGACCACCGCCGTGGGCGCGATCTCCGAGATCCGGCCGCTCACCACCGAGGCCGCGATCACCGAGGTCGCGGCGGGTGTGGACGACCTCACGCACACCCCGGGCAAGACCACCACCACCGTCGCCATGGACTTCGGCTGCATCACCATCGACCCGACGCTGAAGCTCTATCTGTTCGGCACACCGGGCCAGGAGCGGTTCGGCTTCATGTGGGACGACCTGGTCGAGGGAGCACTCGGCGGCCTGGTGATCGTGGACACCCGCCGCCTGGAGGACTGTCATGCGGCCGTGGACTACTTCGAGCACAAGGACATCCCGTTCGCGGTCGCCGTCAACGCGTTCGACGGGAAGATCGAGCATGACCTGGACGAGGTGCGGTGGGCGCTCGCTCTGACCGAGCAGGTCCCCCTGTTCGTGTTCGACGCGCGGGTGACGGCCTCGGTCAGGGACGCGCTCCTGGCCGTCCTCGACGTGGCCCTGTCCCGCGCGGCGAAGGCCGCCGCGGAGAGCTGACCGCAGTCGGCACGGAACGGGCGTCCGGGCGCCCCCGGACCGTACCTCTCCTGGCACCGTCGCCGCCCCCGCTCACCGGCCCGCCCTGGGGCTGCGCGCGCAGGCCAGGGGGACGGGCGTGCGGAGCCGGCGGTCCGCGCCGGCCGCCCGCCTCCGGCAACGGGCGTGCAGGGGGCGCAGCCGCGGTGAGGCGGCGGCCGCGGGCTGACCCTGGAGGCGGCCCGGCGGCGGGCAGGCGGCTCCCAGGGTGTCCGCCGCGGTGGCGAGGACGGCCGGGTTCTCGCACACACGCCGTCGGGTGTCACGCGCGGCGGGTGCTTTCCCGATCGGTGCCTGCGACGGCAATCGCGGGTCCGGCGCCCGCGCGCTGACCGGCTTCCCGGACGGCAGCGGAGCCGAGTGGTGCCGCGACGCATGGGCCGCGGCCGGGCTCCTCGGGGACGCTGTCCTCCACCGTCCTCACCATGGGCCTCGCGCACTCGGTGCGATCCCTCAACCCCTGGCGGTCGCACGGCGGCTGAACGAGCGGCGGGCCGGGCGCTCGGACCGGTCGGCGGTGCCGGCCGGGCGACGGGTCCGGAGAGGGCGGTGACGGCGGCGCCGAGGCCGGCGGGGCTGACGCCGGAGCCGCGCAGGACGGCGTCACGCGCAGCGCACGGGAGCTGGAGCAGGCCGCGGCCGAGGCGCGCGAGGACGATCGAACTCAAGGACCGTCAGACGCCGTCCAGCACACAGATGAGCGGGCGCCGGGCCCGCCCGCCTTCACAGCCCGTGCCGGTCGAGGATGCTCATCAGCTTCCGCCTGCGTTTCAGTTCCGTCCGCAGGCCGGCGAGATACACGCCGAACACCTCCTCGGTGCCCAGCGCACGATGGCAGTCACGGACGCCCTGCAGCAACCGTGCCACATGCTCGTAGGCGCGGTCCCCCGTCGGCTCCTTCGCCCGCTCGACCAGCCGCAGGTACACGCCGAGCGCCTCGGCCGGGCGCGTCTCGCGCGACAGGCCGGCGAGTTGCTCCCACTGCCGGTCGTCGGCGCGGCCGGCGGCCTCCCGCCAGGCGGCGTCCAGGTCACCGTCGTCCAGCAACGCGTCGATCAGCACGGGCCCGCCGTACCGGCCGCCGCGCTCACGACGGGCGTCCTCCCCCAAGGCGGCCAGCGCCGCCGCGCGCTCGGCCTCCCAGCAGTCCGCAGCCCGGGCGGCGGAGCGCAACTGCCGGTAGGCGGCCAGGGACCGCTCGACACGGAACCGGTCGCGGCGCACCGCGACCACGCCGGCCACCCTCCCCGTCCGCGCGTAGCGCACGCACACGTAGTCGACCAGACGGCCGTCGAGGTACGTCCCGGCGGCGCACTCCCGCAGTCCCCGCTCCGCCCAGGCGAGCGCCTCGTCCGCACGTCCCGCCGACTCCAGCTCCTCGGCGATGAGCAGATGGCCGGCGCCGGACGGGTCGAGGTCCTGCGCATGCAGCGCGACCAGCGCGTCGACGTCGCCCTCCGCCTTGAGCAGGCGTTCCATCAGGTACCGCGCCGCCCAGCCGTGCGGCCCGCGCCGGGATGCCTCGGTGGCCAGCTGCCGCATGCGGGCCAGTCCGCTCGGCCCCAGCACGTCGGCATAGTCGAGCGGATCCAGGTCCGTCACGTCGTAGCTGTCGTCGAGCACCGTGCCGGCCAGCCACTCGGCCAGCCGCTTCGGGTCGGGGCGCGCGACTCGGCAGGCCTCCAGATGGGCCTCGGCCATCGCGGCGGCGGCCTGTCCGACCACCCCGTCGGAGTCGTCGATCTCCCCGTAGGCCTCTCCCAGTACCCGGATCGCCTCCTCGGCCAGACCGACCACCTGCGCCGCCTGCGCGTCGGCGGTCAGGACGCGCAGCGCGGCCGCCGCCTCGGCGACCTGTCGCGCATACCCGGAGGCATCCGCGTACCCGATGTACCCGTACCGGGCGAACGGCCGCGGATCGATCAGGGCGGTGATCCGATCCCGGACCGTACCGAGGTCGGAACGAGCAGCGGCTGCCCGCACCTCCAAACGCCGACGCAACACCCGGTCCTCGGTGACCCGCTCCCGCACCAGCGCCAGCAGCTCGTCACGGGACAGCGCCGAAAGCCACGCCTCCAAGCCGGAAGCCCGCGCCTGCGCCGCGGCGCGCTGCCGGGGGATCGTCCTCGCCCGCCGCAGCACGGTCAGCCCGACCGCCACACAGTGCTTGCAGAAGTTGCCCTCCTGCCCGTACGGGCAGTCACACCCCCCGGAGATTCCCTCGTCCCCGCCGAGGGTGAGCTCCACCTCGTAGACATCCGTACCGTGCACCACGGCGGTGACCGAGCCCTCTCCCACCTCCAGACCGCTCACGGCGTCCAGATACCCCAGCCCCCGCTCGAAGGACCGGGCCCCGGCCAGCACCCTCAGATCGTCCTCACCGAATCCCACCGCTTTTGGTGACCCCCGGTCTCGCGTCTGCGCAGCTAGAAACGGTTCTCCTGGGAGGAGCCTGGGTGGGGCGGGTGGGACTCGAACCCACGGCCGACGGATTATGAGTCCGCTGCTCTAACCGGCTGAGCTACCGCCCCGAAGCGGCGTGTCGCCTACATGTGTGCGCGCCGTCTGCCGCAGCATAGCCGCTCATACGATCTCCTGCTTCGGATGGTCCGCTCCGCGACGGCCTTCGCGACCTCGAGGACCGCGGGGCCGGCCGCGCGGTACCCGGGAGACGGCGCGCACATGAAAAAGGACCCCTGCGAGGGGCCCTCGTTCATCCTGCTCCCCCGACTGGACTCGAACCAGTAACCTGCCGGTTAACAGCCGGCTGCTCTGCCAATTGAGCTACGGAGGACCGAGCTCCCCGGACTGGACTCGAACCAGTAACCTGCCGGTTAACAGCCGGCTGCTCTGCCAATTGAGCTACCGAGGAAGGTCTCGTTGCATCGAACGTACCTACCTGGGTACTTGCCAGGGGGCGCGCGCTCGCTGCGACACATACATTAGCGCAAGCAGGGGGGTGCTCCGCCAATCGGTATCCCCCGGCGCCGACGCCGCACCGGAGACCTACGCAAGGAAAGGGTGGCCGCCATGCGTTACCGGCTCACGTTCGTCGCCGGAGTCGTCCTTGGTTACGTGCTGGGCACGAGGGCCGGACGCGAGCGCTACGAGCAGCTGAAGAAGTCAGCCCGGCAGTTCGCGCAGAACCCCGCCGTCCGCAACACCGCGGAGACGGCGGCCCATCAGGGCCGCGAGTTCGCGGGCAAGGCGTACCACGTGGTCAGCGACAGGGTCGGCGACCGGATGCCCGAACCGGTGGCGGACCGGGTCCGCCGGCTGCGCGACCGCGCCACCCACAACGGCGGCGAGGACGACTGGGGCACGAGCAACACGTGACGGTTCCTCCGCCGGCCACCGGGATCGACCGCTCCCACGGGCCGACCCGGCCAGGCGGTACGGCAGAATTTCGGTCATGGGGATAGTCGCCGGGTTGGACAGTTCGCCCGATTTCACTCGTATCGTCGTCTGTGACACGGACTCCGGAACCGTGCTCAGGCAGGGATATGCACCGCATCCGGTGGAGAGCCCCGAGGGCGGCGGCAAGCCGTCCGACGTCGACCCGCAGGCCTGGCTGCTGTCCCTGGGCGAGGCCGCGGGCGGCGGGCTGCTGGAGGGCGTGCAGGCGATCGGCGTCTCGGCGCAGCAGAACGCCGTCGTCCCGCTGGACGCCCAGGGCAACACCGTCCGCCCGGCGATGGTCGGCGCCGACCGGCGCACCCAGGTCGCCGCGGCCGATCTGATCGACGCGCTCGGCGGCCGTGAGGCGTGGGCGCATGCCGTGGGCAGTGTCCCGCAGGCCGCCCAGCCGGTGACGAAGCTGCGCTGGCTGGCCCGGACCGAGCCGGAGAACGCGCAGCGCACCGCGGTCCTGCTGCAGGCGCACGACTGGCTGGTGTGGCAGCTGCTGGGCCGGCCCGTCCGCAGGACCACCGACCGGGGCGGGGCGTCCGGCACCGGGTACTGGTCGGCGGCGACCGGCGGCTACCGGCCCGACCTGGTCGAGCTGGCGCTCGGGCACCAGGCGATGCTGCCGGAGGTGATCGGCCCGGCCGAGGCCGCCGGGACCACGCCCGAGGGGCTGCTGATCTCCGTGGGGACCGGCGAGACCATGGCGGCGGCGTTCGGGCTGGGCATCGGACTCGGCGACGCGGTCGTGTCGCTGGGGGCGTCCGGGTCCGTGATGGCCGTGCACCCCGAGGCCCTGGTCGACGGCTCCGGGATGATCACCGCGCTGGCCGACGCGACCGGCATGCACCTGCCCGTCGTCACCACGCTGAACGCCGTACGGACGCTGCGCGGGACGGCCGAGCTGCTCGGGATGCCCGATCTGGAGAGCCTGTCCGACCTGGCGACGAAGTCGACGCCGGGGGCGCACGGGCTGGTGCTGCTGCCCTATCTGGAGGGCGAGCGCACACCGAACCTGCCGCACACCGCGGGGACCCTGGCGGGGCTCCGGCGCGAGTCGATGAAGCCGGAGCACCTGGCGCGGGCGGCGTTCGAGGGGATGCTGTGCGGGCTCGCGGACGCGCTGGACGTGCTGCGCGCCCGGGGCGTGGAGGTGCGCCGGGTCTTCCTGCTGGGACCGGCCGCGGAGCTGCCCGCGGTGCAGGCGGCCGCGCCCTCGCTGTTCGGGACGCAGGTCGTGGTGCCGCAGCCCGCGGACTACGCGGCGATGGGCGCGGCCCGCCAGGCCGCCTGGGCGCTCGGGGTGTCGCAGGGCACGCTCGACGCGCGCACCCCGCCGGCCTGGCAGGGCGCGGTCGCGCAGGTGCTGGAGCCCGGGGAGGAGCTGGCCGTGGGGCAGGCGGTGCGGCAGCAGTTCGTCGCCGTGCGGGAGCAGACGCACCCCGGTGCCTTCTGAGCTTCTTGACCGCCTGTTGGGTTAATTCGGTTGAGGTAACGCCGGTGGAGTGTCCGACGATAGGGGCCAGGGGCAACCATGCGCCCCCTTCGACCACCCCGAGAGAAGCAGCGTGCTCATACGACTTCTGCGGACCTATCTCAGGCCCTACAAGAGACCCATCACCCTGCTGGTGCTGCTGCAGTTCCTGCAGACCTGCGCCACGCTCTACCTGCCCACGCTGAACGCGGACATCATCGACCGGGGCGTCGTGAACGGCGACACCGGCTCCATCATGGGCTACGGCGCCCTGATGATCGGCATCTCGCTGGTCCAGGTGCTGTGCAACATCGGTGCCGTGTACTACGGCGCCCGGACGGCGTCGGCGCTCGGACGGGACGTGCGGGCGTCCGTGTTCGACCGGGTGCAGTCGTTCTCCGCGCGTGAGATGGGTCACTTCGGCGCGCCGTCGCTGATCACCCGGACGACGAACGACGTCCAGCAGGTGCAGATGCTGGCGCTGATGTCGTTCACGCTCATGGTGTCGGCGCCGATCATGTGCGTGGGCGGCATCGTGCTGGCGCTCGGCCTGGACGTGCCGCTGTCCGGGGTGCTGGTGGCGGTCGTGCCGGTGCTGGGCGTCTGCGTGACGCTGATCGTGCGGCGGCTGCGGCCGCTGTTCCGCGCGATGCAGGAGCGGCTCGACACGGTGAACCGGGTGCTGCGCGAGCAGATCACCGGCAACCGGGTCATCCGCGCCTTCGTCCGGGACGAGTACGAGCAGCAGCGCTTCCGCAAGGCCAACACCGACCTCACCGAGTTCGCGCTGGGCACCGGCAACCTGCTGGCGCTGATGTTCCCGATCGTCACGACGGTGGTGAACCTGTCGTCGATCGCCGTGGTGTGGTTCGGGGCGCACCGCATCGACAGCGGGGAGATGCAGATCGGTGACCTGACCGCGTTCCTCGCCTATCTGATGCAGATCGTCATGTCCGTGATGATGGCCACCTTCATGTTCATGATGGTGCCGCGCGCGGAGGTGTGCGCCGAGCGCATCCAGGAGGTGCTGGACACCCCCTCCAGCGTCGTGCCGCCGTCCGCGCCCGTGCGGGAGCTGCGCCGGCACGGGCACCTGGAGATCCGCGGGGCGGGCTTCCGCTACCCGGGTGCCGAGGAGCCGGTGCTGCGGGCCGTGGACCTGGTGGCGAGGCCGGGCGAGACGACCGCCGTCATCGGCTCGACCGGCAGCGGCAAGTCCACCCTGCTCGGCCTGGTCCCGCGGCTGTTCGACGCGACCGAGGGGCAGGTGCTCGTCGACGGCGATGAGGTGGCGGAGATCGACCCGCGGCTGCTGGCGAGGACGGTCGGGCTGGTGCCGCAGAAGCCGTACCTGTTCGCGGGCACGGTGGCGACCAACCTGCGCTACGGCAACCCGGACGCCACCGACGCGGAGTTGTGGCACGCGCTGGAGGTGGCGCAGGCCAAGGAGTTCGTGGAGGGGCTGGAGAGCGGGCTCGACTCCCCTGTCGCGCAGGGCGGGACGAACGTCTCCGGCGGTCAGCGCCAGCGGCTCGCGATCGCCCGGACGCTGGTGCAGCGCCCGGAGATCTACCTCTTCGACGACTCCTTCTCCGCGCTCGACTACGCCACCGACGCCGCCCTGCGGGCCGCGCTCGCGCGGGAGACCGCCGAGGCGACCGTGGTGATCGTCGCCCAGCGGGTGGCGACCATCCGGGACGCCGACCGGATCGTCGTCCTCGAGGCGGGCCGTGTCGTAGGCACCGGACGGCACCACGAGCTGATGGCGGACAACGAGACCTACCGGGAGATCGTGCTCTCCCAGCTCACGGAAGCGGAGGCTGCCTGATGGCGGGGCCCATGGGGCGGATGATGGCCGGGGGCGGCCCCGACCAGCGCTCGCTGGACTTCAAGGGATCCGGCAAACGGCTGATCGGCCGGTTCCGCCCGGAGCGCGCGACCCTCTGGGTGCTGCTGCTGTGCGTGGTGCTGAGCGTCGGCCTCAACGTGGTCGGGCCGAAGATCCTCGGCAGGGCCACCGACCTGGTCTTCGCGGGCATCGTCGGACGGGACATGCCCGAGGGGGCGTCCAAGGAGCAGGTCCTGGAGCAGATGCGGCAGCGCGGGGAGGGCGACGTCGCCGACATGCTGCGCAGCACCGACTTCACCCCAGGCGAGGGCATCGACTTCACGGCCGTCGGGCACGTGCTGCTGTTCGCGCTGGGCGTGTTCGCGGTGGCCGGGCTGCTGATGGCGGTGGCGACGCGGCTGGTGAACCGGGCGGTGAACCGCACCATGTTCCGGATGCGGGAGGACGTGCAGACGAAGCTGTCGCGGCTGCCGCTGTCGTACTTCGACCAGCGCCAGCGCGGCGAGGTGCTGTCCCGGGCCACCAACGACATCGACAACATCGGGCAGACGCTGCAGCAGTCGATGGGGCAGCTCATCAACTCGCTGCTGACCATCATCGGCGTGCTCGCCATGATGTTCTACGTCTCCTGGATCCTGGCGCTGGTCGCGCTGGTGACGGTGCCGCTGTCGTTCGTCGTCGCCACGCGTGTGGGCAAGCGCTCGCAGCCGCACTTCGTGCAGCAGTGGCGCTCGACCGGCACGCTGAACGCGCACATCGAGGAGATGTACACCGGGCACACCCTGGTGAAGGTGTTCGGGCGGCAGGAGGAGTCCGCGCAGCAGTTCGCCGAACAGAACGAGGCGCTGTACGAGGCGGGGTTCAACGCGCAGTTCAACAGCGGGATCATGCAGCCGCTGATGTTCTTCGTGTCGAACCTGAACTATGTGCTGGTCGCGGTCGTCGGCGGGCTCAGGGTGGCCTCGGGCGCGCTGTCCATCGGCGACGTGCAGGCCTTCATCCAGTACTCGCGGCAGTTCTCCATGCCGCTGACGCAGGTGGCGTCGATGGCGAACCTGGTGCAGTCCGGTGTGGCGTCTGCGGAGCGGGTGTTCGAGCTGCTCGACGCCGAGGAGCAGGGCGCCGATCCGGTGCCGGGCGTACGGCCCGAGGAGCTGCGCGGGCAGGTGGCGCTGGAGCACGTGTCGTTCCGCTACGACCCCGGCAAGCCGCTCATCGAGGACCTGTCGCTGAAGGTCGAGCCGGGGCAGACGGTGGCCATCGTCGGCCCGACCGGCGCCGGCAAGACGACCCTGGTGAACCTGCTGATGCGGTTCTACGACGTCACCGGCGGGCGCATCACCCTGGACGGCGTGGACATCGCCCGGATGTCCCGGGACGAACTGCGCGCCGGGATCGGCATGGTGCTGCAGGACACCTGGCTGTTCGGCGGCACGATCGCGGAGAACATCGCCTACGGGGCCGCACGCGAGGTCACCCGCGGGGAGATCGAGGAGGCGGCCCGGGCCGCGCACGCGGACCGGTTCGTCCGGACGCTGCCGGACGGGTACGACACCGTGCTCGACGACGAGGGCACGGGGGTCAGCGCCGGCGAGAAGCAGCTGATCACCATCGCGCGGGCGTTCCTGTCCGACCCGGTGATCCTGGTCCTCGACGAGGCCACCAGCTCCGTCGACACCCGCACGGAGGTGCTGATCCAGAAGGCGATGGCCAAACTGGCGCACGGGCGGACCTCGTTCGTCATCGCGCACCGGCTCTCCACGATCCGGGACGCGGACACGATCCTGGTCATGGAGAACGGCTCGATCGTCGAGCAGGGTACGCACGAGGAGCTGCTGGTGGCGGGCGGCGCGTACGCGCGGCTGTACGAGGCGCAGTTCGCGCAGGCGGTGGCAGAGGTGGACTGAGCCCCGTCCGGGGTGCCGCGTGAGGTCGCGGGGCGGCTGCGGGCCGGTGAGGGGCTGGTCGCGCAGTTCCCCGCGCCCCTGAAGGGGTGCGGGGGCGTCAGTCCAGATAGCCCCTCAGCTGGTCCGCGAAAGCGTGATCCCGCAGTTTGCTCAGGGTCTTGGACTCGATCTGCCGTATCCGCTCCCTGGTCACGCCGAAGATGCCACCTATCTCCTCCAGGGTGCGCGGGCGGCCGTCGGCCAGGCCGTACCGCAGCTGGACGACCTTCCGCTCCCGCTCCCCCAGGGTCGACAGCACCGCCTCCAGGTGCTCCCTGAGCAGCAGGAACGCCGCCGACTCGACGGGGCTGGCCGCGTCGCCGTCCTCGATGAGGTCGCCGAGGGCCACGTCGTCCTCCTGGCCGACCGGCGCGTGCAGCGACACCGGTTCCTGGGCGAGACGCAGCACCTCGCCGACCCGCTCGGGCGGCAGGTCCAGGTGGGCGGCGACCTCGTCGGCCGTCGGTTCGTGGCCCCGCTCCTGGAGCAGGCGGCGCTGCACGCGCACGACCCGGTTGATGAGCTCCACGACGTGGACGGGGACCCGTATCGTGCGGGCCTGGTCGGCCAGGGCGCGGGACATGGCCTGGCGGATCCACCAGGTGGCGTACGTGGAGAACTTGTAGCCGCGGGCGTAGTCGAACTTCTCCACGGCCCGGATCAGCCCGAGGTTGCCCTCCTGGACGAGGTCGAGCATGGTCAGGCCGCGGCCGACGTAGCGCTTGGCGACGGAGACGACCAGGCGCAGGTTGGCCTCGATGAGGCGGCGCTTGGCCATCCGGCCCATGACGACGAGCCGGTCGAGGTCCAGCGCCAACCGGCCGTCCAGATCGGGGGTGTTGCTCAGCTTCTCCTCGGCGAACAGGCCGGCCTCGACGCGGCGGGCGAGTTCCACCTCCTCGGCGGCGGTCAGCAGGGGGACGCGGCCGATCTCCCGCAGGTACTGGCGGAACAGGTCCGAGGTGGGGCCGCCGCTCTCGGTGCGGACCGGGGGCGGTTCGACGGGTTCGGCGGCCCCGGGTGTCCCGACGGCCTCGGCGGGCTGCTCGTCCGGTTCCGTCTCGGGGTGGTGCGCGGGGCGGCTCTGCGCCGGGACCGCGGACAGGGCGCAGGATCCCGCGTCCGGCGCGGCGTCGCCGGCGCCGGGGGCGCCACGGGCGGCGGTCTGGGTGAGGGTCCGGGTCTGCACGGGGGCGACCTCCAGGATGATCGCTGCCCGGGACGGCGGCAGCGGTACTCGGGGGACGGAGTCGGCGGCCTCGCCGCTTTCCGTCCCGTACGCGATGAGCGGAACCGCGGGGGTCTGCAACCCGTCGGTGACGGATCGGCCGCGCTCCGAGGACTCAGGCACCGCACCCCAGTGTGGAGTACGACACATCGTCACCACGAGGGGCGTGCGGGGACTTTCTGCCTCCGGTCCGTGACCGGGCGGTCGCCCCTCGTGGGAAACCCGGATGCCCCGTGGCCCTCCGGGGGCAGGGACCGGTACGACGCGGTCCTGCCGGCCGAGCGGCACCCGCTGCGGCGTGAGCTGCCGCACGAGGTGTGCCGGCCGTCCGGCGGGTGGCCTTATCAGGACCGCGAGGAGATCCTGCTCCAGGACGTGGTGGAGGCGGTCGGGTACGTCGAGTGGGACCACTTCGTCACGGAGTACCCGCGGTTCCGGGACGGCGCAAGGGAGTTCGCCGAGCGGGCGGTGCGGCCGGCCTTCGGGGAGGGCGGGTCCTGACCGGCGTCACAGGGCGGCGGCGCCGTGCGTCCGCAGGGTCTGGTCGTACTGCTGGAGCACCCACAGCTCGTTCTGCACGGCGGCCAGCTCGGCGGGGTCGCCGCGGGTGCTGAGGCGGGTGAGCCGGCCGGTGATGTCGCGGATGCGGCGCTCGACGGCCCGGCGGCGGACGGTGACCAGCTGGGCGCCCGCGTAGGTCTCGTCGACGCCCTTGACGCCGCGGTGCAGCATGATCGCCTCGACGGCCAGCTCCGTGACCATCGCGCGGACCGCGTCGTCCGGGGCGGCCTCGCGGACCCGGACCAGGTAGTCCTGGGTGTCCTGCACGCCGAGCTCGGCGCCGCCGGCGTCCATGATGGCCTGGCGGACGGCGGCGTAGGACGGGGCGGTGAACTCGTCCACGCCGTACGCGTCGAAGGCAGGGGAGACCAGCTCGGGGCGCTGCAGGGCGAGTTTGAGCAGTTCGCGTTCTGTCGCGTAGACGGGGTTGCGGAGGTTGAGGGCGGGGCCTCGGGGGGCGGCGGGCGGCTGGGCGGCGGCGTACTGCGGGGAGGCGTGCCGGTCCGGGACGGGTCCCTTGCCGCCGCGGTCGCGGGCCCAGCGGGCCAGCTGGGCCACACGCTTGACCACGAACTGGGTGTCGAGGATGCCGAGCATGCCGGCGAGCTGGACGGCGACCTCGTGCTGGGCGCCGCTGTTCTTGATGCGGGCGACGATCGGGGCGGCCTCGTCCAGGGCGGCGGCGCGGCCGGCCGGGGTGTCGAGGTCGTAGCGGCTCACGATCTGGCGCAGGGCGAACTCGAACAGGGGCGTGCGCGGTTCGACCAGGTCGGCGACGGCCTCGTCGCCCTTGGCGAGGCGCAGGTCGCAGGGGTCCATGCCGTCCGGGGCGATGGCGATGTACGTCTCGGCGGCGAACTTCTGGTCGTCCTCGAAGGCGCGCAGGGCGGCCTTCTGGCCGGCGGCGTCGCCGTCGAAGGTGAAGATGACGCGGGCCGAGCCGTTGTCCATCAGCAGGCGGCGCAGGATCTTGATGTGGTCCGAGCCGAAGGCGGTGCCGCAGGTGGCGATGGCCGTCGTCACCCCGGCGAGGTGGCAGGCCATGACGTCCGTGTAGCCCTCGACGACGACCGCGCGGGAGGCCTTGGCGATGTCCTTCTTCGCGAGGTCGATGCCGTAGAGGACCTGGGACTTCTTGTAGATCGCCGTGTCGGGCGTGTTGAGGTACTTCGGACCGTTGTCCGCCTCGTGGAGCTTGCGGGCCCCGAAGCCGACGACCTCGCCGCCGATGTCGCGGATGGGCCACATCAGGCGGCCCCGGAAGCGGTCGATGGGGCCGCGGCGGCCCTCCTGGGAGAGGCCCGAGAGGAGGAGCTCCTTGTCGCTGAAGCCCTTGCCGCGCAGATAGCGCGTGAGGTGGTCCCAGCCCTGGGGGCTGTAGCCGACGCCGAAGTGGACGGCGGCGGCCTGGTCGAAGCCGCGCTCGGCGAGGAAGATCCGGCCGGCGTCGGCGTCGGGGGAGGCCGCGAGCTGTTCCGCGTACCACTCCGCGGCGATCTTGTGGGCCTCGACCAGGCGGATCCGCTCACCGCGCTGGTGGGAGGGGTTGTACCCGCCCTCCTCGTAGCGCAGGGTGATGCCCGCCTGGCCGGCCAGGCGCTCGACCGCCTCCGAGAAGGTGAGGTGGTCGATCTTCATCACGAACGTGATGGTGTCGCCGCCCTCCTGGCAGCCGAAGCAGTGGAACAGGCCCTTGCCGGGGCTGACCTGGAAGGAGGGCGACTTCTCGTCGTGGAAGGGGCAGAGACCCTTGAGGTTCCCGCCGCCCGCGTTGCGCAGCTGGAGGTACTCGGACACCACGGCGTCGATCGGGACCGCGTCCCGAACCGCCTTCACGTCCTCGTCGTTGATCCGTCCTGCCACGCGTGAATTCTACGGGGACGGACCGACACTCACGGCGCGAGGGTTTCGAGGGGAATGTGGGGGTCCGCCAGCTTCTCGGTGCTCACCCGGGCACGGCTGCGGATGAGGTGCTGGATCTTGGCTGTGACGTCCCACACGTTCACGTTCATCCCGGCCAGCACCCGGCCCTCCTTCACCCAGAACGCGATGAACTCGCGCTTGCCGGCGTCACCGCGGATCACGACCTGGTCGTAGCTGCCCGGCGGTGCCCAGCCGGAGTACTCCATGCCCAGGTCGTACTGGTCGGAGAAGAAGTAGGGCACGCGGTCGTAGGTCACGTCCTGCTCCAGCATGGAGCGCGCGGCGGCCGGGCCGCCGTTGAGGGCGTTGGCCCAGTGCTCGACGCGCAGCCGGGTGCCGAACAGGGGGTGCGGGAAGGAGACGACGTCCCCGGCCGCGTAGACGTCGGGGTCGGAGGTGCGCAGCCGTGCGTCGACGACGATGCCGCCGCCGTGGGCGCGGTCGGCGATCTCCAGGCCGGCCGTCTCCGCGAGGTGGGTGCGCGGGGCGGCGCCGATCGCGGCCAGGACGTCGTGCGCCGGGTGTTCCTCGCCGTCGTCGGTGCGGGCGGCGAGGACCACGCCGTCCTGGCCCACGATCTCGGTGAGCCGCACGCCGAAGTGGAAGCGGACGCCGTGCTCGCGGTGCAGCTCCGCGAAGAGCTGGCCGAGCTCGGGGCCGAGGACGGCGTGCAGCGGGGTCGCCTCGGGCTCGACGACCGTGACCTCCGCGCCGTACTCGCGGGCGGCCGCCGCGACCTCCAGGCCGATCCAGCCGGCGCCCGCGATCACCAGGTGGCCGTTGTCGCGGCCCAGGTGGGTGAGGACCTGCTTGAGGCGCTCGGCGTGGGACAGGCGCCGCAGGTGGTGCACGCCGGCCAGGTCGGTGCCCGGGACGTCGAGGCGGCGGGGCTCGGCGCCGGTCGCCAGGAGCAGCTTGTCGTAGCGGACGACGGTCCCGTCCTCGCCGAAGCGGACCGTCCTGGCCGCGCGGTCGATGGCGTCGACGGTCTGGCCGAGGTGCAGCTCGATGTCGTGGGCCGCGTACCAGGCGGGCTCGTGCACGAAGACGCTGTCGCGTTCCGCCTTGCCGAGGAGGTAGCCCTTGGACAGCGGCGGGCGCTCGTAGGGGTGGTCCCGTTCGTCGCAGATCAGTATCACGCGGCCGGTGAAGCCCTCCGCCCGGAGCGTCTCGGCCGCCTTGGCGCCGGCCAGTCCGCCGCCGACGATGACGAATGTCTGATCCGCGTCGACCACTTGATGCCTCCTCGTCAGGGTGTCGCCACTTGTGAGCGTCCCGCACGGAGCGTGCTGCGGGAAGGGGGAGTGACCCGATCAGGCCACCCGAGTCATATGCACGGGTCACGTGCTCCGCGGGCCGGTCCTCCCGCGCTGTGCCCTCTCACGCGTGCCCCGTCAGACGGGCGTGAAGCGAACGGGCCGAGGTGTCGGTGAGACAGGCGATCTGGTCGACGACGGCCCGCTTGCGGGCCCGGTCGTCCCGCGCCTGCTCGAAGAGCGCCCGGAACTGCGGGTCGAGGCCGTCGGGGGCGCGGGCGGTGAGCGCCTCGGCCAGTTCGGCGACGACGATCCGCTGGTCGGCGCGCAGCCGCTCCTGCTCGGCGCGCTGTATGACGTAGAGGTCGGCGACGGCCTTGAGGACGGCGCACTCCATGCGGGTCTCGCGCGGCACGACGAGTTCGGCGGCGTAGCGGGTGAGCCGTCCCGTGCCTCCCCCAGTGCCTGAACGGCCTGGGTGGTACCCCCAGGCGGCGCGGGTGGCGGTCTCGGCGGCCAGGCAGAAGCGGCCGATGAGCTGGCTGGTGGCGTCCTTCAGCCGGGCCTGGGCGACGGCGCTGCCGTCGTAGCCGTGCGGCCACCACTCCTGGGCGAGGAGCCGGTCGAGGGCCTCGCTGAGCTCGGCCGGATCGGTGCCGGCGGGCACGTAGCGGCCGAGGGCGGCCTCGAAGACGTCCCGGCGCTCGGGCTCGGCGTGCAGCCGGCCCGGGTCGATGTGGCCGGCGTGCAGGCCGTCCTCCACGTCGTGCACCGAGTAGGCGACGTCGTCGGACCAGTCCATGACCTGGGCCTCGAAGCAGGTGCGGGCGCCGGGGGCCTCCTTGCGGAGCCAGTCGAAGACGGGGCGGTCGTCGTCGTAGACACCGAACTTCGGCGAGGCCGGGTCGGTGGGGTGGGCGCCGCGGGGCCAGGGGTACTTGGTGGCGGCGTCGAGGGTGGCGCGGGTGAGGTTGAGGCCGACGGAGCCCTCGGGGGTGAACCGCTTGGGCTCGATGCGCGTGAGGAGCCGGAGGGACTGGGCGTTGCCCTCGAAGCCGCCGCAGTCGGCCGCGAACTCGTTGAGGGCCTGTTCGCCGTTGTGGCCGAAGGGCGGGTGGCCGAGGTCGTGGGAGAGGCAGGCGGCTTCCACGAGGTCGGGGTCGCAGCCGAGGGCCGCGCCCAGCTCACGGCCGACCTGGGCGCATTCCAGGGAGTGGGTGAGGCGGGTGCGGGGGCTGGCGTCCCAGGCCGGGCCCAGGGTGCCGGGCGTCACCACTTGGGTCTTGCCGGCCAGACGCCGGAGGGCCGCGGAGTGCAGGACCCGGGCCCGGTCGCGCTGGAAGGCCGTGCGGCCGGGGTGTTTGTCCGGTTCCGGGGCCCAGCGGTCGACTGACGTGGGGTCGTAGGCCGTGGGGTGCGTCGTGGTGCCTGCCATGGGTCGACAGTACGGGCACGGGGGTGCTGCGTGCCTGAGCGTCCGCCGGGTTCCGCGGTGTGGCGCGCGCGGGTTCACGGTGGCTCGTCGCGCGGTTCTCCGCGCCCCTGAGGGACGTGCCGGCACGTGCCGTTCTCAGGCTGGGGCCAGTTCCCCGACGGCCGGCCTCGCCAAGGCCTCCTCGTAGCGGTGCAGCAGGAGGCGGGCCATCGCCGGGTGGGTGCCCAGGGGCTCCGCCGTGATCCACGGGGCCGCCTGGGCGCACTCCGTGGCGAAGCGGCCGGGGGCGGTGAAGTAGGAGGCCAGGGCGATGTGCCGGCGGCCCCTGGCCAGGAGGGTGCGCACCGCGTCCGGGACCGTGGGGCTCGCGGCGGAGGCGTAGGCGGGCAGGACGGGGACGCCCAGGCGGGCCGCGAGGAGATGGGCCGTGCGGGCGGTGTCGGTCTTCGCGTCCGGGTCGCGGGAGCCGGCGGCGGCGAGGACGACGGCGCTGGTGCGGCGGGGCGTCCTGCCCCAGCCGGCCTCCGTCAGACGGGCCTGGAGGGTGTCCACCAGGAGGGGGTGGGGGCCGAGGGGGACCGCCAGGTGCGTGCGGGCCGGGGAGGCCGCGGCCGCCTCGGGGATGTCCTGCTTGACGTGGTGGCCTCGGCTGAGGAGGAGGGGGACGAGGACCGCCTCCGTGTCGCCGAGGGCGGCCAGGGTGTCGGGGAGCAGGGGGGCGTTCAGCTCGATGTGGCCCAGGTGGACCGGGAGGTCGGGGCGCAGGGCGCGGACCCGGTCGAGGAGCGCGGTCACCGTGCTCAGCGCGCGCGGGTCGCGGCTGCCGTGGGCCACGACGACGAGGGCCGGAGCGGGCCGGCGGCGTGCGGCGGACGGCGGGACGGTGCTGGGCTGGCTGGGCATGCCCTCCATGTTCCCGCTGCCGGGTTGCCGACTCGTTGCGGGGGCGTCACAGGTGTTTTCCGGCGGTTCACGAGGGGAGCGGCGGCCGTGTGAGCCCGGCCGGCCCCGGACCTCGGGACGCGGGTGAAGCCGGTCACGGTGCCGCGGGTGAACCGGGAAGCCCGGCCGGGCGTCCCTGAGGGTCGAGGGGCGACCTGGGGAGGGACCGTTTCGATGCGCCGTGTGACGTTGCGCCGGCCGCGGCTGCCGCGTACCCGCCGGGGGCGGCGGCGGCTCGGGCAGGCCGTGATGGCCGGGTGCGTGCTCGCGCTGCTGCCGGCGACCTGGTTGCACCTGGCGGCCGGTGACCGGCTGAGGTCGGCGGCCGAGGTGCCGCGCACCGATGTGGCCGTGGTGTTCGGGGCGGGGCTGTGGGACGGGGAGCCCTCGCCGTATCTCGCGCACCGGCTGGACGCGGCGGCGCGGCTGTACCGGCAGGGGCGGGTGGAGGTCGTGCTGGTCACCGGCGACAACAGCCGTGAGGACTACGACGAGCCGGACGCGATGCGCGCGTACCTCACCCGGCACGGCGTCCCGGACGGGCGGGTCGTCAGCGACTACGCGGGATTCGACACCTGGGACTCGTGCGTGCGCGCGAAGAGGATCTTCGGTGTGGACGAGGCCGTGCTGATCAGCCAGGGCTTCCACATCCGGCGGGCGGTCGCGCTGTGCCAGGCGGCGGGCGTCCGGTCCTACGGCGTCGGCGTGGACGCCGTGCACGACGTGACCTGGTACTACGGCGGCGCCCGGGAGATCCTCGCCGCCGGGAAGGCGGCACTGGACGCGGCGTTCCGGCCGGACCCGCGCTTCCTCGGGCCGCGGGAGCCGGGGGTGCGCAGGGCGCTGGCCGCGGCCGCGCGGACGCCCGGACGGGAGCCGCACCGGCGCTCTCCGTGACGCCCCGGGCCGCCTCACGCGGCCGGGACTACGGCGGGGAGGTTGCCTTCCCGGTGACGTAACAGGAGGCCGCCGCGCACGTAACACGGCCGAAGCACGCTGAACGTCATGCAGAACTCCGCGACGCCCACGCACTGCCCCTACTGCGCCCTGCAGTGCGGGATGAACCTCACGCCCGCGCCCGACGGGACCGTCGAGGTGAGCGAGCGCGCCGACTTCCCGGTCAACCGGGGCGCGCTGTGCGGCAAGGGCCGGACGGCCGCAGCGGTGCTCGCGCGGGACGTCCGGCTGACCTCGCCGCTGGTGCGGGACGAGGGCGGCGCGCTGGTGCCCGCCTCCTGGGACGAGGCGCTGGACCGGATCGCCGCGGGCCTGCGCCGTACGCGGCAGGAGCACGGGCCGGACGCGGTCGGGGTGTTCGGCGGGGGCGGGCTGACGAACGAGAAGGCGTACACCCTCGGCAAGTTCGCCCGGGTCGTGCTCGGCACCTCGCAGATCGACTACAACGGCCGGTTCTGCATGTCGTCGGCGGCAGCCGCCGGCATCAGGGCGTTCGGGCTGGACCGCGGGCTGCCGTTCCCGCTGGAGGACATCCCGACGTCGGGCTGCGTGATCCTCGTCGGCTCCAACCTCGCGGAGACCATGCCGCCGTCGCTGCGGTTCTTCACCGAGCTGAGGGAGAACGGCGGCACGCTGATCGTCGTCGACCCGCGCCGCACCAGGACCGCCGAGCAGGCGGACCTGCACCTCGCGCCCCGGCCCGGCACCGACCTGGCGCTCGCCCTGGGCCTGCTGCACCTGGTGATCGCCGAGGGCCGGGTGGACGAGGAGTACGTCCGGGAGCGCACCACCGGCTGGGAGGAGGCCCGGGCGGCGGCGATGGCGCACTGGCCGGAGTACGTGGAGCGGATCACGGGGGTGTCCGTCCCGCAGCTCCGCGAGGTGGTGCGGCTGTTCTGCGAGCCGGAGTCGGCCATGGTGCTCACCGCGCGCGGGCCCGAGCAGCAGTCCAAGGGCACGGACACCGTCGGCGCCTGGATCAACCTGTGCCTGGCGACCGGCCGGGCGGGCCGCCCCCGGTCCGGGTACGGCTGCCTGACCGGGCAGGGCAACGGGCAGGGCGGGCGTGAACACGGCCAGAAGGCCGACCAGTTGCCCGGCTACCGCAAGCTGGACGATCCGGCGGCCCGGGCCCACGTCGCCGGGGTGTGGGGCGTCGACCCGGACAGCCTGCCGGGGCCGGGGCGCAGCGCGTACGAGCTGCTGGACGCGCTGGGCACGGACATCAGGTCGCTGCTGCTGATGGCGTCCAACCCGGTGGTGTCCGCGCCGCGGGCCGCCCATGTCGAGGAGCGGGTCAGGGCGCTGGACTTCCTCGCCGTGTGCGACGTGGTGCTGTCGGAGACGGCGGAGCTCGCGGACGTCGTGCTGCCGGTCACGCAGTGGGCGGAGGAGACGGGCACGACGACGAACCTGGAGGGCCGCGTGCTGCTGCGCCGCCGGGCGATCACCCCGCCCGACGGCGTCCGCAGCGACCTGGAGGTCCTGCACGAACTCGCCGCCCGCCTGGGGGTGGAGAAGGGCTTCCCGACGGACCCGGAGGAGGTCTTCGAGGAGCTGCGCCGGGCCAGCGCGGGCGGGGCGGCCGACTACTCGGGGATCACCTACCGCAGGCTCGCGGAGGAGGACGGGGTGTTCTGGCCCTGCCCGGCCGTCGAGGAGCCGGTGGACGAGGGCGAGGACGCGCTGCTGGACGCGCTTCCCGACGACCCCGCCCGGGAGGCACCGGGTGCGCACCCGGGCACGCCCCGCCTCTTCCTGGACCGCTTCGCCACGCCCGACGGGCGGGCCCGGTTCGTGCCCGTCTCCCACCGCGCGATCGCCGAGGAACCCGACGACGAGTACCCGGTGCTGCTGACCACCGGGCGGGTCGTCGCGCAGTACCAGTCCGGGGCGCAGACGCGGCGGGTGGCGGAGCTGAACGCCGCCGCGCCCGGGCCGTTCGTGGAGATGCACCCGCGGCTCGCGGCCCGGCTGGGGGCGGCCGAGGGCGATCCCGTCGCCGTGGTGTCGCGGCGGGGCCGGGCCGTGGCGCCCGCGAGGATCACGAACGCCATCCGGCCCGACACCGTGTTCATGCCGTTCCACTGGCCGGGCGAGGGCCGCGCCAACTCCCTCACCAACCCCGCGCTCGACCCGACCTCCCGGATGCCGGAGTTCAAGGCGTGCGCGGTGCGGCTGGAGCGGGCCGGGCGGGGCGGGGTCAGCGGGCGTTGACGGCCGTCCAGGCAGCGGCCACCGCCGCGTGCTCCGCGCTGTCGCCGCCGCAGAGGTCCTCGGCGGCGCTCAGGGTGGCCGCGCGGGCGCGCGCGTAGTCGGTGGAGGACGGGGGAGGTGCGTGAGGGTGGAGAATCGTTCCTGTGACCCTCCCCTTCTTCGTCTACGGCACCCTTCGCCCCGGCGAGGTCAACCACGGCCTGTTCCTGCGCGGCCGCACCAGCTCCGAGGAACCGGGCCGGCTCACGGGGGCGGTGCTGTACGACGGCCCGGGCTACCCCTACGCGGTCGAGGAGCCGGGCGGCGGCACGGTCGGCGGCGAGCTGGTGACCGCGCTGCCGGAGGCGTACGCCGGGCTGCTCGCGGAGCTGGACCGGCTGGAGGAGTACGTGCCGGGTGATCCGCGCAGCCTGTACCTGCGCGTGGAGCGGCAGGTCGTGCGGGAGACGGACGGGGCGCCGGTGCGGGCCTGGGTGTACGTGGCGGGCCCGGAGGCGGCGGCGCGCCTGCGGGCCCGGGGGCGGCGGATCGAGGGCGGGCGGTGGCGGGCGCGGGGGTGACGCGGCGGGGTTCACTTGAGAGAGCCTCGCTTGAGGGGGCTCGCCGCCCCGCGGCCGGGTCAGACGGCGTACGGCCGCCTGATCCTGGCCTCCCGCAACGCCCTTCCCCACCACACCAGTTGGTCCAGCATGGTCTTCGCGGCCGCGTCCGGGCCGGAGGGGTCCTTGAGGGCGCCGCGGTCGTCGAAGGACGCGCCCGCGTTGTGGAAGGAGACGGTGTCGCGGACCGTCACGGCGTGCAGTTCGGCGAAGACCTGGCGGAGGTGCTCCACGGCACGCAGACCCCCGGCCAGTCCGCCGTAGGAGACGAGGGCGACGGGCTTGGCCCGCCACTCGCCGTAGTGCCAGTCGACGAGGTTCTTCAGGCCGGCCGGGAACGAGTGGTTGTACTCGGGCGTGAGGACCACGAAGGCGTCCGCGCGCTCCAGTCCGGGGGTGACGCCGGCGAGCGCGGCGGTCGCCTCGGGCGTCGGTTCGAGGGACGTCGGCAGCGCGGCCCCGGCGACGTCCACGACGTCGGTGACCAGGTCGTCCCGCTCCCGGAGGCGGCCGAGGAGCCAGTCGGCCACGATCGGGCCGAAGCGGCCGTGGCGGTTGCTGCCGACGACGAGGGTCACGCGCAGGGGGCCGGCCGGCCCGGCGGTGGTGGTGGCGTCGGCGTCGATGGGGTCGATGGCGTCGGAGATGGTGCTCTCAGTGGTGGTGTCCATGCGCCACAGCCTCGTACCTCGACCTTGCTTGAGGTCAAGCCCGGCCACCCGCACCGAAGTCACCCGTTCACACCCGCCCCGCGCACTTTTCCGCACCCCGCCCGTCCCGCGCCCGTGACCTGCCGAAACGCCACTGACGGACCGTCGGATCCGTCCGTGTCCGACACTCGTTCACCCCAATTCTGACGCTCCATCAGCAAGCGCGCTGGCCGCGCTGACCGTTACCTCGGAAGGGCAGGTGCACGACCGACCAGCGCGAAGGAGCCGTACACAGCGATCAAGTCGCGTTTCCCAATGAGCGGTCGAGTCGTCGCGGGGCCCGCGGCGGCCAAGCTCCTTGAGCCATCAGACGGCTCCCCTATGCCAGCCATACCCCGGGCCCCTGGGTGACCCAACCCTACGAATGGCCCGATCAACCCGAACAGAAAGGTGGGGCACGGATGCGACGTACCGCCCGGCCGCTGACCGGCACCGTGCTCGCCGTCGCCGCCGCGGCCCTCGCCGCCGCTCCCGCGCACGGCGCACGGGCCGGTGACCTGGAGGTGTCCCCGGCCCAGGTCGTGCCCGGCGGACAGGTCACGGTACGTACGGCGGCCTGCGGTGACGCCGGTACTGCGACGGGTGACGCCGGCGCGGTCGGGGCCGGGTCCCTCAGCCTGACGCGGGGCTCGGGGGAACCGGGGGCCAGCGGGCGGTTCAGAGTGCCGCCGAGCGCGCAGCCGGGCACGTACGAGATCACCGCGAGATGCGGCGGAAGCGGCCCGGAGATCACCGGTGAGCTGGTGGTGACGCTGACTCCGGCGCGCGAGCAGGTGTTTCCGCGCGGGAGTGTGAAGACGGGGGTCGGTGGCGCTCTGGGCCCCGATCCCGTACGGACCGCGGCCGGCGTGGCGGCCCTCGCCGTCGCCGCCGCGGGCGGTACCTGGCTCCTGCATCGCCGGGCGAGAGGCGACGGGATCTGACGGACACCCTCCGCTGTCCGTCGCCGGTACCGCATGTCCCCCTCCCCCTCCGGGTCCCACGCCCCTCGCGGCCCGGAGGGGGAGCGCGGGGCGGTACCCGGGGGGCGGTGCCGGGAGCCGGGTCGGTGAACGGTGCCCGGGGTCGGGTTCGGGACCGGATCGGGTCCGGGATCAGGTCGGTCCGGGATCAGGTCGGGACCGGGTCGGGATCGGTATCAGGTCGGGATCGGGAAAGGGTCGGTCATGTGCGGGTTCCCGGGGTACGGCAGCCGGTTCGGCCGTCCGGCCGAGGCGGCCATGGCGGCCCTGACGGTGTTCGCCCTGTGCTCGGGGACGTGGCTGCTGCGCGACGGCGCCGCGCCGCACGCCCCGCCGCAGCCGTCCGCCGCGCAGGCCAGCGCCGGGCTGGACGGCCGGGCGGGCCGGACCGACCGCGGGGCCGTGCCGGCGCTGCCGCCCTCACCGCCGCTCCGCATCCGCATCCCCGCGATCCGGGTGGACGCGCCCCTGACCGGACTCGGCCTGACGAGCACCGGCAGCATCGACGCACCGCCCGCCGGACGCAAGAACCTCGCCGGCTGGTACGAGGCCGGCACCATCCCCGGCGAGCGGGGCACCGCGATCGTCGCCGGCCACGTCGACGACGCCGACGGCCCCGCCGTCTTCTACGACCTCGGCGCGCTCGCCCGGGGCAGCACGATCGAGGTGGACCGGCGGGACGGCGGCGTCGCGGTGTTCACCGTGGACGCCGTCGAGGCGTACCCGGCGGAGGACTTCCCCGACGAGAAGGTCTACGGCGCAGCCCGCCGCCCCGAACTGCGGGTCATCACCTGCGGCGGCGGCTGGTCACCCGCCACCGGCTACCGGGGGAACGTCGTCGTCTTCGCGCACCTCACCGGCAGCCGCTGAGCCGACCGGCACATGGGCCCTGCCCCAGGCCCCCAGCGGCTCCAGGGCCTCGTTCAGGGACGCGCCCCGGGCCGTCAGCGAGTACTCCACCCGCGGCGGCACCTCGTCGTACGCCTCGCGGTGGACCAGCCCGTCGGCCTCCATCCGGCGCAGATGGGAGGCGAGCACCCTCTCGGTGATCCCCGGCAGCTCCCGCCGCAGCTCCCCGAAGCGGCCGGGCCGCTCGTTCAGCGCCCAGAGGATCAGCACCTTCCACTTGCCGCCGATCACGTCCATCGCGGCGTCGATGCCGCAGACGTACGCCCCCGGCCGCCGTCCCGTCATCCCCATGCCGTCCGCCCTCCTTCCCCCTGCACCCTTCCCTGTGGCCCGGACGGCGGGATCATGGCCGTACCGCCGATGATCGGGGCGCCGGACTCGGGCGGCTACGTCTTCTGCAGCGGCTCCCGCGAGCTGTTCGAGGAGCACCGCGCCACCCTCGCCGTCCCGGCCGGCACCCGGTACGTCGGGACCGACCCGGGGTTCGCCGCGCTGCACGACGTCGCCCTGCTGAGTTCGAGGAGCACCGCGCCACCCTCGGCGTCCCGGCCGGCACCCGGTACGTCGGGACCGACCCGGGGTTCGCCGCGCTGCACGACGTCGCCCTGCTGAGCGCGATGAACGGCATGTTCGCCGGTGTGGCGCACGCCTTCGCGCCGATCCGCCCGGAGGACGTCGCGCCGGAGGACTTCGCGCCGCTGCTCGCCGAGTGGCTGACCGCGATGGCGCACACCGTGGCCGAGACAGCCGGCCGGCTGCGCGGCGGCGACCTCACCGGGAACGTCGTCTCCAGCCTGGCCACGCAGGCGGCGGGCATCCCCACGTGCCTGCGCACCGCCGAGGAGCAGCGCGTCAGCCCCGAGCTGCCGGCGCCGTACCTGGAGCTGATGGCCAGGCGCGTGGCGCAGGGCCACGGGGACGAGGACGGGGCGGGACTGATCGGGCTGCTGGACCGGCGGCGGAGCGCGTAGGGGGTCCGCCGCCGGGGGCCCGCGCCAGGACTCCCGGTCCTCTCACGCCCCCCGTCCCCGCACGTCAGGAACCCTCACACCCCTCCCCCGCCTCCGCTGAGGGCAGCGTTCCCCGTGGGAAACAGAGGTGATGCCGCCGGGTAACACCGGCACCGCACGCTCGGGGGCATGACCTCGAACGAGCGTGTGGTGGTGATCGGCACGGGCCTCGCGGGCGTACGGCTCGCCCGGCGGCTCGGTGAGCTCGGCACGCCCGCGACGCTGATCGGCGAGGAGGAGCACCGGCCCTACAACCGGGTGCTGCTCGCCGAGGTGCTGGCCGGGCGCTACAGCCCCGAGGTGATCGCCCTGCCCGCACCCGCCGAGGTGCGGCGCGCCCGGGTCACCGGGATCGACCGCGCGGCGCGGACCGTCGCCTGCGCGGACGGATCGTTGATCGCGTACGACCGGCTCGTCCTGGCGACCGGGTCCAACCCCGTGCTGCCGCCGCTGCGCGGCCTGTTCACCGCCGACCGCGAACTGCCCGAGGGCGTCCACGCGTTCCGCACCATGGACGACTGCCTGGGCCTGTCCAAGGCGGTCCGGCCGGGTGTGCGGACGGTCGTCGTCGGCGGGGGGCTGCTCGGGGTCTCCGCGGCCCGGGCGCTCGCCCTGCGCGGCGCCCAGGTGGTGCTCGCCCAGCAGTCCGAGCGGCTGATGGAGCGCCAGCTCGACCCGGCCGCGTCCGGGCTCGTGCGGCGGCATCTGACCGGACTGGGCGTCGAGGTGCACACCGAGTGCCGGGTCCGGGACGTGCGCTGCGTCGGCGGCGCGGTCCGCAGCGTGGAGATGGCCGACGGGTACGCCCTCGACGCCGACCTCGTGGTCGTCGCCTGCGGGGTCCACCCCCGGGCCGCTCTCGCCCGGGCCGCCGGCCTCGACGTGCGCAGGGGCGTCGTCGTCGACGACGAGCTGCGCACCTCGGACCCGTACATCCACGCGATCGGCGACTGCGCCCAGCACGACGGCGTCCTCTACGGCCTCGCCGCCCCCGCGCTCGAACAGGCCGACGCGCTCGCCGGGCTGCTGGCCGGCGACCCCGCCGCCCGCTACACCGGCACCCGCTCCCTGACCCGGCTCACCCTGAACGGGCACGACAGCCCCTTCGACCTCGCCGCGTTCGGCGAGACCGAGGCGCTCCCGGGCGACGACGTCGTCCAGCTCGCCGACGCCACCCGCGGCACCTACCGCAAGGTCGTCGTCCGCGACGACCGCCTGGTCGGCGGGGTCCTCGTCGGCGAACTCGGCACCGTCGGCGCGCTCGCCCGCGCCTGGGAGGGAGCAGAGCCGCTCCCCTCCGACGGCGGCCCGCTGCTCCACCTGCTCACCAACGACGGAGGCTTCTGATGACGGCCACCCCGGGGGCGACCCCCACGATCGTGCTCGTCGGCCACGGCATGGTCGGCCAGCGCTTCCTCGAAGCGCTCGCCGAGCGCGGCCTGACCGCCACGCACCGCGTGGTCGTGCTCTGCGAGGAGCCGCGCCCGGCCTACGACCGCGTGGCGCTCACCTCGTACTTCTCGGGGAAGACGCCCGAGGACCTGTCCATGACGGACCCGCGGTTCATCGAGGAGCACGGCATCGAGCTGCGCGTCGGCGATCCGGCGGTCTCCGTGGACCGCGAGGCCCGCCAGGTCACGGCCCGCTCCGGCGCGGTCTTCGGCTACGACGTGCTCGTCCTGGCGACCGGCTCCTACCCGTTCGTGCCGCCGGTCCCCCACAAGGACGCCGAGGGCTGCTTCGTCTACCGCACGATCGAGGACCTGCTCGCGATCGAGGCGTACGCGCGGAGCAGGGCCCGGGTGGGTGCCGTGGTCGGCGGCGGTCTGCTCGGTCTCGAGGCCGCGGGCGCGCTGAAGGGGCTCGGACTCGACGCGCACATCGTGGAGTTCGCGCCCCGGCTGATGCCCGTGCAGGTGGACGAGGGCGGCGGCGCGGCGCTGCTGCGCACCATCGAGGAGATGGGCCTGCGCGTCCACACCGGGGTGGGCACGCAGGAGGTCGTGGTCGGCGAGGACGGCGCCGTCACCGGCATGAGGCTGTCCGACGGCTCCGAACTCGCCACCGACATGGTGGTGTTCAGCGCCGGTGTCCGGCCGCGCGACCAGCTGGCCCGCGACTGCGGCCTGACCGTCGGCGAGCGCGGCGGCATCACCGTCGACGAGCAGTGCCGCACGGTCGCCGACCCGCACGTGTTCGCCATCGGCGAGTGCGCGCTGGCCGCCGACGGCCGGGTGTACGGCCTGGTGGCACCCGGCTACGAGCAGGCGGAGACCGCCGCCGCGACGATCGCCGCCGACGAGGCGTCCTTCACCGGCGCCGACCTGTCCACCAAGCTGAAGCTGCTCGGCGTGGACGTGGCGTCCTTCGGCGACGCGCACGGCGCCGCCGAGGACTGCCTCGACGTCGTCTACTCCGACTCCCGCGCGGGCCTGTACAAGAAGCTGGTCATCGGCCGCGACGGCACGCTGCTCGGCGGCATCCTGGTCGGCGACGCGGAGGCGTACGGCACGCTGAAGGCGTTCACCGGCTCCGTCCCGCCGGTCTCGCCGGAGTCGCTGGTGCTGCCCGCCGGTGCCGGCGCCCCGGCGCAGCTCGGCCCGGCCGCGCTGCCGGACGACGCGATCATCTGCTCCTGCAACAACGTCACCAAGGGCACGATCCGCGGCGCGGTCACCGAGCACCGGTGCACCACCGTGCCCGAGGTGAAGAAGTGCACCAAGGCCGGTACCACCTGCGGCAGTTGCGTGAAGGTGCTGGGCCAGCTGGTCACCGCCGAGCTGGAGGCGTCCGGCGTCGAGGTCGACAAGGGCCTGTGCGGCTGCTTCTCCCAGACCCGCGAGGAGCTGTACGAGATCGTCCTGGCGCTGCGCCTCACCTCCTACCAGGACCTGCTGGACCGCTACGGCCGCGGGGAGGCCCGGGGGGGCGACGGCTGCGAGGTCTGCAAGCCCACCGTCGGCTCGATCATCGCCTCCCTCGCTCCGACGATCGGCGCGAGCGGCTACGTCCTGGACGGCGAGCAGGCCGCCCTGCAGGACACCAACGACCACTTCCTGGCCAACCTGCAGAAGAACGGCTCGTACTCGGTCGTGCCGCGCATCCCCGGCGGCGAGATCGCCCCGGAGAAGCTGATCGTGATCGGCGAGATCGCCCGCGACTTCGGCCTCTACACGAAGATCACCGGCGGTCAGCGGATCGACATGTTCGGCGCCCGCGTCGAGCAACTGCCCCTGATCTGGGCCCGCCTGGTCGACGCCGGCTTCGAGTCGGGCCACGCCTACGGCAAGTCGCTGCGCACGGTGAAGTCCTGCGTCGGCTCCACCTGGTGCCGCTACGGCGTGCAGGACTCCGTGAGGATGGCGATCGACCTGGAGCTGCGCTACCGCGGCCTGCGCTCCCCGCACAAGCTCAAGTCGGCGGTCTCGGGCTGCCAGCGCGAGTGCGCCGAGGCCCAGTCGAAGGACTTCGGCGTGATCGCCACGGCGGGCGGCTGGAACCTCTACGTCGGCGGCAACGGCGGCGCCACCCCGCGCCACGCCGACCTGCTCGCGCAGGACCTGTCGGACGCCGAACTGGTCCGGCTGATCGACCGGTTCCTGATGTTCTACATCCGCACGGCCGACCGCCTGGAGCGCACCTCGACCTGGCTGGAGCGGATCCCGGGCGGCCTGGATCACGTGCGGGACGTCGTCGTGCACGACTCGCTCGGCATCTGCGACGAGCTGGAGCAGCTCATGCGGGCCCATGTCGCGCACTACCGCGACGAGTGGTCCGAGACGATCAACGACCCCGAGAAGCTCGCCCGGTTCGTGTCCTTCGTGAACGCGCCGGACACGCCGGACCCCGTCGTCGCGTTCGTGCCCGAGCGCGACCAGATGAAGCCCGACCTGCCGCTGCTGTCCATCGGTACGCGGGCCGCCGACGTTCTGGAAGGAAGCACCCAGCGATGACCCTGGCACCCGAGACCACCGGCCTGAAGGTCCAGCTCGCCCTGGACGGCGACTGGTTCACGGTCTGTGACCTGAGCGCCCTGCTCCCGGGCCGCGGGGTGGCGGCACTGCTGCCGGACGGCCGCCAGGCCGCGGTCTTCCGCGACCGCACGGGCGAGCTGTACGCCATCGACAACCGCGACCCGTTCACCGGCGCGGCCGTCCTCTCCCGCGGCCTGACGGGCACCCACCGGGGCCGCCCCTTCGTCGCCTCCCCCCTGCTCAAGCAGCGTTTCGACCTGGCCTCCGGGCAGTGCCTGGACGACGAGGCGGTGCGGGTGCCGGCGTACGAGGTGCGGACCTCGTACGTTCCCGCGTAGGGGCGAGGGGCGGGGCCCCGCGTTCATCGGGGCGCCGCCGGTCCGAAGGCGGCTGCGGAGCCGGAGGCGCGTCCCTGTCGTCACCGGTGGCGGGGGGGGGCGGGCGGCGGGCGCGGCCACCGCGCGGGAGGCGCCGCGGGGGGCCGCCCCGCGGGGCCCACCGGGCCCGGCCCCCGCCCCCCCCCCCCCCGGGCGGGGGGGGCCCGCGCCGCCCCCCGGGGGGGTTGCCGTGTGCGGCGGGCGCCCCGCCACTGCGGCGTCTCCGGGCCGGGTCGGCCCGGACGGCATCCCACGGGCGCCGTACCGCCCGCGGCCCCGCCGTCGGCAGATGTCGCCGCCCTCCGGCCACGGGGTGTCCACACCCCGTCAACCCGGCTGCTCTAGCGTCGCGTTCCGCCTCCCCTGTGCACGACCCCGCCGTCGACCGGCGGCGGGCCCGTACGGCACCTCTTGGAGTGAGAGTGGAACGTCGCAGCCTTCTGCGCGCGGCCGTCCTCGGCGGTGCGTCCGCCGCGCTGGGCGGAACCCTGTGGCGCGGCGCCGCGTACGCGGCTCCCGCCCAGCCCGGCACGGGCCCCTACGGGCCGCTGGGCTCCCCGGACGCCAACGGCATCAGACTCCCCGCCGGCTTCACGAGCCGGGTGATCGCCCGCTCGGGCCAGCGGGTCGCGGGCACGTCGTACAGCTGGCACAACGCCCCGGACGGCGGCGCCTGTTACGCCGACGGAACGGGCTGGATCTACGTCTCCAACTCCGAGATCAACCCCTCGGGCGGCGCGAGCGCGGTGGCGTTCTCCTCGACGGGCGCGATCACGGGCGCGTACCGCATCCTGTCGGGCACGCGGCAGAACTGCGCGGGCGGGAAGACGCCGTGGAACACCTGGCTGTCCTGCGAGGAGGTGGACCGGGGCTACGTCTACGAGACGGATCCCTGGGGCGTGAAGCCGGCGGTGCGCCGGGACGCGATGGGCCGCTTCAAGCACGAGGCGGCGGCGGCCGACCCGGTCCGCGGGGTCGTGTACCTCACGGAGGACGTGTCGGACGGCTGCTTCTACCGCTTCCGCCCGACGACCTGGGGCGATCTGTCCGCCGGGACGCTGGAGGTCCTGGTGGCGGGCAGCGCCACGAGCGGGCCGGTCACCTGGGCCCGGGTGCCCGACCCGACCGGCGCGACGGCGACCCGCAACCAGGTCGCGGGCGCCAAGCGCTTCAACGGCGGCGAAGGCTGCTACTACGCGAACGGCACCTGCTGGTTCACCACCAAGGGCGACAACCGCGTCTGGCAGTACGACGCGGCGGCCCAGACGATCGAACTCGCCTACGACGACTCCCTGGTGACCGGCGGCACGGCCCCGCTCACGGGCGTGGACAACGTCACCGGCGCGGCCTCCGGCGACCTGTTCGTCGCCGAGGACGGCGGCACCATGGACATCTGCGTCATCACCCCGGACGACGTCGTGGCGCCCTTCCTCCGCGTCGACGGCCAGTCCGGCTCGGAGATCACCGGCCCGGCCTTCTCCCCGGACGGCACCCGCCTGTACTTCTCCAGCCAGCGCGGCACCAGCGGCAGTTCCTCGGGCGGCATCACGTACGAGGTGAAGGGGCCGTTCCGCTCGTAGCCCGCCCCTGCCGCCTTCACCCGATCATCACAAGTTGGTCACCTCTCCCCCACCGGGGGCCGCCCGGTCCTACGGTCATCCCCTCGCACACCCTCGGGGGGATGACCATGGCGAATCCGTACGCCGGCCCGCACGACAGCCCCGGTTCCGCACCGCAGCCGGGCCGGCCCGCGCCCCGCTGGGCCCGCAAGCGCTACCTGCTGCCCGCGCTGGGCCTGGCACTGGTCCTCGGCGTCGGGATCGGCGCCGGCGGCGGGGACACCGCGGCCGGTGCGAAGCCCGCCGCCGCCGCGCCGCGGCCCACCGTCACGGTCACCGCGACCACCACGGCGACCGCGACACCGCGCGCCGCGAAGCCGGCGCCCGCGCCCACCGTCACCACCACGAAGACCGTCGAGGTCACCCCCACGGTCACGGTCCGGCCGGCCGCCGGCGGCGGCTCGGGCGCCGGCGGGCCGGACGGAGACGGTGGCGCCGACGTGTACTACGCCAACTGCACCGCCGTCCGTGCCGCCGGCGCCGCTCCCATCCACCGGGGTGAACCGGGGTACGCCTCCCACCTGGACCGCGACGGCGACGGGGTGGCGTGCGACACCTGAGCCGGGCCTGCCGGTGACCTTCGGCGGGCCCGGCCGTTCCACCGTTCAGACAGCCCGGAAGGACTGTCCCGTCGACGGAAGGAACACCACGTGGACACGACCGTGCCCGCCCCGACCGCTCCCGGCCTGCTGCCGCGCGCCGAGTGGGTCAAGACGCTGCCGCAGACCATCGTCGCGTCCTGCGTCCTGCTCCTCGACACCGAGGACCGGATCCTGCTGCTGCGCTACTCGGGGGGCCGTCCCGGCGCGGGCCTGTGGGGGCTGCCGGGCGGCATGCTCGACGACGGTGAGGACCCGGTCGCGGCCGCGCGCCGGGAGGTGTGCGAGGAGACCGGGATCGTGCTCGCGCACCCGCTCCGCCTCATCGGGTACGACCACCGGGCCGACGTGAAGGAGACGGGCCCGGTGATCGACTTCTACTTCTTCGGCGGCCGCCTCCCGGACGGGCTGACCGTCCGGCGCAGCGCCGAGCACGACGAGGACGGCCTGTTCGCCCTCGCCGACCTGGCGCCGGCGCGGCTGTCGACCCCGCTGCACACGCTCACCACCCTGCACCGGGCCGCCCTCACCGGCGCCGTCGTGTGCCTGCGGGAAGGACGGCCCCAGTGACCGCGTTCCGCCGAACCCAGGGCGCGGGCAGCAGGTCCGCGGCCCGCACCCGGTCCTGATGGAGCAGGACGTCGAAGCAGCGGCCCAGCGCGTTGTCGTAGTCGTTGCGCGGCTCCGGGTAGGCGGTGCCGACGCTGCGCGGGGCCGGGCCCCGGCCGGCCAGTGCCGGGCCGCTCCCGGAGCGGTCCGCAGGTCCAGCACCCAGCGGTCGTGGCGGACCCGGTCGAGGGTGTGCTCGTCGCTGCCGGGCGGCATGGGGCCGACCGTGTGGGTGAGCGGGTGCGCCTCGTCCGGGCCGGTGGCCCTGAACGAGCCCCGCCCGAAGGTGAGTCCGACGCTCGGGCACCCGCTGCCGCGCCGGTCCCCAGGACGGCGCCCTGCGTCCTGGGCAGGACCTGCGGGCCCTCCGGTCTCCGTGCACCGGAGCCGCCGCGATCGGTGAGGGTCGGGGACCGACGGCGGCTCCGGATTCCAGGCGTCCCGGGCTAGCGGTGGTCGCTGCCCTGGGACTGGACCGCGGCCCGGCCCGCCTCCAGGCGGGCCACCGGGATGCGGAACGGGGAGCAGGAGACGTAGTCGAGTCCGACCTCGTGGAAGAAGTGGACCGACTCCGGGTCACCGCCGTGCTCGCCGCAGACGCCGAGCTTGAGGTCGGGCCGGGTCTCGCGGCCGGCCTTGGCGGCCAGCTTCACCAGCGAGCCGACGCCGTCCTTGTCGATCGTCTCGAACGGGGAGACGCCGAAGATGCCCTTCTCCAGGTACGCGGTGAAGAAGCTCGCCTCCACGTCGTCCCGGGAGAAGCCCCACACCGTCTGGGTGAGGTCGTTGGTGCCGAAGGAGAAGAACTGCGCGGCCTCGGCGATCTGACCGGCGGTCAGCGCGGCGCGCGGCAGCTCGATCATCGTGCCGATGGACAGCTTCAGCTGCGCGCCGGAGGCCGCCTCGACCTCGGCGATGACCTGGTCGGCCTCCTCGCGGACGATCTCCAGCTCCTGGACCGTGCCCACGAGCGGGATCATGATCTCGGCACGCGGGTCGCCCTTGGCGGCCTTGCGCTCGGCCGCGGCCTCGGCGATGGCCCGGACCTGCATGGTGAACAGGCCGGGGATGACCAGCCCGAGGCGGACACCGCGCAGACCGAGCATCGGGTTCTGCTCGTGCAGCCGGTGCACGGCCTGGAGCAGGCGCAGTTCGTTCTCGTGCGGCTCCTGGCGGGACTCGGCCAGTGCCACGCGGACCGAGAGTTCCGTGATGTCGGGCAGGAACTCGTGCAGCGGCGGGTCGAGCAGGCGGATGGTGACCGGCAGGCCGTCCATGGACTCGAAGAGCTGGACGAAGTCCTGCTTCTGCAGCGGCAGCAGCTGCTTGAGGGACTCCTCGCGCTCGGCGTCGGTGTCGGCCAGGATCAGCCGCTCCACCAGCTCGCGCCGGTCACCGAGGAACATGTGCTCGGTGCGGCACAGGCCGATGCCCTGGGCGCCGAAGCGGCGGGCGCGCAGCGCGTCCTCGGCGTTGTCGGCGTTGGCGCGCACCCGCAGCCGGCGCTTGCGGTCGGCGAAGGCCATCATGCGGTGCACGGCCTCGACCAGTTCGTCGGCGTCGTCGGCGCCCGGGTGCATCCGGCCCTCGAAGTACTCCACGACCGGCGACGGCACGACCGGCACCTCGCCGAGGTAGACCTTGCCGGTGGAGCCGTCGATGGAGACGACGTCGCCCTCCTCGACGACGTGCCCGCCCGGCACGGTCATCCGGCGGCGCTTGGTGTCGACCTCCAGCTCCTCGGCGCCGCAGACACAGGTCTTGCCCATGCCGCGGGCGACGACGGCGGCGTGGGAGGTCTTGCCGCCGCGGGAGGTGAGGATGCCCTCGGCGGCGATCATGCCGTCCAGGTCGTCGGGGTTGGTCTCGCGGCGGATCAGGATGACCTTCTCGCCGGAGCGGGACCACTTGACGGCCGTGTAGGAGTCGAAGACGGCCTTGCCGACGGCGGCGCCGGGCGAGGCGGCGATGCCGCGTCCGACCTGCGCGACCTTGGCGCTCTCGTCGAAGCGCGGGAACATCAGCTGCGCGAGCTGGGCGCCGTTGACGCGGGTGAGCGCCTCGGCCTCGTCGATCAGGCCCTGGTCCACCAGCTGGGTCGCGATGCGGAAGGCGGCGCCCGCGGTGCGCTTGCCGACGCGGGTCTGCAGCATCCACAGCACCCCGCGCTCGATGGTGAACTCGATGTCGCAGAGGTCCCTGTAGTGGTTCTCCAGGGTCTCCATGATCTGCATGAGCTGGTCGTACGACTTCTTGTCGATGCGCTCCAGATCGGCGAGCGGCACGGTGTTGCGGATGCCGGCGACGACGTCCTCGCCCTGGGCGTTCTGCAGGTAGTCGCCGTAGACGCCCTGGTGGCCGGAGGCGGGGTCGCGGGTGAAGGCGACGCCGGTGCCGGAGTCGGGGCCGAGGTTGCCGAAGACCATGGAGCAGACGTTGACGGCCGTGCCCAGGTCGTGCGGGATGCGCTCCTGGCGGCGGTAGAGCTTGGCGCGGTCGGTGTTCCAGGAGTCGAAGACCGCGTGGATGGCGAGGTCCATCTGCTCGCGCGGGTCCTGCGGGAAGTCGCGGCCGGCCTCGGTCCTGACGATCTTCTTGAACTTGGTGACGAGCTTCTTGAGGTCGGCGGCCTCCAGCTCGGTGTCGACCGTGACCTTCTTGGCCGCCTTCGCCGCCTCCAGCGCGTCCTCGAAGAGTTCGCCGTCGACGCCGAGGACGGTCTTGCCGAACATCTGGATCAGGCGGCGGTAGGAGTCCCACGCGAACCGGTCGTCGCCGGCCTGCTGGGCGAGGCCCTGCACCGACTTGTCGGAGAGGCCGATGTTGAGGACGGTGTCCATCATGCCGGGCATGGAGAACTTGGCGCCCGAGCGCACCGAGACCAGCAGCGGGTCGTCGGCCTGGCCGAGCTTCTTGCCCATGCGCGCCTCGAGGGCGTCGAGGTGCGCGCTCACCTCGTCACGCAGTGCCGCGGGCTCCTCGCCGCTGTCGAGGTAGACCTTGCAGGCCTCGGTGGTGATCGTGAAGCCGGGAGGAACCGGGAGGCCCAGGTTCGTCATCTCGGCGAGGTTCGCGCCCTTGCCACCGAGGAGGTCCTTGAGGTCCTTGTTGCCCTCGGTGAAGTCGTAGACGAACTTCACGCCCTCAACGTTCTTACCGTGCTCAGCTACGTGGGGATCTTTGTTTTCCGACACGGGTCTCGACTCCTCGAGGACGCGGTGGCTGCCCTGACGGGCAGGAACATACCCAGATCAAAGGCGCCTGGGTACGTCCACTTGCGCGTCATACGCCTGTAACCACTCGTCCGCCAGCGGATCGAAAGTCAAGGCTGAGCAAGCGATCCCAGCCGCATGTTTTCACTTCCTGAACGCGAACCCTCCCCCGGAGCCCGCCGAGTGCTCATATGAGCAGTGTTACCGCACGCTTGATTTCGCTCGATGAACGATCAAAGGGTGGCACTGAGTGCCACCCTTTGGAGAAGTGCAGCCGCTCACGATCCGCTCATCTGAGCGCAACCCTTATCAGAGGTGGCGAGAATCACGCTGCCACAGCCGACCGGATTTCACCATGCGGACGCGACCCGGGGCCGAAACGGCGCCGTCACACGCCGAGCGCGCGCAGCCGCTCCTCGACCCGCTCGGGCGCGTAGAGGTGCTCCACGACCATCGCCCCCGCTCCCACCAGGCCCGCTCGCTCGCCCAGCCGTGAGGTCACCACGTCGAGGCGGGCCGTGGAACGGGGCAGGGCCCGCTGGTACAGCAGCTCGCGCACCCCCGTCAGGAAGGCGGTTCCGGCCAGATCTCCGGCGATCATCAGCACGCCGGGGTTCAGCAGGGTCACGACCGTGGCGAGGACGTCCCCGACGCGCCGCCCGGCCTCCCGGGCGAGCCCGACGGCATCCGGGTGCCCGGACGCCAGCAGGTCCCGCACGTCCGACCCGGAGGCGGCCGGCACCCCGGCCTCGGCCAGCCTCCGCGCCACCGCGCGGCCGCTGGCGACGGCGGCGAGACAGCCGTAGGAGCCGCACCGGCACAGCGCCCGGGCGCCCTCCGGCACCCGGATGTGCCCGATGTCTCCGGCGCCGCCGTCGATGCCCCGGAACACCGAGCCGTCGACCACGACCCCGGCGCCGATGCCGGTGGAGACCTTGACCAGGACGAAGGCGGAGCAGTCGGGGTAGCCGGTGCGCTGCTCGCCGTAGGCCATCAGGTTGGCGTCGTTGTCCACCAGCACGGGCACCGCGCCGGCGCCGGTGTGCTCGTCGAGCGCCCGGGCGAGCCGGGTCCTGATGTCGTAGCCGTCCCAGCCGGGCATGATCGGCGGCTGGACGACGCGGCCGGTCCCGATGTCGACCGGGCCGGGCACGGCCAGCCCGACCCCGCACACCGTCTCCGCCCCGCGCCCGGCCTTCACCAGCAACTCGGCGAACCAGCGTCCGAGTTCGCCCAGCACCGCGTCCGGGCCGTCCTCGACGGCCAGGATGCCCGAGTGCTCCGCGAGGATCTCGCCGCTCAGCGACAGCACGGCCGCCCGCGCGTGCCGGGTGTCGAGGTCGGCGGCCAGCACGACCGCGTGCTCGTCGTCGAACTCCAGCGTGATGGAGGGGCGTCCGCCCTGCGGGGAGTCCACCGTTCCGCCGGCGCCCTCGCGCAGCCAGCCCGCGCGGAAGAGCCGGTCCAGCCGCTGCCCGACGGTGGCCCGGGACAGGCCGGTCGCCTGTTGCAGGGCCCCCCGGGTCGTGGCGCGGCGACTGCGCACCAGCGCGAGCAGATCGCCGGCGCTCGCCGGGCCCGCGCCTCGTCCGCTTCTTCCGGCCTGTCCGGTCATGCACACCCCCTTGTGTTTCTCAACCTTGCCTTACATAGTGGGTTTTGCGTGTTAAGCAGACGTAACCACCCTGTCGCCGCTGCCGAACCGGGCGGCCGGACGTCTTCCGGAGAGCCCCGAGTGGACCGCACCGCCCGACGCGCCCCTCGTCCCGCGGGACGCACCGTCGCATACGACCCGTCAGATGCCCCGCCCTCCCTGCACGACAGGGCCGCCGCCGTGCTGGAGGCCGGCTGGACGGGGTCGTCCACGGTGCCCTCGCGCAGTCTGTATCCGCACCAGTGGTCGTGGGACTCGGCGTTCATCGCGATCGGCCTGCGGCACCTGTCGCCGGTACGGGCCCAGACGGAGCTGGAGACGCTGCTGGCGGCGCAGTGGGCCGACGGGCGGATCCCGCACATCGTCTTCAACCCCTCCGTGCCGCTCGACGCCTACTTCCCGAGCCCCGACTTCTGGCGCTCCTCCACCGCGGGGCGCGCGGCGGGCGCCCCGCGCACCGTACAGACCTCGGGGATCGTGCAGCCACCGGTGCACGCGCTGGCCGCGTGGCTGGTGCACCTGGCCGACCCCGGCCTGTCGCGGGCGCGCGGCTTCCTCACCCGGGTCGCCCCCCGGCTCGCGGCCTGGCACCGGTACCTGCTGCACCGGCGCGACCTGGGCGGCGCGGGCCTGGTGTCCGTGGTGCACCCCTGGGAACAGGGTATGGACAACAGCCCCTGCTGGGACCGCCCGCTGTCCCGGATCGCCCCCGCCCCGGCCCGCTCCTTCCGCCGCGCCGACCTCGACCACGGCTCGCCCGCGGACCGGCCGACGGACCTGGACTACGGGCGCTACGTGCGGCTGGCGGCCGACTACCGGGACCGCGGGTACGCCGACGAGCCGCGCGGGGCGGGAAGCGGCGGCCGATCCGGCGGCTTCGCCGTCGAGGACCCGGCGTTCAACGCCCTGCTGATCGCCTCCGAGTACGCCCTGGCCGGGATCGAGCGCGAACTGGGCGCGGACGGCCCGGCCCGCCCGGCGCGCGCGGAGCGGCTGACGGCGGCCCTGCTGGAGGGGCTGTGGGATCCGGCGGCGGGGATGTTCCTGTGCCGGGACGTGCGCACCGGGGAACCGATCCCCGAGCGCGGTGTCTCCGGGCTCGTCCCGCTGCTGCTGCCGGCCCTGCCGCGCGACCTCGCCGCCACCCTGGTCCGCACGGTCTGCGGTCCGCACTTCGGCCTCGGCGGCACGACCCGCCTGGTGCCCAGCTACGACCTGCTGGGCGAGGCCTTCGACCCGCACCGCTACTGGCGCGGCCCGGCCTGGTTCAACACCAACTGGCTGCTGGAGCGGGGGCTGCGCCTGCACGGCGAGCGCGGCCGTGCCGACGCCCTGCGCAGGGGGCTGCTGCGCACCGCCGGCGCCTCCGGCTTCGCGGAGTACGTCGACCCGTACACCGGACAGCCCTGCGGCGCCGCCGGCTTCGGCTGGACCGCCGCGCTCACGCTCGACCTGCTGCACGACCGGCCCGCGGGGCCCGCCGACCGGCGCGGCCTCACGGCAACCAAGGGAGGGGACCGGTGATGACGGACCGGCATCATCTGCTCGTGCACGGCCAGACGTTCGCCGCCGTGGGCGACCGCGGCGACATCAGCGGCTACCGGGGCGGCAGCGCCCCGGACGGCCTGTTCGTACGGGACGCGCGGCACCTGAGCCGGTGGCAGCTCACCGTCGACGGCGCCGTGCCGGAGACGCTGACACCGGTGGCCGACGGGTCCACCGCGGCCTGCGTCCTCGTGCCGCGCGGCGGGCGCGACGAGCCGCCCGGGTACACGCTCTTCCGTGAACAGGCCGTCGGGGACTCCTCGTTCGTGGAGTGCCTGCGCGTCACCAGCAACCGGCCGGTGCCGACGACGGTCCTGCTCGCGGTCACCGCCGACGCCGACTTCGCCGACCAGTTCGAGCTGCGCTCCGACCACCGCACCTACACGAAGACCGGCGCCGTCCGCTCCCGCCAGGTCCTCGGCCACGGCGTGGAGTTCGTCTACCGGCGCGGCGAGTGGCGGTCGGTGACGAGCGTGACCGCCGAACCGCGGCCGGACACCGTCGAGGAGACCGGCACCGGCGCCCGCCGCCTGGTGTGGACGCTGGACCTGGAACCGCACGGCACCGCCGAGCTGGTCCTGCGCGTCATGGCCCGTCCGCACGGCGAGAGGCGCGCCCTGCGCGTGCCCCGCTCCCCCGCCGCCGCCCGGCACCGGCTGCGGTGCGGGGAGAACGAGTTCGCGCAGGGCGTGGCCTTCCCCACCGGCTGGCCGCAGCTGGCCGCGGCCTGCGCCCGGGGCCTCGCCGACCTCGCCGCGCTCCAGGTCCCGGCGACCGGCCCGGACGGCGAGGAACTGCGCGTCCCGGCCGCCGGCGCCCCCTGGTTCCTCACCCTGCTGGGCCGCGACGCCCTGCTGACGTCCCTGTTCGCCCTGCCCTACCGGCCGCGGCTGGCCGCCGCCACGCTGCCCGCGCTCGCCGCCACCCAGGCCACCGGGCCGGCCGCCGACGAGATCGCCCAGCCCGGCAAGATCGTGCACGAGGTGCGCCACGGCGAACTGGCCCACTTCGGCCAGGTCCCCTACGGCCGCTACTACGGCTCGGTCGACGCCACGCCCCTGTTCCTCGTCCTGCTCGGCGCGTACACCGAGCACACCGGCGACACGGCCCTGGCCCGCCGCCTGGAGTCCCACGCCCGCGCCGCCGTCGGCTGGATGCTGGACCACGGCGGGCTCACCTCCCGCGGCTACCTCGTCTACCGCGCCGACCAGGGCGGCCTCGCCAACCAGAACTGGAAGGACTCCCCCGGCGCGATCTGCTCCGCCGAGGGCATCCGCCCGCACGGCCCGGTGACGGCCGCGGGCGCCCAGGGCTACGCCTACGACGCGCTGCGCCGCACGGCCGGGCTCGCGCGCACGGTCTGGCAGGACGCCACCTACGCCGATCTGCTGGAGCAGGCGGCCGGTGATCTGCGCGACCGCTTCCAGCGGGACTTCTGGATGCCGGAGCACTCCTTCCCGGCGCTCGCCCTCGACGGCCGCGGCGACCGGGTCGACGCGCTCGCCTCCGACGCCGGGCACCTGCTGTGGTCGGGGCTGCTGGACAAGGAGTACGGCGAGCAGGTCGGCCGGCGTCTGCTCGAACCGGACTTCTTCTCCGGCTGGGGCGTGCGCACGCTGGCCGCCGGGCAGCCGGCCTACCACCCGCTCTCCTACCACCGCGGCTCGGTCTGGCCGCACGACAACGCGCTGATCGCCCTGGGCCTGGCCCGCTACGGGCTGCACGACGAGGCCCGTGCCGTCGCGGGCGGCCTGGTCGACGCGGCCACAACGACCGGGAACCGGCTGCCGGAGGTCCTCGCGGGCTACGGCCGCGACACCCACCCGGAGCCGGTGCCGTACCCGCACGCGTGCGTCCGTGAATCCCGGTCGGCGGCGGCCCCGTTGGCGCTGCTCACGGCGGTCGGCGGCGTCTGAGCCCCGGTTGGCCCGGCGTTTGCCGGGTGTTTGCCGAGCCCTGGCCCACCGGGCTGAACACACCCGCGGACCGCCCCGTACGGAACTGCGGCGGACCCGTACCCCCATGCGGGTCCGCCCCACCACCGGGTTTCGCACGGGAAGGACCTCCGGGTGCCTGTCTTCACACGCTCCAGCGCGTCACCACAGCCGGGTGACCGCGTGTCAGAGGCCGAGAGCGAGAGGGAGGTCGAGGAGAGCGGGGGCACGGGGGAGAACGAGAGGGCGTCGGCGCGCGAGGCCTCCGCGCCGACGCCCGCCGGACGCCGCCTCGCCCACCTCCGCGGCTGGCGCACCCGGCACCCGGGCCCCGCTCGCGCCCTCCGCCAGGGCACCACCGTCCTCGGCGCGGCCCTGGTGCTGGGCGCGCTGCTGATGCCGGACACGCTGCCCGCCCTCACGGCGTACAGCTTCCTGAAGATCCCGGCGGAGGCGGTCGCGGGGGCCGT
Organism: Streptomyces sp. NPDC058741; assembly: GCF_042746715.1. Lineage (NCBI taxonomy): Bacteria > Bacillati > Actinomycetota > Actinomycetes > Kitasatosporales > Streptomycetaceae > Streptomyces > Streptomyces sp. NPDC058741. The sequence continues at coordinate 69,554 of NZ_JBHYQH010000001.1, read as the reverse complement.
CGTGCTGCTGGCGCTGCCACGCCGGCCCCGGCTGGCCGCGGCGGTGCTGTACGGGCTGGGCCTCACCGTGCTGACGGCCCTGAACCTGCTCGACATGGGGTTCAACGAGTACCTGGGCCGGGGCTTCAACGCCGCGCTCGACTGGGACCTGCTGCCCGACGCCCAGGCGTACGTCGGGGACACACTGGGCTCCGGCGTCGCGACGGCCGCCGCCGTCGGAGCGGTCGTGCTGGTGCTGCTCGTCGCGGCCGTCATGGTCGCGGCGTGCGTCCGGCTGGCCGGCGTGCTGGCCCGCCACCGGGGCCGGGCGACGAAGGGGGCCCTGCTCGCCGGGACGGTCTGGGTCACCTGCTCCGCGCTCGGCCTCACCCTGTCCGGCGGGCCGATCGCCTCCGAGCGGGGCGCCGGTGCCCTGCGCGTGCACGCGCAGCGGACGGTGGAGTCCCTGCGCGACGAGGCCGCCTTCGCCAAGGAGGCCCGCGCGGACACCTTCGGCGCCACACCGCCCGACCAGCTGCTGACGGACCTGCGCGGCAAGGACGTCGTCTTCGCGTTCATCGAGAGCTACGGCCGCAGCGCCATCGAGGACCCGGTCATGGCGCCCGGCGTCGGCCGGACCCTGGACGCGAGCACCAGGGCCCTGGAGAAGGCGGGTTACGCCGCCCGCAGCGGCTGGCTGACCTCGGCGACCTACGGCGGCAGCAGCTGGCTCGGCCACTCCACGACCATGTCCGGCCTGTGGATCGACAACCAGCGGCGCTACCGCACGGTCACCGCGGGCGACCACCTCACCCTCACCAAGGCGTTCCGCAAGACCGGCGCCTGGGACACCGTCGGTGTCATGCCGGGCGTGCGGAAGGGCTGGCCGGAGGAGAAGTGGTACGGCCTCGACCGGGTCTACGACGCGTTCGACCTGGGCTACCGGGGGCCGAAGTTCAGCTGGTCGACGATGCCCGACCAGTACGCCCTGGAGGCGTTCCAGCGCCGGGTGCACGGGGTCGAGCGCGACAGGCCGCTGATGTCCTTCGTCATCCTGACCTCAAGCCACCAGCCCTGGGCGCCGATCCCGAAGACGGTCGGCTGGGACGAACTCGGCGACGGCTCCGTCTTCGACGCCATCCAGAAGTCCGGCAACGAGCCGGCGGACATCATCACGGACACCACCCGCTCCCGCGAGGAGTACGGCAAGTCGATCCAGTACTCGGTGACCAGCCTCACCCAGTGGCTCCAGCGCTACGGCACCGACGACACCGTCCTGGTCTTCCTCGGCGACCACCAGCCCATCGCCCGGGTCAGCGGCGTCCGCGCCTCCCGGGACGTGCCGGTGTCGATCGTCGCCAAGGACCCGAAGGTGCTGGACCGGATCGCCGGCTGGCACTGGACCGAGGGGCTGAGGCCCGGCCGGGACGCGCCGGTGTGGAGGATGAGCTCGTTCCGCGACCGGTTCCTGACGGCGTACGGCTCCACACCGCACCCCTCCACGGGCTGATCAGCCGCCGGAGGTGTCCAGTTCGGCGTCCTCGCCGATCCAGGCGCAGTCGTACGGGTCCTTGAGCCAGCCGTCCGGCAGCACCACCCGGTTGTTGCCGGACGTACGGCCGCGGGGCCCGTCGGCGCCGGCGGGCCAGGGCTGGTCGAGGTCCAGCTCGTCCAGGCCGGAGCGCAGCTCCTCCAGGGACGAGGTGACGGCGAGGCGCCGGCGCATCTCCGAGCCGACCGCGAAGCCCTTGAGGTACCAGGCGACGTGCTTGCGGAAGTCGATCACGCCCCGGGACTCGTCGCCGATCCACTCCCCGAGCAGGGTGGCGTGCCGGACCATGACCTCGGCGACCTCGCGCAGCGCGGGCCGGGCCATGTCCCCGGTGCGGCCCTCGAAGGCGGCGACCAGGTCCGCGAACAGCCACGGCCTCCCGAGGCAGCCGCGCCCGACGACCACCCCGTCGCAGCCGGTCTCGCGCACCATGCGCAGGGCGTCCTCGGCGGACCAGATGTCGCCGTTGCCGAGCACCGGGATCTCCGGGACGTGCTCCTTCAGCCGGGCGACGGCGTCCCAGTCGGCGGTGCCACCGTAGTGCTGGGCGGCGGTGCGGCCGTGCAGGGCGATGGCGGTGACGCCCTCCTCGACGGCGATGCGGCCGGCGTCGAGGTAGGTGATGTGGTCGTCGTCGATGCCCTTGCGCATCTTCATCGTCACGGGCAGGTCGCCGGCGCCGCTGACGGCCTCGCGCAGGATCGCCCGCAGCAGGTTCCGCTTGTACGGCAGCGCGGAGCCGCCGCCCTTGCGGGTGACCTTGGGCACGGGGCAGCCGAAGTTCAGGTCGATGTGGTCGGCGAGGTCCTCCTCCGCGATCATGCGGACGGCCTTGCCGACGGTGGCCGGGTCCACTCCGTACAGCTGGATGGACCGGGGCCGCTCACTCGCGTCGAAGTGAATGAGCTGCATGGTCTTCTCGTTGCGCTCGACCAGGGCCCTGGTGGTGATCATCTCGCTGACGAACAGCCCTTTGCCGCCGCTGAACTCCCTGCACAGGGTGCGGAAGGGCGCGTTGGTGATCCCGGCCATGGGGGCCAGGACGACGGGCGGGCGGACGGCGTGCGGACCGATCTGGAGGGGCGTGGGCATTCCCCCATTGTGCCGTGCACCGAGACGATCGACACCAGCAAGGTCAGCCGCTGGGACCGGCACGGCCGGGAGCACGTGGTCCGGGTGTGGCGCACGGGTGCGCAGCGCACGATCGGATGGGCACCTGCGGCTGGCACCGGGACGCCCAGTTCCTGCCCTGGCTGAAGGCGGAGGAACACCTGCTGGAGGCGCACCAGGCCACCGTGGACCCGAGGGCGGCCCGACCACTGCCGTCACCCCTCCCCGTCCGCCCCGCGGCGCCCTGCGCTCCCCCGGGTTCTTCGAGCAGAGGACCCCCACTCGCCGCACCGGGCGAGAGCCCGAGGACGCCCGTACGAGGACGTCCGCCCGGCACACCGGGAGCACGCGGCCGCCCTCAGGGCGACGGCGGGAGGGCGACGACAGAGCTAGGTACGCCGCAGTCCCCGCACCAGCAGGCCGACGAGGGCCTCGAGGTCGGCCTCGGCGTCCGGCTCCTCCCACTCCCTGGCGTGACAGGGGTCGTGGAAGCGGCCCGTGGCCTGGAAGAGGGCGCGGGCCGTCGCGCCGGGGTCGGTGGCGGCGAAGACGCCGGTGTCGACGCCCGCCTCGACGATCCCCGTCAGCTGGGACGTCAGGTCGGCGAGGTGCTCGCGCACCACCGTGCCGTTCTCGCCGGTGAGGACCGTGTACGTGGCGAACAGCTCCGGATCCTCGCCCGCCTTGCGGCGCTTGGCGGTGAACAGCGCGGCGAGCCAGTCCCGCAGACGGGCCTCCGGATCGCGGTCGGCGGCGGCGATCCCGGACAGCTCGCCGGACGTGCGGTCGAGCCAGCGCTTGGTGACCGCCTCGCGCAGCGCGGCCTTCGTCCGGAAGTGCCGGTAGACGCTGCCGTGGCTGACGCCGAGCGCACGGGCCACGTCCACCACGGTGGCCTTGGCCGGTCCGTGGCGGCGCAGCACGTCCTCGGTCGCCTCGAGGATGCGCTCGGCGGTCAGGGGCTCGCTGGTCGGTGCCATGCCCTGACCGTACCCGGAGCCCGGTTCAGCTCTCGAGGTGCGCCATCTGGGCCGCCGGATAGCGCTCGCCGGCGGCGGCACCGGCCGGTACGGCCTCCTCGACGGCGGCGAGGTCGGCCGCGTCGAGCGTGACGTCCAGCGCGCCGAGCGCCTCGGTGAGCCGGTCGCGGCGGCGGGCGCCGACCAGGGGCACGATGTCCTCTCCGCGGGAGAGCACCCAGGCGATGGCGATCTGCGCGACGCTGACGCCCTTCTGTTCGGCGATCTTCCGCAGGGCCTCGACGAGGGTCAGGTTGTGCCGGAGGTTCTCGCCCTGGAAGCGCGGCGACATCGCCCGGAAGTCGTTCGCGCCGAGCTGCCGGTCCGCGGTGAAGTGGCCGGAGATCAGGCCGCGGGAGAGGACGCCGTACGCCGTGACGCCGACGCCCAGCTCGCGCGCGGCCGGCAGGATCGCGTCCTCGATGCCGCGCGAGAGGAGGGAGTACTCGATCTGGAGGTCGGAGATCGGGGCGGTGGCGGCGGCCCGGCGGACGGTGTCGGCGCCGACCTCGCTGAGGCCGATGTGCCGTACATGGCCCTTCTCGACGAGCTCCGCGATCGCGCCGACCGTCTCCTCGACCGGCACGTCCGGGTCGAGCCGGGCGATGCGGTAGACGTCGATGTGGTCGACGCCGAGCCGCTGGAGGGAGTAGGCGGCGAAGTTCCGCACGGCGGCGGGCCGCCCGTCGTAGCCCAGCCAGCTGCCGTCCGGACCGCGCAGGGCGCCGAACTTCACGCTGACCAGGGCCTGTTCGCGGCGTGCGGCGGGGGCGGCGCGCAGGGCCTCGCCGATCAGCAGCTCGTTGTGGCCCATGCCGTAGAAGTCGCCGGTGTCCAGCAGGGTGACGCCGGCTTCGAGCGCCGCGTGGATCGTCGCGATGGACTCGGCCCGGTCCGTCTCGCCGTACAGCGCGGACATGCCCATGCAGCCGAGACCGAGGGCGGAGGCCTGGGGGCCGGTGGTTCCGAGGGAGCGGGTTCGCATCGTCATGGCACCCACCCTGCCCTAACGGATGACATATTTCAGCATCTGTCATTCAACACTTGTCATCAATCCTCGATCGAAGCCCCCGGCCAGCTAGCGCGCCGTGAACGCCAGCTTCGCCCCGAGCGCCACGAACGACCCCGCGAACCCCCGCCGCAGCCACGCCGTCACCCGCGGCCTGCCGATCACCCGGCTGCGCACCGACGCGGCCAGCACCCCGTACGCGGCGAACACGAGGAACGTGGCCAGCATGAACACCCCTCCCAGCCCCACCATCAGCGGCAGCGCGTGGGGCTCCCCCGGGCTCACGAACTGCGGCAGGAACGCGAAGAAGAAGATCGTCAGCTTGGGGTTGAGGATGTTGATCAGGATGCCCCGCACGATCACCTGCCGGGCCGGCACCGGCGCCGCGGGCGTGCGCTCCTCCACCACGAGCGCCTCCTTGTCCCGCACCGTCGCCCAGGCCATGTACAGCAGATAGGCCACCCCGGCGTACTTCAGGGCCTGGAAGGCGGTGGCGCTCGCGTGCAGCAGGGCCGCCACCCCGGTGACCGTGGCCAGCAGATGCGGCACGATCCCGAGCGTGCAGCCGACGGCCGCGACGACACCGGCCCGGCGCCCCCGGGACAGCGCGGCGGCGAGGGTGTAGACGACGCCGGTGCCCGGCGTCGCGACGACGACCAGGGTGGTCAGCAGGAAGGCGATGCTCATGCCCTCACCCTGGTCCCGCCCCGCTTCGGGTCACAGGACCAATCGCCACCGGCGCTAAAGGACCAATTCCCCGGCGGGCACCGCGGAACGCGACGGTGCCGGGCCCCGAGGGGGACCCGGCACCGTCGTGGGACGTGGAGCGGTCAGCAGCCGATCAGGCGGGAGGCCAGGTAGCCCTCGATCTGGTCGAGGGAGACGCGCTCCTGCTTCATGGTGTCGCGCTCGCGCACCGTCACCGCGTCGTCGTCCAGCGTGTCGAAGTCGACCGTGACGCAGAACGGCGTGCCGATCTCGTCCTGGCGGCGGTAGCGGCGGCCGATGGCGCCCGCGTCGTCGAACTCGATGTTCCAGTGCCGGCGCAGCGCCTGGGCGAGGCCCTTGGCCTTCGGGGACAGCTCCGGGTTGCGGGACAGCGGCAGCACCGCGACCTTCACCGGGGCGAGGCGGTGGTCGAGGCGCAGCACGGTGCGCTTCTCCATCTTGCCCTTGGCGTTGGGCGCCTCGTCCTCGATGTACGCGTCGAGCAGGAACGCCAGCATCGCGCGGCCGACACCGGCCGCGGGCTCGATGACGTACGGGGTCCAGCGCTCGCCGGCCTCCTGGTCGAAGTAGGTGAGGTCTTGGCCGGAGGCCTTGGAGTGGGCGCCGAGGTCGTAGTCGGTGCGGTTGGCCACGCCCTCCAGCTCACCCCACTCGCTGCCGCCGAACTGGAAGCGGTACTCGATGTCGGCGGTGCGCTTGGAGTAGTGGGAGAGCTTCTCCTTGGGGTGCTCGTACCACCGCATGTTCTCCTCGCGGAGCCCCAGGCCGGTGTACCAGTTCCAGCGCTGCTCCATCCAGTACTCCTGCCACCTCTCGTCCTCGCCCGGCTTGACGAAGAACTCCATCTCCATCTGCTCGAACTCGCGGGTGCGGAAGATGAAGTTGCCGGGCGTGATCTCGTTGCGGAAGGACTTGCCCATCTGGGCGATGCCGAACGGCGGCTTGCGGCGCGAAGTGGTCTGCACCTGGGAGAAGTTGGTGAAGATGCCCTGCGCGGTCTCGGGGCGCAGGTAGGCGATCGAACCGGAGTCCTGCGTCGGGCCGAGGTGGGTGGACAGCAGGCCCGAGAACTGCTTGGGCTCGGTGAACTGGCCCTTGTTTCCGCAGTTGGGGCAGTTGACGTCGGCCAGGCCGTTCTCCGGCAGGCGGTGGTGCTTGGCCTCGTAGGCCTCCTCCAGGTGGTCCGCGCGGAACCGCTTGTGGCAGGAGGTGCACTCGGTCAGCGGGTCCGTGAAGGTGGCGACGTGACCGGAGGCGACCCATACCTCGGGGGCCAGGATCACGGACGAGTCGATACCCACGACGTCCTCGCGCGACGTCACCATGTAGCGCCACCACTGGCGCTTGAGGTTCTCCTTGAGCTCGACACCGAGCGGGCCGTAGTCCCAAGCGGCGCGCTGGCCGCCGTAGATCTCACTACAGGGGAATACGAAGCCACGGCGCTTGCTCAGGCTGACGATGGTGTCGATCTTGTCGGCGGCCACGGTGCTCTCTTCATTACGACGACGAATACTGACGGGTGGCGCGGAGCGCCTCGATGAGGGGTGGTGGTCGGGAGACGGGCGGGCGGAGCGAGATGCTTCCAGCGAATGCCTCAGATTACCGGCGGGGGCGCCCCCTCAATCAAATCGCTCCCCGTTCAACGACCGCCCGACCCCGCCGAACCCCAGTTCAGGCCGTTTGTTGACAACGGTTTCCATATTAGTTGAAAATGAGTGTCATGAACGTACGACGACGCCTCATACCCGCCGCCCTGGCCTCCGCTCTCGGCCTCGGCGCCCTCACCGCCTGCTCCAGCGACAGCGCGGCGACGGGCAACACGGACAAGTTCGACGTCGTCGCCTCCTTCTACCCGATGGCGTTCCTCGCCGAGCAGATCGGCGGCGACCACGTGAACGTCACCAGCCTGACCGAACCCGGCCAGGAGCCCCACGACCTGGAGATCAGCACCCAGCAGCGGGCCCGGCTGGAGGAGGCCGACGCGGCGCTCTTCCTCAAGGGGCTGCAGCCCGCCGTCGACGAGGCCGTCGCGCAGACCGGCATCGAGACGAAGATCGACGCGGCCGGCCTGACCCGCCTGGAGGACCACGGCACCGGTGGCCACACCCACGAGGGCGAGGAGGGCCACGCCGAGGAGGAGCACGCCGACGAGGAGGAGCACGCCCGCGACCCGCACGTGTGGCTCGACCCGGTGAAGTACGCCGAGATCGCCCGCGGCGTCGGCAAGGCCTTCGAGAAGGCCGACCCGGACCACGCGGCCGACTACGAGAAGAACACCGCGGCCCTGGTGAAGAAGCTGAACGCCCTCGACGGCGACTTCGAGAACGGCCTGAAGAACACGAAGAGCAAGGTCTTCTTCACCAACCACGCCGCCTTCGGCTACCTCGCCGAGCGCTACGGCCTCACCCAGGAGGCCATCTCCGGCATGGACCCCGAGAGCGAGCCCAGCGCCGCCCGGGTCAAGGAGCTCCAGCAGGAGGCCAGGGCCGACGGCGTCACCACCGTGTTCTACGAGACACTGGTGTCCGACAAGACCGCGAAGACCCTCGCCCGGGACGCGAACCTGAAGACGGACGTCCTCGACCCGCTCGAGGGCATCACCGACAAGTCCCGTGGTGACGACTACTTCCAGGTCATGGAGTCCAACCTCAAGGCCCTGCGGACGGCCCTGGGAGCCAAGTGACCGACCCATCGGAGGACGGCATGAGCGAGCCCGTCGTATCCCTGCGCGGCGTCCGCGCGGACCTGGGATCCCGCCCCGTCCTGCGCGGCATCGACCTCACCGTGCGCCGCGGCGAGGTCGTCGCGCTGCTCGGCGCGAACGGCTCGGGCAAGTCGACGGCCGTGCGCACCGTCATCGGCCAGGTGCAGACCGGCGCCGGCGAGATCCGGCTGTTCGGCACGGACCGCAGGCGGTTCCGCGACTGGCACCGCGTGGGCTACGTCCCGCAGCGCACCACGGCCGCGTCGGGCGTGCCCGCCACGGTGACCGAGGTGGTCTCCTCGGGCCGGCTGTCGCGGACCCGCTTCGGCGTGCTACGCAAGGCCGACCACGCGGCCGTGCGGACCGCGCTGGAGCTCGTCGGCATGGCGGACCGGGCCAAGGACCCGGTCGACGCCCTGTCCGGCGGCCAGCACCAGCGCGTGCTGATCGCCCGCGCCCTGGCCTCCGAGCCGGAGCTGCTGATCATGGACGAGCCGATGGCGGGCGTGGACCTGGCCAGCCAGGAGGTGCTCGCGCACACGCTGCGCGAACAGGTCTCCCGGGGCACGACCGTGCTGCTGGTACTGCACGAACTGGGCCCCCTGGAGCCCCTGATCGACCGGGCGGTGGTGCTGCGCGACGGCTGCGTCGTCCACGACGGCCCGCCCCCGAAGGCGGTCGGGCAGCACGCCCTGCCCGGCCACGACCACGTGCACCCGCACGCACCCGCGGGCGCCGAACCGATGCGCACGGGACTGCTGAGCTGATGGACTTCCTCGACTACGCCTTCATGCAGCGGGCGCTGCTCGCCGCCGTCCTCGTCGGCATCACCGCTCCGGCCGTCGGCATCTACCTGGTGCAGCGCCGCCAGGCCCTGATGGGCGACGGCATCGGCCACGTGGCGATGACCGGCGTCGGCCTCGGTTTCCTGCTGACCTGGTCCCCGGTGTGGATGGCGACCCTGGTCTCCGTGCTCGGCGCGGTCCTCATGGAGCTGATCCGCTGGTACGGCAGGACCCGCGGCGACATCGCCCTCGCGATGCTGTTCTACGGCGGCATGGCCGGCGGTGTGATGTTCATCAACCTCGCGCCGACGGGCTCCAACGCCAACCTGACGTCGTACCTGTTCGGCTCGCTGTCGACGGTGTCCGACGCGGACGTCACGGCGATCTGCGTCCTGGCCGCCTTCGTCGTGCTGGTCACCCTCGGCCTGCGCCGGCAGCTGTTCGCGGTCAGCCAGGACGAGGAGTTCGCCCGGGTCACGGGCCTGCCGGTGCGCGCCCTGAACCTGCTGACGGCGATCACCGCGGCCGTCACCGTCACGGTGGCGATGCGCGTGGTGGGGCTGCTGCTGGTGAGCGCGCTGATGGTGGTGCCCGTCGCCGCCGCGCAGCAGATCGGGCGCAGCTTCGCCGCGACCTTCGCGATCGCCGTGGCCATCGGCGTGAGCGTGACGATCGGCGGCACCGTCACCTCGTACTACCAGGACGTGCCGCCCGGGGCGACGATCGTGCTGCTGACCATCGGCGCGTTCATCGTGCTGACGGCGCTCGCGACCCCGCTGGCCCGCCGCCGCGCCCGCGCGCAGGCGGCTTCGCGGGACGCCGCCGACCCCTCCGGGTGCACGATTCCGGGCAGCCGGGGGGCGGCCGACGAAGTCGGCGTCTGACCGGCCCCGCCCCGGGCTGGCACAATGGCCCGGGCAAGGCAGACGTGAGGAGGCAACGGTGACGACCGCTGGACCGTCCGTGAAGGGCCGCGCCACCAGGCAGCGTGCCGCCGTGGCGGCGGCCCTGCAGGAGGTCGACGAGTTCCGCAGCGCGCAGGAACTGCACGACATGCTCAAGCACAAGGGCGACTCGGTCGGGCTCACCACGGTCTACCGCACCCTGCAGTCCCTCGCCGACGCCGGTGAGGTCGACGTCCTGCGCACCGCCGACGGCGAGTCCGTCTACCGCCGCTGCTCCACCGACGACCATCACCACCACCTCGTCTGCCGGAGCTGCGGCAAGGCCGTGGAGGTCGAGGGCCCGGCCGTGGAGAAGTGGGCCGAGGCCATCGCCGCCGAGCACGGCTACGTCAACGTGGCCCACACGGTGGAGATCTTCGGGACGTGCGCGGACTGCGCGGGGGCCTCCGGCAACTGAGCGGTCCCTCTCCTCGCCGTGGGGGTGAGGATGCGCGGGCTGCTGCGGGTGGGGGGTGGCTGGTCGCGCAGTTCCCCGCGCCCCTGGGGTGGGGGGAACTGCGACACCGTTGCCCGTTACTGCTGTCTGCCCTCCATCGCCAGGAGTTCCTCGTTGGGGATGGCCCCGCCGAAGCGGCGGTCGCGGGAGGCGAACTCCAGGCACGCCCGCCACAGGTCGCGCCGGTCGAAGTCCGGCCACAGCACGTCCTGGAAGACCATCTCGGCGTAGGCGCTCTGCCAGAGCAGGTAGTTGGAGGTGCGCTGCTCGCCGCTCGGCCGCAGGAACAGGTCCACGTCCGGCATGTCCGGGTAGTACATGTACTTGGCGAAGGTCTTCTCGTTGACCTTGGACGGGTCGAGCCTGCCGCTCCTCACGTCCTGCGCGAGCGCCTGCGCGGCGTCGGCGATCTCGGCCCGGCCGCCGTAGTTCATGCAGAAGTACAGGGTCAGGCGGTCGTTGCCCTTGGTCTGCTCCTGGGCGATCTGCAGTTCCTTGGCGACCGACCGCCACAGCTTCGGCATCCGCCCGACCCAGCGCACCCGGATGCCCAGCTCGTCCAGCTGGTCCCGGGTCCTGCGGATGAAGTCGCGGTTGAAGTTCATCAGGAAACGCACCTCGTCCGGCGACCGCTTCCAGTTCTCGGTGGAGAAGGCGTACAGGGAGATGGCTCCGACGCCCATCTCGATCGCGCCCTGCAGCACGTCCAGCACGCGTTCGGCGCCGACCTTGTGCCCCTCGGTGCGCGGCAGCCCCCGGTCCTTGGCCCAGCGCCCGTTGCCGTCCATGACGATCGCCACATGCCGCGGGACGAGCTCGCCCGGGAGCTTCGGCGGCCGCGCGCCGGACGGGTGCGGCTCCGGCGTCCTGTACTCCCGGCGCTGGCGCCCCAGGATCCCGCGTACGGCCATGTGTGTCTCGTCTCCTCGTGCTCGCTTGCTTCTACGCTGCTCTACTTCTCGACGTAGCGCAGGGAGCGCAGGCCGCGCTCCATGTGCCAGTGCAGATACGCGGACACCAGCCCGCTGCCCTCCCGGACGTACCGCGCCTCGCAGGCGTCCGCGGTCTCCCAGTCTCCCGTAAGGAGCGCACCGAGGAGTTCCAGGGCCTGGGGTGAGGGTACGACGCTGCCGGGCACCCGGCAGTCCACGCAGACGGATCCGCCCGAGGCGACCGAGAAGAAGCGGTTGGGTCCGGGCATGCCGCACTTGGCGCAGTCGGTGAAGCTCGGGGCGTAGCCGTTGACTGCGAGGGACCGGAGCAGGAAGGCGTCGAGCACGAGGTGCGGGGCGTGCTCGCCCCGGGCGAGGGTGCGCAGGGCGCCGACGAGCAGCAGGTACTGCTGCACGGCCGGCTCCCCCTCGTGGTCGGTGAACCGCTCGGCGGTCTCGAGCATCGCGGTGCCGGCCGTGTACCGCGCGTAGTCGCTCACGATGCCGCCGCCGTACGGTGCGATGGTCTCGCTCTGGGTGCACAGCGGCAGGCCGCGCCCGACGAGCTCGCTGCCCTTGGCGAAGAACTGCACGTCGACGTGGGAGAACGGTTCGAGGCGCGCACCGAACTTCGACTTGGTCCGGCGCACGCCCCGGGCCACCGCCCGGACCCGGCCGTGACCGCGCGTGAGCAGCGTGATGATCCGGTCCGCCTCACCCAGCTTCTGGGTGCGCAGCACGATGCCGTCGTCGCGGAACAGACTCATGGGGCCATTCTCGCAGGGTCACCGCGTCAGGGGAGCTCGCCCCTGCCGCGCGCATCGGCGTACGCCGTGGCCGCCCGCAGCCGCTCGGCCGGGGTGGCCTGCCGGACGGCGCCGGGCTCGGCGTCCCACTCCCTGCCGCCCCCGTACGGCCTCAGCTGGACGTAGGGCCCCTCGTGTCCCATGACGATCCCGAGGCGTCCACTGCGGGTGTCCACGACGTGCGCGCCGACCGGCGGCTTCACCGCCTCGCCCCCCGACGTCGTCCGGCCCCTTCCGGCATCGGCGATCTCCGCCCCTGATTCCTGCACCGCGTCCTCCGCTCTCTCCGGCGCGGAGCGCCGGGTGTCGTGCCTCCACCGTGCTCCCCTCCCGCACGCGGTTTCACTCCACGCGTCGGGGTGGTGACGCTCCGCGTCTGAGGGCGGGGGAACCACAGCTGTACAACTGCGGCCCGGCGGGGAGGGGTTCGGCGGCGACCGGCCGAAATCCGCTGGTCCATCGGCGGTACACGGAGGGTGGGCACCTGCACGGTGCGGAAGGTCAGGCCCCGGCGAAGCGGGCGACCCAGCGGCGCTGCCAGGGCGTCTCCACCGCGCGCCGGTCGTCGCGCGCACGGACGTACGCCACGGCCTGCCCGGGCGGGACGCCGTCCAGGACCGCCAGGCAGGCCAGGGCGGTGCCCGTACGGCCCCGGCCGCTCCAGCAGGCGATCTCCACCCGTTCGCCGGCGGCCCGTTCCCACGCCCGGGTCAGCAGCGCGCGGGCCGCCTCCCGGTCCACTGGGAGGCGGAAGTCGGGCCAGCGGATCCAGGCGGACTCCCAGGGGACCCCGAGGGGTGTGCGGCCCAGCAGGTAGAGGCCGTGGGCCGGGCGCGGCGGCGTCCAGGGGGTGGCGCAGGCCCCGGCCCCGGACCAGGCGGCCGGACGGCAGTCGCAGGACGCCGGTGTCACTCTCGTTCCACAGATCGCTCACCCGCCTCGTCATGCTCCGCGTCCCCCGAGCGCGACTGACGAACCGTCACCCTGCGTCAGGCCGGGCGCCGTCGGCCCGTTCTCCGGTGGACGCGCCATTCGTGCGCGATCCCTTGACCGCCTCCCGGCCCCCTCCTATGGTCGCGCTGACCGCAGGACGTAGGACGTCCCACCTCCGGAGCCGTCCCCCTCTCCCCAGACCTCCCCAGACCTTCCGCTGGAGGACCCGTGCGCGACGTGACCCCCGACGTGCCGGCGCCGCACCGCCGGTCGTTCCTGAAGTACACCGGCGCGCTGGGCGCGGCCGCCGCCGTCTCCGCGTCGCTGCCGGCCTGTTCGGCCGGGCCCGAGTCCACCGACGACACCGGTTCGGGCGGCGGGGACCGGACGCTCACCGCGGTGATCGGCTACGGCAACGACGGCAGCTGGGACCCGACCCAGACGGCGTCCGCGTTCTGCATGGCCGCCAACCACCACATCTACGAGGGCCTGCTGGACACGGACCCCATCTCCCGGGAGCCGTACGCGGCCCTGGCGACCGAGGTGCCGAAGGACCCGGACAGCACCTCGTGGCGGTTCACGCTGCGGACCGGCGCGACCTTCCACGACGGCGAGCCGGTGACCGCCGACGACGTCGTGTTCGTCTTCCAGCGGATCCTCGACCCGGACACCCAGACCCTCGCCAAGGGCTTCTTCGCGAGCTGGCTGGAGGAGGTCCGGAAGATCGACGCGCGGTCCGTGGAGCTGGTGCTCAAGTTCCCTTTCCCCGAGGGGCTTTCGCGGCTGACGCTCGCCAAGGTCATGCCCCGGCACGTGTTCTCCCGGCCGGGCGCCTGGGAGGACGCCGTCAGGGGCAAGGCGATCGGCTCGGGCCCGTACCGGCAGACCGCGCACCACCCGAAGTCGAACACGGCCTTCGAGGCCTTCGACGGCTACAACGGCCCCCGCAAGCCGGCGTTCCGAAGGATGAACTGGCTGACGATCGTGGACGCGGCGCCCCGGGTCGCGAAGATCTCCGGGGCGAGCGCGGGCGCGCAGATCGCCGACAACATCCCGTACGCCGCGATCGGCCGGCTGGAGGACGGCGGGCTGACGGTGGCCGGCGCGGCCGGGATGAACAACCTGTTCCTGATGTTCAACACGCGGCACAAGCCGTTCGACGACGTGCGCGTGCGCCAGGCCCTGCACTACGCCATCGACACCGGGAAGATGGTGGAGGTCGCCCTCAAGGGCCACGGCAGGCCGTCCAGTTCCTTCCTGGACGAGGCCAACCCGTCCTACCGCCGGGCGAAGACCGTCTACGACCACGACCCCGAGCGGGCGAGGGCGCTGCTGGAGGAGGCCGGGGTCAGGGAGCTGAGCGTCGAACTCCTGGCCGTGAACGTCAGCTGGATCGCGGACTGCCTGCCGACCGTCAAGGCCTCCTGGGACGCGATCGGGGTGCGCACGACCCTGGCCCCGCAGGAGACCACCGCCGTCTTCACGAAGCTGGACCAGAAGCGGGACTACCAGGTGGTCGCCGCCGCCTCGAACCCCAACCAGTTCGGCCTCGACGCCGACCTGATCATGCACTACAACTACGGGCCCGGGAACCTCTGGATGCAGTACACGCGCTGGGCCGCCGACCCCGTCGCCCGGCGGCTCTTCAAGGACATGGACCGGGCCACCCGGGAACCCGACCCGGCGCGGAAGCGGGCGATGGTCCAGGACTACATCGACGTCGTCGCCGAGCAGGCCGTGCTCTACCCGGTCGTCCACAACGAGCTGATGACGGCCTGGGACCCGGAACGGCTCGGCGGCATCAGGGCGCAGCCCTACCCGGGCATCAACCTGCTCCGGGCCACGTGGGCCTGACGGCATGACGGCCGTTCTGCGCATCCTGCTCCGCCGGGTCGCCCTGCTCGTGCCGCTGCTGCTCGGCATCGTGCTGTTCGTGTTCCTGGTGATGCGGTTCTCGGACGTCGACCCGGCGTCCGCGTTCTTCCAGGGCGCCAACCCGACCGAGCGGCAACTGCACGACTTCCGCGAGGAACACGGCCTGCTCGACCCGCTGCCCGTGCGCTACGCCGGCTTCGTCGCCGACCTGCTGCACGGGGACCTGGGCACCAGCGCGCTGACCCGGGAGCCGGTCGCCGACCAGGTCGCCACCGCGCTGCCGCTCACCCTGCAGCTGACGTTCCTGGGGCTGGGCATCGCCGTGGTGCTGTCCCTCGTGGGCGGCGTGACCGCGGCGATCCACCGGGACCGGCTGCCCGACCAGGTCATCCGGGTCGTGTCCCTGACCGGGGTGGCCGCGCCCGGCTTCTGGCTGGCGCTGCTGATGATCCAGTACCTGGCGGTCGACCTGGGCCGGTTCCCGACCGGCGGGTACGTCAACCCGGCCGACTCGTTCACCGGCTGGCTGCGGACGATGACGCTGCCCGCCCTCGCCCTGTCCCTGCCGGTGGCGGCGCAGCTGACCCGGGTCGTGCGGACGGCCGTGGTGGAGGAGCTGGACAAGGACTACGTGCGCACGGCGATCGGCAGCGGGCTGCCGCCCCGGGTGGTCGTGGGCCGCAACGTCCTGCGCAACGCCCTCATCAACCCGCTCACCGTGCTCGGCCTGCGCGTCGGCTACCTGCTGGGCGGCGCCGTCGTCATCGAGACGATCTTCTCGCTGCCCGGCATGGGCAAGCTGATGATCGACGCCGTGAAGAACGGCGATCCGGCCGTCGTCCAGGGCGTCGTCCTCACCACGGCGGCCGGGTTCGTGGTCGTGAACCTCGTCATCGACCTCCTCCATCTGCTGGTCAACCCGCGACTGAGGGATGCGAGCACATGATCACTCGCGCAGGCCTCGCCGAGGCGATGTCCCGGCCCGGCGTCCGGTTGCGGGGCCTGCGGCGGCTGCCGCCGCCGTCGAAGGCCGCCGTCTGCTTCCTGGTGGTCGTCGTCCTCATGGCGCTGCTCGCGCCGCTCCTCGCCCCGCACGACCCGCTCGACCAGCAGCCGCCCGCCGGCGGCACCGGGCACCCGTCCGCCGTGCACTGGATGGGACAGGACAGCCTCGGCCGGGACATCCTCAGCCGGCTGATGCACGGGGCACGCTGGTCGCTGGCGATCGGGCTCGGGGCGACCGGCCTGGCCCTGCTGGCGGGCGCGCTGCTCGGGGCGGTCGCGGCGACCTCCCGCAAGGCGGTCGACGAGACGCTGATGCGCTGCCTGGACGTCGTGATGGCGTTCCCGGGCATCGCGCTGGCCGCCGTGCTGGTGGCGGTGTTCGGCGGGGGCGTCACGGTGCTGATCTGCGCGATCGCGTTCCTGTTCACCCCGCCGGTGGCGCGGGTCGTGCGGGCGAACGTCCTCGACCAGTACGGCGAGGACTACGTGACCGCGGAGCGGGTGATCGGCGCCCGCACCGGGCACATCGTGCTCCGGCACGTGGCGGTCAACTGCGCCGCGCCGGTGCTGGTGTTCTGCACGGTCCAGGTCGCCGAGGCGATCGTGTTCGAGGCGTCGCTGTCCTTCATCGGGGCGGGGGTTCGGCCGCCCGACCCGTCCTGGGGCGGTGTCATCGCCGACGGCAGGAACATGGTGCTGACCGGCGGCTGGTGGGCGACCGTGTTCCCGGGGCTGCTGATGCTGGTCACCGTGCTGTCGCTGAACATCCTGTCCGAGGGTGTGTCCGACGCGTGGGCGGCCCCGCCGGCCCGCGAGGTGGACGCCTCCGACGACGACCGGCTGCGGGCGCCGGAGCCCGGCGGCGGGGACGCCGTCCCCCTGCCCGGCCTCGCCGAGGCGGCCCGGCGGCTGCGGGCCCGGGCCCGGCACGTGCCCCGGGACGGGCAGCCGGTGCTGGCGGTGGAGAACCTCGCCCTCGGCTTCGGCGATCGGCACGGCGGTGTGGACATCGTGGACGGCGTCTCCTTCGACGTGCATCCCGGTGAGGTGCTGGGGCTGGTCGGCGAGTCGGGCTGCGGCAAGTCCCTGACGGCGCTGACGATCATGGGCCTCCTGCCGCGGGGGACGCGTGTGCGGGGCCGGGTGCGCTTCCACCGGCGGGACCTGCTCGCCGAGCCGATGCGGGTACGGCGCAGGCTGCTCGGCCACGAGATGGCGATGGTCCACCAGGACGCCCTCTCCTCGCTGAACCCGGCGATGACGGTCCGCGCCCAGCTGCGGCAGCTCGTGCGGCGGGGCGGGCGGCGCGGCCCGGCCGAGCTGCTGACGCTGGTCGGGCTCGACGCCGAACGCACCCTGCGCAGCTACCCCCACGAGCTGTCCGGCGGTCAGCGCCAGCGCGTCCTCATCGCCATGGCCCTGTCGCGCGACCCGGCCCTGATCGTCGCCGACGAGCCGACGACCGCCCTGGACGTGACCGTGCAGGCGCAGGTCATGGAGCTGCTGCTGCGGCTGCGCGCGGAGCTGGGCTTCGCGCTGGTCCTCGTCTCGCACGACCTGGCGCTGGTCGCGGACGTCACCGACCGGGTGGCGGTGATGTACGGCGGTCGGATCGTGGAGACGGGGGTCACCGCCGACCTGGTGGAGGCCCCGGCGCACCCCTACACGCGCGGGCTGCTCGGCAGTGTGCTGTCACTGGAGTCGGCGCGGGAGCGGATGACGCAGATCAGGGGCGTGGTGCCGTCCCCGGCGGACTTCCCGGCGGGCTGCCGCTTCGCCGACCGGTGTCCCCGCGCGAGCGGCGTGTGCCGCACGACGGCCCCGGTGCTGGCCGGTACGCCGGCGCACTCGGCGGCCTGCCACCACCCGGTCACCGAGCTGTCGGACAGCGGGAGCGAGGCGGTGTCATGAGCGAACCGGCACGGCGGCCCTCGCCCGCCCTGGTGGAACTGTCCGACGCGCACGTCGTCCACAGGGCCCGGAGCGGCGGCCTGTTCGGCCGCGACCGGGTGTACGCCCTGACCGGCGCCGACCTGGCGATCGCGCCCGGGGAGACCGTCGGCGTGGTCGGCGAGTCGGGCTGCGGCAAGTCGACGCTGGCGAAGCTGCTGGTGGGGGTGGAGCGGCCGACGCGCGGGACGGTGTCCTTCCGGGGGCGCGACCTGTGGGCGATGCCCGCCGGTGAGCGCAGACGCGCCGTCGGCAGCAGCACCGGCATGATCTTCCAGGACCCGTCGACGGCCCTGAACCGCCGGTTGCCCGTCCGGCGGATCCTGCGCGACCCGCTGGACGTGCACGAGCGCGGCACGAGGGCCGAACGCGAGGACCGGGTCCGGGAGCTGATGTCCCTCGTCGGTCTGCCCCGGGCTCTGGCCGACGCCCTGCCGGGGCAGCTGTCCGGCGGGCAGCGGCAGCGCGTCGCGATCGCCCGGGCGCTGGCCCTGGACCCGGACCTGGTCGTGGCGGACGAGCCGACCAGCGCCCTGGACATGTCGGTCCGGGCCCAGATCCTCAACCTCCTGCTGGACTTGAGGGAACGGCTCGGTCTGGCCCTGGTGTTCGTCTCGCACGACATCCAGACGGTCCGGCGGATGAGCCACCGTGTGATCACGATGTACCTGGGCCGGATCGTGGAGGAGTCCCCGGCCGGCCTGGTCACCGACCGGGCCCGGCACCCGTACACCCGCGCCCTGTTCTCCGCCACGCCCGGCCTGCTCCACCCGCTCGACCCGATCCCGCTCGCCGGACCGGTCCCCTCGGCGACCCGCCCGCCGAGCGGCTGCCCCTTCCGCACCCGCTGCTGGAAGGCGGACGGGGTCTGCGCGGACGAGATGCCGGGCTTCTCCGCCGCGTCGGCGCCCGCGCACCGCTTCCGCTGCCACCATCCTGTCCGGGAGGACGAGTCGACCCGCGGCCTCGTCCCCCGGAGCGACCCGATGGAGGCTTCATGACGTTCACCCCGCTGACCGGCGTCATCCCGCCCGTCTGCACGCCCCTGACACCGGACCGCGAGGTGGACGTCCCCTCGCTGCTCAGGCTGGTCGGCCATCTGGTGTCCGGCGGGGTGCACGGGCTGTTCGTGCTCGGCTCGACCTCGGAGGCGGCGTATCTGACGGACGGGCAGCGCAGGTCGGTGGTCGAGGCGGTCACCAAGCACGTGGGCGGGCAGCTGCCCGTGCTGGCCGGGGCGATCGACATGACCACTCCGCGGGTCCTGGACCATGTCGCGTCGGTGTCGGCGGCCGGCGCGGACGCCGTGGTCGTCACCGCCCCGTTCTACGCCCGCACCCACCCCGCGGAGATCGCCGGCCACTACCGCGCGGTCGCCGCCGCGAGCCCGGTCCCGGTCATCGCCTACGACATCCCGGTCGCCGTCCACACCAAGCTCCCCCCGGACGTGCTCCTGGAGCTGGCCGCCGACGGCGTCCTGGCCGGGCTCAAGGACTCCAGCGGCGACCTGGCCGCCTTCCGCGAGGTCGTGACCGCCGTCCGGGACCACGAGGACGTCACGGGCTTCAGCGTGCTGACGGGTTCGGAGCTGATCGTCGACGCGGCCCTCGCGATCGGCGCGGACGGCACGGTGCCCGGCCTCGGCAACGTCGACCCGCACGGCTACGTCCGCCTGGACGGCCTGTGCCGTGCCGGGGAGTGGAAGGAGGCCCGGGCCGAACAGGAGCGGCTCTGCGCCCTGTTCGGCCTGGTGTCCGTGGGCGACCCGGCCCGCATGGGCCCCGGCTCCTCGGCGATCGGCGGCTTCAAGGCCGCGCTGCACCTGCGGGGCGTGATCGACTGCCCGGTCACGGCCCGGCCGCAGGTGCCGCTGTCACCGGACGAGGTGGCCCGGGTCCGGACGTACCTGGTGGCAGCCGGGCTGCTGTAGGGACGCACCACGGCGGTACACCGGGCCGGTGGCGAGCGGGCGCCGGGGCCAGAGGCCGTCGCGGTGCCGGGGTGCGCCGGCTCACGGCCGCGTCGGGGCTCCTCGCGGCCCGGTGGATCACCGGGTGAGCCCCGGATCGGCGAGCGAGGGGCTCAGGAGAGGGAGAGGAGGAGCTCCTCCCTCTTCTTGGTGCCGAGGCCGTCCGCGCCGCCCTCCTGGGTCAGGCACTCCTTGAGGCCGCTGGCGACGATCGCGAAGCCGGCCCGGTCCAGCGCACGGTTGACCGCGGCGAGCCGGGTGACGACCTCCTCGCCGTCGCGGCCCTCTTCGAGCATGCGCACGACGGCGAGCTGTTCCTGGGCGCGCTTGAGCCGGTTGGCGGCCGACCGCACCCGGTCGGCGGGGAGCTGGACCATGGGTGTTCCCTAAGAATGTCGGCCGGTCCGGGAGGACCGGGTATGGCTGATGGGTGTTTGCCGTCGATGGCTCGGAAGGAATGGCCGCCCGGTCCTCCGGGACGCTCCGACCACTGATTGAGAACTGCGGTCATCGCTGGTTAGGGACCTGTCGGCAAAGTGTTCCTCGGGCCATGGAAGTGCTGGTCACGGTGGAACGGAGCGACGGGCTCGAGCACGCCTCACGCGCGGATGTGGGTCGGCACCGACGCCGGCAAGGGACATCACCGGGCAGCCGCTGTCGACGCCGACGGCGAGACGCTGTTCTCGACGAAGGTGATCCACGACGAAGCCCAGATCCTCACACTCATCGAGACCGCCCGCGAGCGGGCTGACGAGGTGCGGTGGACGGTGGACATCTCCGGCCGTGCCGCCACCCTGTTGCCGGCCCTGATCGCGTACGGCCAGCAGGTCGTCTACGTGCCCGGCCGGACGGTCAACCGCATGTCCGGCGCCTACAAAGGCGAGGGCAGGACCGACGCCAAGGACGCCCGTGTCATCGCCGACCACGCCCGCATGCACCCGAAGGACTTCACCCCGCTGAGCACGCCCGCGGAGCTGGTCACCACGTTCCAGGTGCTGACCAACAACCGGGCCGACCTGATCGCCGACCGGGTACGGCTGATCAAACGGCTCCGCGACCTGCTGGTGGGGATCTGCCCCGCGCTGGAGCGGGCCTTCGACCACTCCGCGGCCAAGGGACCGGTGGTGATGCTGACGGACTATCAGACCCCGGCCGCCCTGCGCCGGATCGGCGTCAAGCGGCTGACGACCTGGCTCGAGCGCCGAAAGGTCCGCGGCGCCGACACCATCGCCGCCAAAGCGGTGGAGGCGGCCCAGTCCCGGATGACCGCGCTGCCCGGCGAGAAGCGGGCCGCCAAGCTGGTCTGCGACCTCGCCCACCAGCTGCTGGCCCTGGACGAGCGGATCAAGGACAACGACCGGGAGATCCGCGAGACGTTCCGTGCCCACGACCGCGCCGAGATCATCGAGTCGATGCCCGGTATGGGTCCCGTCCTGGGCGCCGAGTTCGTCACCATCGTCGGCGACCTGTCCGGCTACCGCGACGCGGGCCGCCTCGCCTCGCACGCCGGCCCGGCCCCGGTCGCCCGCGATTCCGGCCGCCGCACCGGCAACCACCACCCGCCCAAGCGTTACAACCGGCGCCTGCGGCACATCCTCTACCTGGCCGCCCAGACCGCGATGATGCGGCCCGGCCCGTCCCGGGACTACCACCTCAAGAAGCGATCTGAAGGGCTCCTGCACACCCGAGCCCTGCTCGCGCTCGCCCGCCGACGGGTCGACGTCCTGTGGGCGATGGTGCGTGACAAGAGGCTGTTCACCTCCGCCCCGCCGGTCACGCAGGCGGCTTGACACGATCATTGAGATTCCTCTCACGGGGCCGGCCGGAGACCCGGCTGCGGTCACCGGCCGGCACTCTGGGCGGCCTTCCGCCGGGGCTCCCGCCGGGCTGCCGCGGTCCCGGCCCGGGCGAAAGGCCGCACCACACCCGTCGCCGGGGCCGGCGGAGGACTCCTAGGAGGGCGTGCGCGCGGCCGCCGCCAGCAGGCGGGTCACGTCGTCGGAGCAGAGGGTGAGCGCCGACCCGACCGTGGCGAGGACGTCCCGTTCGGCCGGGGTGTACGGCCCGTCCGCGAGGGCGATGCGCGCGCCCTGGAGCAGGATCGACTCGCGGCCGACGGTGGCGAGGTGCGAGGCGAGCGGGTCGAGGGCCTCGTGGAGCTCTATGGCCAGTCCGGCGCCGCAGGGTTCGCCGGTGATCCGCCCGGTGTCCGCCTCCAGGGCCTCGACCAGGGCGGCCAGCTGCTCCTCCGTGCAGTCGTCGAAGCCGGCCGCGCGCACGGCGAGCACGGCGGACTCCAGGGCCGTACGGGACCCGGCGCCGCCCGCGGCCAGCACGGCGAGAGCGACGGTGTGCACCGCGTCGCGGAGCATCGCGGAGAAGCGGGTGGTGGTCGGATGGTCGAGGACGTCCGTGCCGAAGTGGCGGCCGCAGGCGGCGCACTCCACGACCGGGCCGGTCTCGCCGCGCGGCAGCACGGGCACCCCGAGCAGCGTGAAGCGCCGCCGGCCCGTCAGCCGCTGGTAGTTGCGGTCGCCGCCGCAGCCGGGGCAGAAGAACTCCCCGTCGCCGACGGCCGTCCACGCGGTACGGGTGCCCAGGACGCGGGAAAGCCTGGCGGCATGGCCGTTTCGTCCCCGTCCTGGCAGCACGTCGCACCTCCGTCACGCCGCACGGCAGCGTCGCCGCGCTTGCGTGATGTTAGCCACATTCACGAGGAGGAGTCAGCACCCCGGAGGAGACCTTTCCGTGACCCGCACAGGGATTGGCCGGTAAATGACGGGGCTCCGCCCGCCGGTGTCCGGCGGGCGGAGCCCGTAAACCCCCGCTGCGGCTGGTCAGCGAGCCGCGCGGTTGACGGCCGAGACGACCGCCTTCAGCGAGGCCCGCGTCGTGTTCGCGTCGATTCCGATCCCCCACAGGACCTTGTCGCCGATGGCGCACTCGATGTAGGAGGCGGCCTGCGCGGAGGCGCCCTCGCTCATCGTGTGCTCCTGGTAGTCCAGCAGGCGCACGTCGATGCCCACGGACTGCAGCGCGTCGAAGAAGGCGGAGATCGGGCCGTTGCCGGTGCCGCTCAGCACGGTGTCCCGGCCGTCCACGGAGGCCTCGACGGTGAGGGTGTCGACGCCGTCGCGGTCGGTGGTGGACTGCCCGTTCTTGACCTGGATCCGGCCCCAGGGGTTCTCGGGGTTGGGCAGGTACTCGTCCTGGAAGACGGCCCAGATGTCCTTCGGCGTGACCTCACCGCCCTCGGCGTCCGTCTTCGCCTGGATGATCTTCGAGAACTCGATCTGCATCCGGCGGGGCAGTTCCAGCTTGTGGTCGTTCTTCAGGACGTAGGCGATACCGCCCTTGCCGGACTGCGAGTTGACCCGGATGACCGCCTCGTAGGAGCGGCCGACGTCCTTGGGGTCGATCGGCAGGTACGGCACCGCCCACTCGATGTCGTCGACCGTGACTCCCTTGGCCGCGGCGTCGGCCTCCATGGCGTCGAAGCCCTTCTTGATGGCGTCCTGGTGGGAGCCGGAGAAGGACGTGTAGACCAGGTCGCCCACGTACGGGTGGCGCGGGTGGACCTCCATCTGGTTGCAGTACTCCCACGTGCGACGGATCTCGTCGATGTCGGAGAAGTCGATCTGCGGGTCGACGCCCTGGGAGAAGAGGTTCATGCCCAGGGTGACCAGGTCGACGTTGCCGGTGCGCTCGCCCTGGCCGAACAGGCAGCCCTCGACGCGGTCGGCGCCGGCCATCAGGGCCAGTTCGGCGGCGGCTACGGCGGTGCCGCGGTCGTTGTGCGGGTGGATCGACAGGCAGACGTGCTCGCGGCGGGAGAGGTTGCGGCCCATCCACTCGAAGCGGTCGGCGTGCGTGGAGGGCGTGGAGCGCTCGACGGTGGCGGGCAGGTTCAGGATGATCTCGCGGCCCGGGCCGGGCCGCCAGACGTCCATGACCGCCTCGCAGACCTCCAGCGCGAAGTCCAGCTCGGTGTCGGTGAAGATCTCCGGGCTGTACTGGTAGCCGAAGTGGGTCTCGGGGCCCAGCAGCTTCTCGGCGTACTCCATGACGAGGCGGGTGCCGTCGACGGCGATCTGCTTGATGTCGTCCCTGGAGCCGCGGAAGACGACCCGGCGGAAGACCGGCGCGGTGGCGTTGTACAGGTGGACGGTCGCGCGCTTGGCGCCCTTCAGCGACTCCACCGTCCGCTCGATCAGGTCCTCGCGGGCCTGGGTCAGTACGGAGACGGTGACGTCGTCGGGGATGGCGCCCGGTTCCTCGATGATGGAGCGCACGAAGTCGAAGTCGGTCTGGCCGGAGGCCGGGAAGCCGACCTCGATCTCCTTGTAGCCCATCGTGACCAGCAGGTCGAACATCGCGCGCTTGCGGGCGGGCGACATGGGGTCGATCAGGGCCTGGTTGCCGTCGCGCAGGTCGGTGGAGAGCCAGCGGGGGGCGGTGGTGATGCGCTGGTCCGGCCAGGTGCGGTCCGGGATGTCGACCTGCTCGTAGCGGCCGTACTTGTGGATCGGCATGGAACTGGGCTGCTGGCGGTTCGCCATGATGCGGGGGCTCCTCAGGGGTGTCCGGAAGGACGGCCGACGACGCAGCACCAAGCTCCGCGGGGAGGGAGTCGGCCTCGACTACAGGCCCTCGCCGCGGCAGCTAAGGAGAAGCAGCCCGAAACGCATGATGCGCAGCATGCTAGCCGAGCCTCTGCCCTGCGCGTGGGTTCGTATCAGTATGCGGGACCGGGCGCCCATACGGGACGAAAGTGCGCCATACCACTTCGTCGCGGAACGCGAGGGCGCCCTTCCTGGCATTCCCCCCATCATGGTGCCTCCTCGTGACAGGCTCGTCACGCAGTGCAAAGGTGCGGAACATGACGACTCACGGGGGCTTCGAGCCCGTCTTCTGCACCATCGTCCCGCCCCACGTCCTCGACCGGCTCGCCCAGGCCGAGGACCCCGCACTCGCCGGTCCCGCCCGCCGCACCCTGCAGCGCGACGCCTACGAGCGCACCCAGCGCCGCCTGACCACCGTCCTCGGCGCCGCGGCCGCCCCCGCGGCCGCCGGCGGCAGGCCGCGGCGCACCGTCCACGACGCCCGGCACGGCACCGACCTGCCCGGCCACCAGGTCCGCGGCGAGGGCGACAAGCCCGGCGCGGACGCCACCGTGAACCGCGCCTACGCCGGCCTCGGCGCCACCTTCGAGCTGCTGTTGCAGGCGTACGGGCGGGACTCGATCGACGGCGACGGCCTGCCGCTGAACGCGACCGTGCACTACGAGCGCGACTACAACAACGCGTTCTGGAACGGCGAGCAGATGGTGTTCGGCGACGGGGACGGCGAGATCTTCCTCGACTTCACCATCCCGGTCGACGTGATCGGCCACGAACTCGCCCACGGCGTGACCCAGTACACCGCGAACCTCACCTACTTCGGCCAGCCGGGCGCCCTCAACGAGTCCCTGTCGGACGTCTTCGGCGCGCTGATCAAGCAGTACACGCTCGGCCAGACCGCCGCCGAGGCCGACTGGCTGATCGGCGCGGGCCTGCTCGCCCCGCGGGTGACGGGCGAGGCGCTGCGCTCGATGAAGGCGCCGGGCACGGCGTACGACGACGACGTGCTCGGCAAGGACCCGCAGCCCGCGACGATGGACGGCTTCGTGCGCACCGGCCGGGACAACGGCGGCGTCCACATCAACTCGGGCATCCCCAACCACGCCTTCTACCTCGCGGCCACGGCCCTGGGCGGCCCCGCCTGGGAGCGCGCCGGGCAGATCTGGTACGACGTGCTGACCGGCGGGGAGCTGCGGCAGCAGGCGCTGTTCGCCGACTTCGCCGCGCTCACCGTCAAGGCCGCCCGGGAGCGCTTCGGCGACGGGGAGGAGCGAGACGCCGTCTCGAAGGCCTGGGAGCGGGTCGGGGTGCGGACCCCGTAGTTCCGTACTAGACAGGTGCCATGCGGATTCTGGTGAGGCGTACGGGCGGGTTCGCCGGCATCGAGCGGCATGCCGAGGTGGACACCTCGGGCCGTCCCGACGCCGCCGAGTGGCGGGCCCTGGCCGAGAACGCGGTCGCCGACGGCCGGGGCACACCGCCGATCGGCGTCCCGGACGGGTTCAGCTACCAGATCACCGTGGACGGGAAGACGGTCTACGCGTCGGACCCGCGGCTGACCGACGCGCAGCGGAAGCTGATCTCACGGGTCCTGAAGGAAGGGGCCTGACCGGTCCGGCCGGACGGCCTGTCGACTTCCGTTACCGCCGGTACGGATGATCCGGCGCATGGCGACTGACGCGGGCACCGAGATCCCCCGTTTCCCGGCCGGCTTCCTGTGGGGCGTGTCGACCGCGGCCCATCAGATCGAGGGCGCGGCCGACGAGCGCGGGCCGTCCGTGTGGGACGTCTTCGCGGCCGGGCCCGGGCGGGTCAGGGACGGCTCGACGGCGGCGGTGGCCTGCGACCACTACCACCGCCACCGCGAGGACGTGGCCCTGCTGGCGGACCTGGGCGTGAACGCGTACCGCTTCTCGGTCTCCTGGCCGCGGGTGCGGTCCGGAAAGGGGCTGGACTTCTACGACCGGCTGGTGGACGACCTGTGCGCGGCGGGAATCCGGCCGGTGCCGACGCTGTTCCACGGGGACCTGCCGGCGGACCTGGACTGGCTCCGGCGGGACACGGCCGAGCGCTTCGCCACCTACGTGTCCGCGGTCGCAGGCCGCCTCGGCGACCGCGTGACGAAGTGGATCACCGTCAACGAGCCCGCCGAGCACACCCTGCTGGGCCACGCCCTGGGCGTGCACGCGCCGGGCGGGCGGCTGCTGTTCGACGCGCTGCCGGCCGCCCACCACCAGCTGCTCGCCCACGGCCTGGCCGTACGGGCCCTGCGCGCCGCGGGCGCCGGGGACATCGGCGTCGCCAACTTTCACGGTCCGACCTGGGCGGCGTCGGCCGAGGCGGCGGACGTGGAGGCGGCCGGCTTCTACGACCTGGTGCTCAACCGCCTGTTCGCGGAACCGCCGCTGCTGGGCCGGTACCCGGACGGCATCGGCGAGCTGATGCCCGGGGACGTCGAGGCGGACCTGAAGGTGATCGCCGAGCCGCTGGACTGGTACGGCGTCAACTACTACGCGCCGACGCGGGTGGGTGCCCCCCAGGGTTCGGAGATCGAGTTCGGCGGGGTCACCATGCCCGCCGAACTCCCCTTCTCCGTGCGGGAGATCGAGGGGCGCCCGGTGACCGACTTCGGCCGGCCGGTCGTCCCCGAGGGACTGACCGAGCTCCTGACCGGCTTCCGCGACCGCTATGGCGACCGCCTGCCGCCCGTGGTGATCACCGAGAACGGCTGCTCGTACCCGGGCGTGGACGACCAGGAGCGCATCGCCTACCTGGACGGCCACGTCCGGGCCCTGCACCGGGCGGTGGACGCGGGCGTCGACGTGCGCGGCTACTTCGTCTGGTCGCTGCTCGACAACTTCGAGTGGGCCGAGGGCTACGCACTCCGCTTCGGCCTGGTCCACGTCGACTTCGACACCCTGGAGCGGACCCCCAAGGCCTCCTACCGCTGGTTCCGGGAGCTGCTGCGGGCACAGGCGGCCCGGGGCCGTCGCCCTGAGGCCCTGACGCCCGGGTCGAGCAGCCGCAGGCCGCCGAGGGAGCGGGCCGATATTGCGTCGTTCACGCCGCGCCATGGTCTCTGATGTCTCGTCAACCTCGCCTCAGCACAGCGGACTTGACGCTTCCGGAGGGAGACGGGTGGGGGCGAAAGGTTCCGTACGAAATCATCAGGAAGATGGTTGCAGCGTGAACTGCGATGCCAGCATGATTACTGGTGCGGCCAGAGCACCGGAAGCCCCGGCTTCCCCCTTCCGGCTGTTGCCCGCCTCGCCCATCCCCCACGGAAGGCGACCGCCGTGTCCCCCCACACGACTTCCACCTCCCGGTTCCTGGACGCGCTGCGCCCGGGCCGGATCCACTGGCTGGAGCTGCCTCCGCACCGGACCAGCGCCAGAGCCGCGCGGCACGCCACCCGGGCCCGGCTGGACTCCTGGCAGCTTCCGGAAGAGCTGTGCGCGAACGCCGTCCTGCTCGTGTCCGAGCTGGTGACCAACGCCGTTCTGCACACCTTCAGCGAGCGGATCCTGTGCGGCGTCGGGCTGATGACGAGCGCGCGCTGCCGGCTGGAGGTGCACGACGGCGACCTGGCGCGCCGCGGCATCCCCGACCGGCGCCCCGGCCCGGACGACGAGAACGGGCGCGGACTGCTGCTCGTACGGGAGCTGGCCGACAGCTGGGGAGTCGTCCGCTCCTCCCTGACGGGCGGCAACGCGGTCTGGGCGAGCCTGGGAACCCGGTGAGAGCGGCCCGTGCTTCTGGAGCGGCGTCGAGACGGCGTCGCCCACCACGCGGCGGGCGAAGGGCGCGATGACGGCCGGTCTGGAGCGCCCGCTCGGCGCCCCTGGCACCGTGCGGGCCGGCCGCGCCGAGCAGTGGGCGTCCGACCGCGTCGCGGCCGGCCCCGGGCTCAGAACCCCAGTCGCCGCAACTGCTTGGGATCCCGCTGCCAGTCCTTCGCCACCTTCACGTGCAGGTCCAGGAAGACGGGGGTCCCGAGCAGCGCCTCGATCTGCTTGCGGGACTTGATCCCGACCTCCTTCAGGCGCTTGCCCTTGGGGCCGATGATGATGCCCTTCTGGCTGGGGCGCTCGATGTAGACGAAGGCGTGGATGTCGAGGAGGGGCTTGTCGGCGGGGCGGTCCTCGCGGGGCAGCATCTCCTCCACCACGACGGCGATGGAGTGCGGGAGCTCGTCGCGGACGCCCTCCAGGGCGGCCTCGCGGATGAGCTCGGCGATCATGACCTGCTCGGGCTCGTCGGTGAGGTCGCCCTCCGGATAGAGGGCGGGGCCCTCCGGCAGGAGCGGGACGATCAGGTCGGCCAGCAGGTCCACCTGCTTGTCCCCGACCGCCGAGACGGGGACGATCTCCGCCCACTCGAAGCCCAGTTCCGTGCCGAGCTGGTCGATCGCGATCAGCTGCTCGGCCAGTCTCTTGCCGTCCACCAGGTCGGTCTTGGTGACGATCGCGATCTTCGGCGTCTTCTTGATCGACGCCAGTTCCTTCGCGATGAACCGGTCACCGGGCCCGAGCCTCTCGTTCGCGGGCAGGCAGAAGCCGATCACGTCGACCTCGGCCCAGGTGGTGCGCACGACGTCGTTCAGGCGCTCGCCCAGGAGCGTGCGCGGCTTGTGCAGACCCGGGGTGTCCACCAGGATCAGCTGGGCGTCGGGCCGGTGCACGATGCCCCGCACGGTGTGCCGTGTGGTCTGCGGCTGGTTCGCGGTGATCGCCACCTTCTGCCCGACCAGAGCGTTCGTCAGCGTGGACTTGCCCGCGTTGGGGCGGCCCACGAAGCAGGCGAATCCCGCGCGGTGGGGTGCCTCGGACGGCTCGGATGACTTACTGCGAACGCTCATGGCGCCCATTGTCCCTGATCCACGAGGCCCCGCCGCACAGTGGCCCGCACACCTCCCGCCCGGTGAGCTCTCCGAAACCCTCACGTGACGAAACACCGCGGAAACACAGCCGTGCCCGGCCGGAAACGCACGCCGGTGAACCTCTGACGAGCCCCCGGAGCCCCACCTCGTCGGAGACACCGTGCCCCTGGCCGCCGCACAAGCCGACACCGGCGACACCGCCTGGCTGCTCGCCGCCACCGCCCTCGTCCTGCTGATGACCCCGGGTCTGGCCCTGTTCTACGGCGGCATGGTCCGCACGAAGAGCGTGCTCAACATGCTGATGATGAGCTTCGTCGCGATCGCCCTGGTGACGGTGGTGTGGCTGGCGGCCGGCTACTCGCTGGCCTTCGGCGAGGACGCCGCCGGAGGTCTCATCGGCGGGCTCGACCACGCCGGGATGAGCGGCCTCGGCCCGGACAGCGTCCAGGGCACGGTTCCCACGGTCCTGTTCGCCACCTTCCAGCTCACCTTCGCGATCATCACGGCGGCGCTGGTCAGCGGCGCCGTCGCCGACCGGGCGAAGTTCGGGGCCTGGCTGGTCTTCGTGCCGGTCTGGGCGCTGCTGGTATACGTTCCCGTCGCCCACTGGGTGTGGGGCCCGGGTGGCTGGATCCTGGAGCGGCTGGGTGCCCTGGACTTCGCGGGCGGGCTGCCCGTGGAGATCGTCTCCGGCGCCTCGGGGCTGGCGCTGTGCCTGGTGCTGGGCCCGCGCCTGGGCTTCAGGAAGGAGGCCATGCGCCCGCACAACCTGCCCATGGTGATGCTGGGCGCCGGTCTGCTCTGGTTCGGCTGGTTCGGCTTCAACGCCGGTTCCGCGCTCGGCGCCAACGGCCTCGCGGCCGCCGCGTTCCTCAACACCCTCGCCGCGGGCTGCACCGGCCTGCTCGGCTGGCTCTTCGTCGAGCAGAAGCGCGACGGCCACCCCACGACCCTGGGCGCCGCCTCCGGCGCCGTCGCGGGCCTGGTCGCCATCACCCCGTCCTGCGGCTCGGTCTCCCTGCTGGGCGCCCTGGTCGTCGGCCTCGCCGCCGGCACGGTCTGCTCGTACGCCGTGGGCTGGAAGTTCAGGCTGAACTACGACGACTCCCTGGACGTCGTCGGCGTCCACCTGGTCGGGGGGGTCATCGGCACGCTCCTCATCGGCGTCTTCGCGGTCGAGTCGATGACCGGCGGCGCCGAGGGCCTGCTGTACGGCGGCGGGCTCGGACAGCTCGGCAGGCAACTGGTGGCCGTGGTCGTGGTGGCGGCGTACGCGTTCGGCGTGACGTACGGGATCGGCAGGCTGATCGACGCCACGATGGGCTTCC
This sequence comes from Streptomyces sp. NPDC058741, assembly GCF_042746715.1. Lineage (NCBI taxonomy): Bacteria > Bacillati > Actinomycetota > Actinomycetes > Kitasatosporales > Streptomycetaceae > Streptomyces > Streptomyces sp. NPDC058741. The sequence goes on along the minus strand of NZ_JBHYQH010000001.1, from coordinate 38,970 downwards.
GTGCGAGCGAGGAGCAGGAACAGACCGGTCTGGACCTTACGGTGCACGCCGAGACCGCCTACGATCACGGGGTCCTGGGCCACGGCGCCCCGGTCTCCTCCTCCGTCGTCTCCCCCGCCCAGAAGGTCACCCGCCAGGCATGAAGCTCATCACCGCGATCGTCAAGCCGTACCGACTGGACGTGGTCAAGAACGCCCTGCAGGGACTCGGCGTGCACGGCCTGACCGTGAGCGAGGCCAGCGGCTACGGCCGGCAGCGCGGCCACACCGAGGTGTACCGCGGCGCCGAGTACCGGGTCGACCTGGTGCCCAAGGTGCGCATCGAGGTCGTCGTCGAGGACGCGGACGCCGAGGCCGTCATCGACGCGGTCGTGAAGGCCGCGCACACCGGCAAGATCGGCGACGGCAAGGTGTGGGCGCTGCCCGTGGACACGGTCGTGCGGGTGCGCACGGGCGAGCGCGGCCCCGACGCGCTCTGACGCGGGCGCCGGGTCGCCGCGGTACCGGCCGGGCACGAACGGGCCCGGCGGCGCGGCCACCGGATCCGGCGCGGCGGCCGGACGCCTCAGCCCGCCCGGACCGTGAGCCGGACGGTCCCGTCGATCCCCGCCACCAGCACCGGCGTCCCCGCGCCGCCGAGGTCCCGCACCGCCGCCCGGTCCTCCGCGGACACGGTCTCCGCCTCGGTCACCAGCGCCGCCGCCTCCAGCGACCGCGCGCCCGAGGCCACCGCCATCGCCACCGCCGTGCGCAGGGCGCTGAGCTTCAGGGAGTCGAGGTCCACGGTGCTCGCGACGTAGGTCCGTCCGGTCTCGTCCCGTACGGCCGCCCCCTCGGGCACACCGTTGCGGGCCCGGGCGGAGCGGGCCAGGGTGACGATCTTGCGGTCCTCGGGGTCGAGCGCGCTGCTGTCGGTCATGATCCGAGCATACGGAAGGGTCAGGGGCGGTCGAGGAGCAGGCGGTCCGCCCGGGGCAGGCCCGCGACGACCAGGTCGTAGGAGTCCTCGACGAGTTCGCGCACGAGCAGGTCGGGCAGGGCGCCGTCGGCCGTGACGGTGTTCCAGTGGCGCTTGTTCATGTGCCAGCCCGGCACGACGAGCCCCTCGTGCTCGCGGCGCAGGCGGATCGCGTCGTCCGGGTCGCACTTGAGGTTGACCTTCAGGGGGCGCGCGTCGAGGTGCGACAGGGCGAAGAGCCTGCCCCGCACCTTGAAGACCGTGGTCTCCGGGCCGAAGGGGAAGTCCTCCACCGCCGCCTCGAAGGACAGGCAGAACGCGCGCAGCTCCCGCGGGGTCACTCCGGCTTCTCCTCCTCCGGGGGGTCCTGGGGTGCCACCGGCTCCGCGAGCACCGTCACGATCTTGTTCCGGCGGCCGGCCGCCGCCTCCGCGGTCAGGCGCAGCTCCCGGCCGTCGGGCAGGTCGACCACGGACGAGGCACCCGCGATGGGCACCCGGCCGAGGGCCTTGGCGAGCAGGCCGCCGACCGTCTCGACGTCCTCGTCGTCGAAGGCCTCCAGGCCGTAGAGCTCTCCCAGGTCGCCGATGTCGAGGCGGGCGGTGACGCGGAAGCGGTCGTCGCCGAGCTCCTCGACGGGCGGGAGCTCGCGGTCGTACTCGTCGGTGATCTCGCCGACGATCTCCTCGAGGATGTCCTCGATGGTGACGATGCCGGCCGTGCCGCCGTACTCGTCGATGACGACGGCGACGTGGTTGCGTTCCTTCTGCATCTCGCGCAGCAGGTCGCCCGCGTTCTTGGTGTCGGGGACGAAGAACGCCGGGCGCATGGCCGTGGACACCTGCTCGGACTCGGCCTCGCGGCTGATGTGGGTCCTGCGGACCAGGTCCTTCAGGTACACGATGCCGACGATGTCGTCCTCGCTCTCACCGGTCACCGGGATGCGCGAGAAACCGGAGCGCAGGGCGAGGGTGAGGGCCTGGCGGATGGTCTTGAAGCGCTCGATGACCACCAGGTCCGTGCGCGGGACCATCACCTCGCGCACCAGGGTGTCGCCCAGCTCGAAGACCGAGTGCACCATGCGGCGCTCCTCGTCCTCGATGAGCGACTCCTTCTCGGCGAGGTCGACCATGGCCCGCAGCTCCGCCTCGGAGGCGAACGGGCCGCGGCGGAAGCCCTTGCCGGGGGTGAGCGCGTTGCCGATGAGGATCAGCAGCGACGGGATGGGCCCCATGACACGGGCCAGCGGCACCAGGACGTAGGCCGAGACCGTCGCCGTGTTCATCGGGTGCTGGCGGCCGATGGTGCGCGGGGAGACGCCGACGGCGACGTAGGACACCAGGACCATCACCGCGATGGCGACGAGCAGGGCCTCGGTCGTGCCGTCGAACGCCTGCAGGCAGCCGTAGGTGATCAGCGCTGCGGCGGCCATCTCGCAGGCGACGCGGACCAGCAGCGCCACGTTGAGGTAGCGGGTCGGGTCGGCGGCGACCTGGGCGAGCTTGGCGCTGCCGCGGCGGCCGGAGCGCACGGCCTCCTCGGCGCGGAAGCTGGAGACGCGCGCGAGGCCCGCCTCCGCACAGGCGGCGAGCCAGGCCACGACGACCAGGGCGACGGCTCCCAGAGCCAGTTGCGGACTCATCGGCGGCGCTACGCGACCGTCGGCGCCGGCGACGGGCCGGTCAGGCCCCGCTCCGTGCGCCAGCCGTCCACGATGGCGGCCTGCAGGCCGAACATCTCGGCCTTCTCGTCCGGTTCCTCGTGGTCGTAGCCCAGCAGGTGCAGCACGCCGTGGACGGTGAGCAGCTGGAGCTCCTCGTCCATGGAGTGCTGCGTGGGCGCGTCGGCCCCCTGCTTGGCGGCGACCTCGGGGCACAGCACGATGTCGCCGAGCAGCCCCTGCGGCGGCTCGGCGTCGTCCTTGGACGGCGGGCGCAGCTCGTCCATGGGGAAGGACATGACATCCGTCGGGCCCGGCAGGTCCATCCACTGGAGGTGGAGCTGCTCCATGGCGCCGGCGTCCACGACGATCACCGACAGTTCGGAGAGCGGGTGGATGCGCATCCGCGCGAGCGCGTAGCGGGCGATGTCGAGGATCGCCTGCTCGTCGACCTCGGTTCCGGACTCGTTGTTGACGTCGATCGACATGGTGTTGTGCTTGTCTACTTCCCCTTGTGCGCGGACTTGCCGCGGCTCTTGTGCGAGCCGTTGCTGGTGCCGTGCTCGGTGTCGTACTTCTCGTACGCGTCGACGATACGGCCCACCAGCTTGTGCCGGACCACGTCCTGCGACGACAGCCGGGAGAAGTGCACGTCGTCGACGCCCTCCAGGATCTCCTGGACCTGGCGCAGACCGCTCTTCGTCCCGTCGGGGAGGTCGACCTGTGTCACGTCACCCGTGATCACGATCTTCGAGTCGAAGCCGAGGCGGGTGAGGAACATCTTCATCTGCTCGGGGCTGGTGTTCTGGGCCTCGTCCAGGATGATGAAGGCGTCATTGAGGGTGTTGTGCGTCAGCAGGTGGTCCTGCGTGACGTACAGCGAGTCCTCGGCCGCCACCTGGATACAGACGGTCTCCTCCCGGCCGGCGGGCTCGATGCTGTCGATGAACCGCATCGGGCGCCCGCCGCCTCCGGCAGCGAGGTACTTGTCGCGCTTGCGGGGCAGGCGGAACGGCTCGATGCCCTCGGGGAGGCGGATGTCGATGACGTGAGTGTCGTACCGGTAGTGGACCGCGCGCCCCTTCGCGAGCCCGGGCTTGCGGCCCTCGGCGGCCCTGCGGCGGGTGTACGCGACACCGCCCAGCGACTGCACCAGGGCGATCACGTCGTCGCGGAGCAGGGCCGACGTCGTCGTGTACTGGATCCGGCAGGTGCGGTCTTTCTGCGTGACCGGGCCGCCGTCGGAGTCGAGCAGCCCCTGGAGGACCGCCAGCCGTACCTCGGCCGAGTTGTGCAGGTAGTCGTCCGGAACGAACTTGGAGTGCGAGCGAGTGCGCAGCAGGTCCAGTTCACGGAGGACACCTGTGACGGGGTTCTCCAGGGTGATGACGTCGCCGGGGGACTTGATCCGGTTGAGGACGTAGTCCGGTCCGCTCCCGTGCCGCACTGCGACACCGGGCAGCGAGGCCTCCAGCGCCTCGGCCAGTTCCGGATCGTCGGTGGCGAAGGAGGGAGTGGTGGAACCCGTGAGGCACCCGTCACCGAGCAGCAGTCCCAGCGCGTAGGGGTCCATGGGGACCTCTCGCTCCGGCAGACGGACGGGCGCGGTGAGCATCGGCAGTTCGTACCGGCGAGCGTGGGCCGCCCGCAGATTGCCGATCATCTCCCGGGTCTCCAGGACCCTCCACGGCTTGTCGCGGCGCTTGTCGGCGGCCGTGCGGACCGTCCACAGATGCTCGCCGCAGCACAGCGTCCAGGCGCCGTCCTGGGCCGTGACGCGGTAGATGTCCCGCTCGCCCTGCGGATAGACGCCGAGGACCGGTGTCGGCTCGCCGTTGGATCCGATGACCAGGTCGCCGACCTGGAGGTCCCCGATGGGACGCCAGCCGTCCGGTGTGAGGACCTTGGTGAAGACCGGTTGCGCGCGGCCGCGCATGTAGGCCAGCGGCGCCACCTCGATGGTCCCCGCCGCCATCAGCTTCGGGATCGAGTCCGGGTCGAGCATGTCGTGCAGCGCGTCGTACAGCGGGCGCAGGTAGGGGTCGATCTTCTCGTAGAGCGTGCCCGGGAGGAAGCCGAGGCGCTCGCCGGCCTCGACCGCGGGGCGGGTCAGGATGATGCGGTTGACCTGCTTGGACTGCAGGGCCTGCACCGCCTTGGCCATCGCCAGGTACGTCTTGCCGGTGCCCGCGGGGCCGATGCCGAAGACGATCGTGTGCTTGTCGATCGCGTCCACGTAGCGCTTCTGGTTGAGCGTCTTGGGGCGGATCGTGCGGCCTCGCGAGGACAGGATGTTCTGCGTGAGCACCTCGGCCGGGGTCTCCTGGCCGTCGCTCTCCCCGTTCTCGCTCGCCTTCAGCATGGCGATCGAGCGTTCCACTGCGTCCTCCGTCATCGGCTGCCCGGTGCGGAGCACCAGCATCATCTCGTCGAACACGCGCGCGATGAGGGCGACGTCCTTCGGGTCGCCGACCGCGCTGATCTCGTTGCCCCGGACATGGATGTCGGCCGCCGGGAAGGCCTTCTCGATCACGCGCAGAAGGGAGTCGCCGGACCCCAGGACGGTCACCATGGGGTGCTGGGCGGGGACGGTGAACTGTGCTCTCGCCTGCTCCTGCGCGGAGGTGTGAGCTGTGGATGTCTGAGTCATGGGCCGGCGCTGAAGGCCTGCGGTTCCTCCTCGTCACGGCCGCGTAGCTGAGGGCGGCCTCGCAATCCCCAGGGTACGACGGGGCGGTGACAACGCCGTAGGGGTTTTGGGGGGCGGGGCCGGAAACCCCTCGCGGGGCCCGTGGCCCGGCCGGGTCACGCCGGGCGGCGGAACCCGATCGTCGGTACGGCCCGCCGCAGCGGCCAGGGCCTGACCAGCTCCTCCTCCGGCACGAGCTCCGCGAGGAACCCGTACCGCCCGAGCGCCTGCGGCGACTGTCCCCGCACCGACTGCACCCGGCGCCACCACGCCGCGACCTCCGACCACCCCGGCGCCGAGAGCGACCCGCCGAACTCCTGCACCGACAGCGCGGCCGTCAGCCCCGCGAAGGCCAGCCGGTCGGCCAGCGGCCAGTCCGCCAGCGTCCCGGCGACGAACCCGGCGACGAACACGTCCCCGGCCCCGGTCGGATCGAGCGCCTCGACCTCGATCGCCGGGACCTCCGCCGTCTCGCCCGTACGCCCGTCCACCGCGTACGCCCCGTCGGCCCCGAGGGTGACCACGGCGAGCGGCACGTACGCGGTGAGGGCGTGCGCGGCCGCCCGGGGGCAGTCGGTGCGGGTGTAGCGCATGGCCTCCTCGGCGTTCGGCAGGAACGCCTCGCAGTGCCGCAGGTCGGGCAGGCCCGCGAGGTCCCAGGCGCCGGTGTCGTCCCAGCCGACGTCGCCGAAGACCCGGGTGCCCCTGCTCGCGGCCTCGGCGATCCAGGACGCGCTCACGCCGGGGGCGAGGGAGGCGACGGCGGCCCGCGTGCGGGGCGGGCACTGCGGGGCCGGTTCCTCCGGGGGCGGCTCGTGGCCGTGCGAGACCATCGTGCGCTCGCCCTCGTAGGCCATGGAGACGGTGACCGGGGAGTGCCAGCCGGGCACCGTGCGCGAGGGGGAGAGGTCGATGCCCTCGCCGTGCTCCAGGGCGTCCCAGCAGTAGTCGCCGTAGTGGTCGTCGCCGAAGGCCGCCGCGAGGGACGTGCGCAGGCCCAGACGGGCCAGGGCGGTGGCCATGTTGGCGACGCCGCCGGGGCTGGAGCCCATCCCGCGCGCCCAGGACTCGGTCCCGCGCACCGGGGCGGAGTCGAGCCCGGTGAAGACGATGTCGAGGAAGACGGTCCCGGTGAGGTAGACGTCCCAGGGCGGGTCGTCCGGCGTGCGCAGCGGCGCGAGGGGGTCGACCTGGGTCCGGCGGTGCGGTCCCTTTCCGGCCGGGCCCTTTCCGGCCGGGGCGGTGGAGGCGGTCACGATGCGCTCCCTGACGTGGTGCGGACCAGGCCAGTCTGCACCACATCACCGGCGACGTGACGCCGATCACGCCGGACCCGTCCGTCCCGTCAGCGCGCGAGGCCCCGCGCGCCCCCGCCCGGCCGTTGCCAGCGGTGCACCGGGGGCGCCACCCACCGCGGGTCGGCGACACGCATGGCCGCGGCGTCGTCGCGGTCCCGCGGCGCCCTCCCCAGTAGTGGTGGTCGCACAGCACGGCCGGCACGGCGCGGCGGGTGAAGGCCTCCTCGATCCCGGCGAACGTGGTCACGCACATGTTGGTGGCGACCTCGGCCTTGCCGGGTGTGCCGAGGGTGGGGTCCTCCAGGTACTCGGGGACCCCGCCGAGCTCCTCGGCCACCCGCGGCGAGGTCTCCACCGGCCAGGCGCCGTTGGGGTCCAGCCGCAGCGGCCGCCCGGGGGAGGCCTCGGCCAGCGCCCTGACGGCGGCGACCTCCTCGTCGGGCGGGAGGACGCCGCCCCTGAGCTTGAAGGAGGTGAAGCCGTACCGCTCGGGGGAGATCGGGCGCTGGGCGGTGCTGGTGGGCTCGGCGTCCTCGCTGGGCACGGCCGCCGGGCCGCTGACCGGCAGCGTGCTGTCCGCGCAGGCCGGCTTCCCGGCCAGGGGCGTGGTCCTCGGCGCCGGGCTGCTGGTGATCGCCCTGCCGATGACCGCCGTCGCCCTGCACACCGGCGGGCGCCCGCTGCCGCCCGGCGCGATCCGCCGGCGCGGCGGCCACCCGGCCGCCCTGGTCGCCGCCGCCACCGGCACCCCGACCGGCGCGGTGCCCGAGATCGGCGCCCCGGAGCAGCCGGTCGTCGAGATCCCGCTGGGGACCCCCGCCGTCCCCGCCCGGCGCGCCTACGGCAAGGCGGGGTCGGAGGTCCTCTGAGGCCGGTCCGCGGCCGGGGCCTACGCGAAGGTGTAGGCCTCGACCTCGGCGAGGTACCGCGCCCGCAGCTCCTCGTCGTCCTCCAGGAACGAGGCGAGGAAGGAGTTGCGGGCGAGCTCGCGCAGCCGCTCCTCGCCCAGGCCGAGGGCCCGCCGCACGGCGTCGAAGTTGTCACCGGCGTAGCCGCCGAAGTAGGCCGGGTCGTCGGAGTTCACCGTGCACAGCAGCCCGGCGTCCAGCATGGCGGGCAGCGGGTGGTCGGCGAGGGTGTCGACGGTCCGCAGCCGGACGTTGGACAGCGGGCACAGCGTCAGCGGCACCCGGTCGCGCACCAGCCGCTCCACCAGCGCCGGGTCCTCCGTACAGCGCAGCCCGTGGTCGACCCGCTCGACCCCGAGGACGTCCAGCGCCTCGGTGATGTACTCGGGCGGGCCCTCCTCGCCCGCGTGGGCGACCCGGCGCAGGCCGAGTGCCGCGGCGGCCTCGAAGACCTCGCGGAACTTCGCCGGCGGGTGCCCGACCTCGGCCGAGTCCAGGCCGACGCCGGTGATCCGGTCCAGATGGGGCCGGGCCGCCTGCAGGGTCGCCAGGGCCGACTCGGCGGACTCGTCGCGCAGGAAGCACAGGATCAGCCGGGTGGAGACACCGTGGTGCGCCTCGCTGCTCCCCAGCGCCCGCCACAGGCCCTCGACGACCGTTCCCAGCTCCAGACCGCGGGCGGTGTGGGCCTGCGGGTCGAAGAAGATCTCCGCGTGCCGCACGCCCTGCGCCGCGGCGCGGGCGAGATAGGCGTTCGCCAGGTCCTCGAAGTCCCGCTCGGTGCGCAGCACGGCCATGAGCTCGTAGTACAGGTTCAGGAACGACCGGAGGTCCTCGAACCGGTACGCCTCGCGCAGCTCGCCGGTGTCGGCGTACGGCAGGGTGACGCCGTTGCGCGCGGCGAGCTCGAAGGTGAGCTCAGGTTCCAGGGTGCCTTCGATGTGAAGGTGCAGTTCGGCCTTGGGGAGGGACATCAATTCATCGTACGGCCGTTTCACCGACGCTTCGGAACCGGCACCCTCAGCAGATCGTGCGCCACGGTCAGCTCGCCCTCGTACCCGGCGGCCCGGGCCTGCCGCTCGAACTCTCCCCCGGACTCCGTCCGGGAGGTACCCCCAGGGTCGGTGTAGCGCTGGCTGAAGTGCGTGAGCACCAGGTGCCGCACCCCGCCGTCCCGGGCCACCCGGGCGGCCTGAGAGGCGGTCAGGTGCCCGTGCTCCACGGCGAGTTGCTCGTCCTCGTCGAGGAAGGTCGACTCGATGACGAGCAGGTCGCAGCCTTCGGCCAGCGCGTGCACGCCGTCGCACAGCCGGGTGTCCATGACGAACGCGAACCGCTGTCCGCGCCGCACCTCGCTGACGTCCTCCAGGGCGACCCCGCCGAGTGAGCCCTCCCGCTGGATCCTGCCGACGTCCGGTCCCGTGATGCCGTGCGCGGCGAGCCGCTCGGGCAGCATGCGCCGGCCGTCGGGCTCGACGAGCCGGTAGCCGTAGGACTCCACGGGGTGGGACAGCTTGCGGGCCTGGAGCGTGTAGCCGTCCGTGCGGGCCAGGGTGCCGTCGGCGGCCACCGGAGCCTGGACGAGGTCGACGGTCTCCCGATAGGCGGTGGCGTACCGGAGCCGGTCGAAGAAGCGCTGCCCGGAGCGCGGGTAGTGGGCGGTGACCTCGTGGGGCACCTGGTCGAGGTTGATCCGCTGGATGACCCCGGCGAGACCGAGCGAGTGGTCGCCGTGGAAGTGCGTGACGCAGATCCGGTTCAGGTCGTGCGCGGCGACACCGGCGCGCAGCATCTGGCGCTGCGTGCCCTCGCCGGGGTCGAACAGGATGCCCTCGCCGTCCCAGCGGAGCAGGTAGCCGTTGTGGTTGCGGTGCCGGGTCGGGACCTGGCTGGCGGTCCCGAGGACGACGAGTTCGCGTACGGACACGGCGCCTACCCGGGAGGCCATTCGAGGCCGCGGCCGCCGAGGACGTGGGCGTGCACGTGCCAGACCGTCTGGCCGGCGCCGGCGCCGGTGTTGAAGACGAGGCGGAAGCTGTCCAGCTTGTCCTCGTCCGCGGCGGCCTGGGCCTCGCGCAGCACGTCGGCGGTGAGCGCCGGGTCGGCGGCGGCGAGGGCGGCGGCGTCGCGGTAGTGCGCCTTGGGGATGACCAGCACATGGGTGGGGGCCTGGGGGTTGATGTCGCGGAACGCGACGGTCGTCTCCGTCTCCCGCACGACGGTCGCCGGGATGGTGCCCGCGACGATCTTGCAGAAGAGGCAGTCGTCCTGGGGTTCCCCTGCCATGGTCCCTCCGGGGTGAGCCGAGATCGGTCTTGCCGCGCATCGTATCGCCGTCGGGCGCGGGTGCGGCGGGGCTGGTCGCGCCCACGCGGCGGAGCCGCACACGGACTCAGCCCCGCGCCCCTCACGTGGGCAGGCCCGGAGGCGTTTTCGCCGGTGCCGTCTCGAGACTCTCCAGCGCCAGCCGGATCGCCTCGTCCAGCTGGGGGTCCCTGCCCGCCGCGTGGTCCTGGGGGCGCTGCACGACCTCCACGTCCGGATCCACCCCGTGGTTCTCCACGCCCCAGCCGTAACCCTCCAGCCAGAAGGCGTACTTCGGCTGGGTGACCAGGGTGCCGTCGACCAGGCGGTAGCGGCTGTCGATGCCGATGACGCCGCCCCAGGTGCGGGTGCCGACCACCGGGCCGATACCGAGGGCCTTGATCGCGGCGTTGACGATGTCGCCGTCGGAGCCGGAGAACTCGTTGGCCACGGCGACGACCGGGCCGCGCGGCGCGTCACGCGGGTAGCTCTCGGCGCGCATGCCCCGGGGCAGGTCCCAGCCGACGACGCGCCGGGCCAGTTTCTCCACGACGAGCTGGGAGGTGTGGCCGCCGCGGTTCTCGCGGACGTCGACGACCAGGCCCTCACGGGCGACCTCGACGCGCAGGTCGCGGTGGATCTGGGCCCAGCCGGGCGCCTGCATGTCGGGGACGTGCAGATAGCCGAGGCGGCCGCCGGACTTCTCGTGGACGTAGGCGCGGCGGTCGGCGACCCAGGCGTGGTAGCGCAGGGGCTCCTCGTCGGCGAGGGGGACGACGACGGCGTGCCGGGGGTCGCCGCCGCCGGACGGGGAGACGGTCAGCTCCACCGGCTTGCCCGCCGTGCCGACCAGGAGCGGGCCGGGGCCGGTGACCGGGTCGACCGGCTGTCCCGCGACCGCGAGGACGGCGTCCCCGGGGCGTACGGCGACGCCGGGGGCGGCCAGCGGGCTGCGCGCGTCGGGGTCGGAGGTCTCGGAGGGCAGGATGCGGTCGACCCGCCAGGTGCCGTCCTCGTGGCGGGAGAGGTCGGCGCCGAGCAGCCCCTGGCGGGCGCCGCCGCCGTGGCCGCCGCGCGGGGTGACGTAGGCGTGCGAGGTTCCGAGTTCGCCCTGGACCTCCCACAGCAGGTCGACGAGGTCGTCGTGGGTGGCGCAGCGCTCCACGACCGGGCGGTAGCGGTCGAGGACGCCGGTCCAGTCGACGCCGCCCATGTCCGGCCGCCAGAAGTGGTCGCGCATGATGCGGCCGGCCTCGTCGAACATCTGCCGCCACTCGGCGGCCGGGTCGACGAACTGGCGGACACGGCCCAGGTCGACGGTGATGTTGGAGTCGCTGTCGTCGTCGCCGGAGGCGCGCCGGTCGCTGGGGACGACCTTCAGCCGTCCGTCCGTCCACAGCAGCACCCGCCTGCCGTCGCCGCTGACGGCGAAGTGGTCGGCGTCCACGGCGAGATGCTCGAGGCGCTGCTGGGCGAGGTCGTAGCGCTCCAGCTCGGTCTTGGGCTCGGGGTCGTCCGGGGTGGCCCGGGACGCGCCGAGCACGCCGGCGACCGGGTGGCGCAGCCACAGCACCCCGTCCTTGGCGGCGCGCAGGTGGGAGTAGCGGGCGGCCTCCACCGGGAAGGGCACGATGCGGTCGGCGAGGCCTTCGAGGTCGATGCGGGTGGTGGGGGTGCCCTCGCTGTCGGGGGTCTCCTCGCGGTCGGGCGTCTCGAAGGAGCGGCCGTGCCGCTGCGGGCCGAACGGGGACGGGGTGGTCGCCGCGAGGGTGATCAGGTGTGGCCGGGCTCCCTCGACGAAGGCCAGGTCGAAGACGTGCTCGTCGTAGACGGGGTCGAAGGAGCGGGTCGACAGGAACGCGAGGTGCTTGCCGTCCGCGGTGAAGGCGGGCGCGTAGTCCTGGAAGCGCAGCGGGGTCGCCTCGGTGACCGACAGGTCGGTGGTGTTGGCGAGTTTCAGCTGGGACAGGGGGCGGGGGCCGGGGTGGGACCAGGCCAGCCAGGCCGAGTCGGGCGAGAAGACCAGGCCCGAGACGTCGCCGTCCTCGCTGCGGTCCACCTCGCGGACCTCGCCGGTCTCGCGCTCCACGAGCAGCAGGCGCCCGTCGTGCGAGGCGACGGCGGCCCGGCTGCCGTCGGGGGCCATCGCGAGGTCCAGCACCCGGCCGAGCCGCCCGGCGGCGAGCCGGCGCGGGGTCGCCCCCGGGGCGAGGCCGGTGGCGGGCGCGAACTCCAGGGCGTCGTCTCCCTCGGCGTCCGTCACCCACACCGCCCACTCCTCGCCGTCGGCGCGGAACGTGCGCGGCAGCCGGGCCCGGACGCCGGGGGTCGCGGCCAGCGCGCGGGCCGGTCCCGAGCGGTGGGTGACCCAGTGGACGGAGCCCCGGACGCAGACGGCGCTGCCCCGCGCGGTGTGGTCGGGGGAGGCCGACCCGAACCAGCGCGAGGCGTTCACCGGGAACGGCTGGAGGTCGACGCGCTGGCCGCCCAGGCGCACGTCGAGGCGGCGCGGTTCGGCCCCGTCCAGGTCGTCCAGCGTCCACAGCTCGCCGGCGGCGGCGTAGACGACACGGCTGCCGTCGGTCGCGGCGTGCCGGGCGTAGAAACCGCCGAGGGGGGTGTGCCGGCGGAGGTCGGAGCCGTCGGCGAGGGAGGAGTAGAGCGCGCCGGTGCCCTCGTGGTCGGAGAGGAACGCGATCCGGTCGCCGACCCACAGCGGGTACTCGATGTTGCCGTCGAGGTCCTCGTGGAGCCGCACGAACTCCCCGTCGTCCCCGGGGTCGATCCACAACTTCCCGGCCGTGCCGCCCCGGTACCGCTTCCACCAGGCGGCCTCACGCCCCATCGGCGCGGACAGCAGCACGGTGTGCGGCCCGAACGCGACGTCGCCGACGGGCCCGTACGGCAGGGTCGCGGCGGGGCCGCCGTCCAGGGGCACGGCACGCGCCCAGGTGCGGCGCAGGCTCGCCTGGCCCTGGGTGCTGATGGCCAGGACCTCTCCGTCCGGGGTCCAGCCGCGCACCTGGGTCTTCGAACTGCCCCAGTGGGTCAGGCGCTTGGCGGGTCCGCCGTCGACCGGCGCGACGTAGACCTCGGAGGCGCCGTCGCGGGTGGAGGTCCAGGCGACGGTGGTGGCGTCGGGCGAGATGCGGGGCTGGGTCACCGGCACGTTGTCGGCGCTGACCCGCCAGGCCCGGCCGCCGTCCAGCGGCGCGAGCCACACGTCGTCCTCGGCGGTGAAGGCGACCAGGTCGCCGCGCACATGAGGGAACCGGAGGTAAGCAGGCGAAGTCACCTGATCACCCTATGCAGGGAGGGCGCCGCGCGGGCGGGGTTCGGATCACTTGCCCTCGACAGGGCGGCAGTCCGGGTACCGGTCGCACCAGATGGTCTGGGTGACGGTCACGGTCACGGCGGGTCCGGGCCGCCCGTCGCCTTTCCCGCCGCCCACCGGTGACGGGGTGGCGTCGCAGTCGCCGAGTCCGTCGACCTGGAACCAGACCTTGCCGTCCACCTTGGCGGTGATGTTCCCGCGCACACAGGCGCCGTCCACGGCGTGGGTCACCTTGCCGTCGACGGTGATGTCCTCGCCGTCGTCGGTCTGCCCCTTGCAGTCGACGGTCGCGACGGTCCGCTCGCTCGCCGAGGGCGACGGCTTGGTGGCCTTGCCGCCGCTGCCGTAGGAGGCGGTGCAGCTGAGCCAGCGCACACCGGCCTTCTGGCGGTCGAGCTCCTTGGTGACGACCTTGTCGGTGGTGTAGGCGACGGCCACGGAGCTGATGCCGTCGCCCGGCTCGCAGGCGGCGGCACCCGCGACGGCGACGACCGCGAACACCGCGGCGACCGCCACCCGCCGGCCGCGCGGCCCGGTCCGGACCCTCCTCAGAACCCCCATGGAGGGCAGCCTGCCACCGACGGGGGCCGCGCGGTAGGGCGCAAAGGCGTCAGGCGCGCAACAGCAGCCACTCCTGGAGTTCCACCACGTTGCCCTCGGGGTCCTTGAGATGGGCGACGCGCATGCGGTCCGTCATCGGGGCCGGGCCGTGCAGGACCGAGGCGCCGCGCAGGGTGATCTCCTCGCAGTACGCGTCCAGTCCGTCCACCCGCAGCACGACCAGGGAGCGGTGCCCGGCCGCCGCGTCCCCCAGTTCGCCGAGCACCCCGGCCATCACCGACCGGTCCTGCAGGGCGATCCCGGCGGAGCCGACGGCGGGGCTGAACTTCTCGTACGGCCCGTCCGCCGCCCCCGACTGCGGCTTGAGGCCGAGGACCTCGCCGTAGAACCGGTAGCAGGCGGAGAAGTCGGACACGAGCAGACGGACTTGGGCGAGTTCCACGGTGCCTCCAGCGGGGTCAGGACCAGCGGCCGGTGCGGGCCAGGAGCACGGCCGCGGCAGCGGTCCCGGCGGTCGATGTGCGCAGCACACTGCGCCCGAGGCGGTACGCCTCGGCCCCCGCTTCCTCGAAGAGCGCCAGTTCCTGCGGCGCCACTCCCCCTTCGGGCCCCACGACCAGGACGATCTCGCCGGCGGACGGCAACGCGGCCGTCGCCAGGGGGAGTTCGCCGCTCTCGTGGAGCACGGCGGCGAAGTCGGCGTCCCGCAGCAGCGCGGCGACCTGCTTGGTCGTGGCCAGGTCGGCGACCTCCGGGAAGCGCACCCGGCGCGACTGCTTGCCGGCCTCCCGGGCGGTGGCCCGCCACTTGGCGAGCGCCTTCGCCCCGCGGTCGCCCTTCCACTGCGTGATGCAACGGGCCGCCGCCCACGGCACGACCGCGTCGACGCCGACCTCGGTCATGGTCTCGACGGCCAGCTCCCCGCGGTCGCCCTTGGGCAGCGCCTGCACGACGGTCACCCGCGGCCGCTCCGGCGGTTCCTCGGCGACCGAGTCCAGCTGGACGATCAGCCGGTCCTTGCCCTCGGTGCCGAGCACCACGCAGTCCGCCCAGCGACCGGCGCCGTCCGTGAGCACGACGTCCTCACCGGGCTTGAGCCGCTTCACGGAGACGGCGTGCCGCCCTTCCGGCCCGTCGAGGACGTACCGTCCGGCGCCGCCCGCGTCGAAGTGCCCGACGACGAACACCGGCGCGGTCACCGCGCACCCCCACCGGCCAGCATCGCCCGGGCCGTCGCCAGTTCGCCCGCGAGGACCTCCACCAGCTGTCCGGCCGGCAGCTCCCGCGCCATCCGGTGGCCCTGCCCGGCCCACAGCGCCATGCCCTGCGCGTCACCCGCCTTGGCGGCGGCCTTGCGCAGCGGAGCGGTGAGGTGGTGGAGCTCGGGATACGCGGAGGGCGCGTAGGGACCGTGCTCGCGCAGGAAGCGGTTGACGAGGCCGCGCGCGGGCCGGCCCGAGAACGCCCGGGTCAGTTCCGTCCGGACGAACAGGGGGTTGGTCAGCGCCTGCTTGTGCAGGGCGTGCGCGCCCGACTCGTGCGTGGCGAGGAACGCGGTGCCCAGCTGGGCCGCGCTCGCGCCCGCGGCGAGCACCGCGGCGATCTGGCCGCCGCGCATGATGCCGCCCGTGGCGACGATCGGGATGCCGACGGCCTCGCGCACCTGGGCGACCAGCGACAGCAGCCCGAGGCCGGAACCGTCCGTCTCGGGGACGTCCCGGTGCGTGCCCTGATGGCCGCCCGCCTCGACGCCCTGCGCGATGACCGCGTCCGCCCCGGCCCGCTCGACGGCCCGGGCCTCGTCGGGGGTGGTCGCGGCGGCCAGGACGAAGGTGCCGACGCGGTGCAGCGCGTCGACCACCTCACGGCTCGGCACGCCGAAGTGGAAGGAGACCACCGGAACGGGGTTGTCGCGCAGCACCACGAGCTTCGCCTCGAAGCCGTCGTCGCGGCCGCTCTCCGGATCACCGAGCTCGGTCTCGTACCAGGTGGCCTCGCCGGCCAGCTGGTGGGCGTAGACGTCGACGGCAGCGGGGTCGGCGTACTCCGGCTGGGGCAGGAAGACGTTGACGCCGAAGGGCCTGGTGGTGAGGCTCCGGATCTGCTTGATCTCCTGGTACATCCCGTCGGCGGTCTTGTAACCGGCGGCGAGGAACCCGAGCCCGCCCGCCTCGCACACGGCCGCCGCGAGCTGCGGCACCGAGACGCCGCCCGCCATGGGCGCCTGCACGATCGGCAGGGGGAACAGATCGGTCAGTGCGGAGGACATGACGGCATGGTGTCACGTCCTCCGCACGAGTCCGAATCCGGCCTTCCGGCGGCATAGACCAGAGGAACATGCCCTTCCTCTTGGCCGGACGGCACGCCCGGGGCGCCTCGAAGCGCCTCCGGACGGCCCCCGTCAGCGCCCGTTGAACGCATCCTTCAACCGCGAGAACAACCCCTGCTGCCCCGGCTGACCGCGCCCGCCCGAGAGACGACCCCCGGACCCCCGGCAGAGACCGGACCGCCCCCGTCAGCGCCCGTTGAACGCATCCTTCAACCGCGAGAACAACCCCTGCTGCCCCGGCTGGAACTGCCCCGTGGGGCGCTCCTCGCCGCGCAGTTTCGACAGCTCGCGCAGCAGCCGCTCCTGCTCGGGGTCGAGCTTGGTCGGGGTCTGCACCTCGACGTGGACGATGAGGTCGCCGCGTCCGCCGCCGCGCAGGTGCGTGACGCCCCGGCCGTGCAGCGGGATCGACTGGCCGGACTGGGTGCCCGGGCGGATGTCGACCTCCTCCATGCCGTCGAGCGTCTCCAGCGGCACCTTCGTGCCCAGGGCCGCCGCCGTCATGGGGATCGTCACCGTGCAGTGCAGGTCGTCGCCCCGCCGCTGGAAGGTGGCGTGCGGCAGCTCGTGGATCTCGACGTAGAGGTCGCCGGCCGGACCGCCGCCGGGGCCGACCTCGCCCTCGCCGGCGAGCTGGATGCGCGTGCCGTTGTCGACACCGGCCGGGATCTTGACCGTGAGCGTACGGCGGGACCGCACGCGGCCGTCACCGGCGCACTCCGGGCAGGGCGTCGGCACGACCGTGCCGAAGCCCTGGCACTGCGGGCACGGGCGGGACGTCATGACCTGGCCCAGGAAGGACCGGGTCACCTGCGACACCTCACCGCGGCCGCGGCACATGTCGCACGTCTGCGCGGAGGTGCCCGGCGCGGCGCCCTCGCCGTTGCAGGTGTTGCAGACGACGGCCGTGTCGACCTGGATGTCCTTCGTGGTGCCGAAGGCAGCCTCGTCGAGCTCCACCTCGATGCGGATCATGGCGTCCTGGCCGCGGCGGGTGCGTGAGCGCGGTCCGCGCTGCGACGCCGTGCCGAAGAAGGCGTCCATGATGTCCGAGAAGTTGCCGAAGCCACCGGCCCCGAAGCCGCCCGCGCCGCCTCCTGCCTGCGAGAGGGGGTCGCCGCCGAGGTCGTAGACCTGCTTCTTCTGCGGGTCCGACAGCACCTCGTAGGCGGCGTTGATCTCCTTGAACCGCTCCTGGGTCTTCGGATCCGGATTGACGTCCGGGTGCAGCTCGCGGGCGAGCCGCCGGAAGGCCTTCTTGATCTCTTCCTGCGACGCGTCGCGGCGCACGCCGAGTACGGCGTAGTAGTCCGTGGCCACTACGACTCCGCCAGGATCTGTCCGACGTACCGTGCCACTGCGCGTACCGCTCCCATCGTTCCCGGGTAGTCCATGCGGGTCGGTCCGACCACGCCGAGCTTGGCTACTGCCTCGCCGCCCGAACCGTAGCCGACCGACACGACGGACGTGGAGTTGAGTCCTTCGTGGGCGTTCTCGTGACCGATACGGACGGTCACGCCCGGATCCTTCGCCTCACCGAGCAGCTTGAGGAGCACGACCTGCTCCTCGAGCGCCTCCAGCACCGGCCGGATCGTGAGGGGGAAGTCATGACCGAAGCGCGTCAGGTTGGCGGTGCCGCCGATCATCAGCCGCTCCTCGTTCTCCTCGACGAGCGTCTCCAGGAGTGTGGAGAGCACCGTGGAGACCGTACCCCGGTCCTCGTGCTCGAACGCCTCCGGGAGATCTTCCACCAGACTCGGCACATCCGCGAAACGGCGGTTCGCCACACGGCTGTTGAGGCGCGCGCGCAGATCCGCGAGCGAGGCCTCGCCGAAGGGGGCCGGGCAGTCGACCACCCGCTGCTCGACGCGCCCGGTGTCCGTGATCAGCACGAGCATCACGCGCGCGGGCGCCAGGGAGAGCAGCTCCACGTGCCGCACGGTGGACCGGGTCAGCGACGGGTACTGCACGACGGCGACCTGGCGGGTGAGCTGCGCCAGCAGCCGCACCGTGCGCGCCACGACGTCGTCGAGGTCGACGGCGCCCTCCAGGAAGTTCTGGATGGCGCGCCGCTCGGGCGCGGTCATGGGCTTGACGCCGGCGAGCTTGTCCACGAACAGGCGGTAGCCCTTGTCGGTGGGGATGCGCCCGGCGCTGGTGTGCGGCTGGGCGATGTACCCCTCGTCCTCGAGGGCCGACATGTCGTTGCGGACGGTCGCCGGGGAGACGCCGAGGTTGTGCCGCTCGGTGAGGGCCTTGGAACCGACCGGCTCCTCGGTGCCGACGTAGTCCTGGACGATGGCGCGTAGCACTTGCAGTCTGCGTTCACTGAGCATCGCGCACACCTCCAGAAGTCGTCCGCCCGTTGCCCGCCGTTGGCGGCCTGGCACTCTGCGCAGGCGAGTGCCAGCGTTCCCCGGCCCAGTGTACGGCGGTGGGGTACACCGTCGGCAAGGCTGGTCGTGCGGCGCCGCGCCCGCGGCGGGGGTCACCGCTAGCGTCGCGGTATGACGGTGACTTGGGAAGAGCTCGGGTGGGAGCGCGTGGCCGCCGGGGTCGGGCGGTGCAGGCTGCCGGTGTGGGACTGCACGGCGGGGCTGGTCTCCGGTGCGGACGCGGTCCTGCTGATCGACGCGGGATCCAGCCCGGCCGAGGGGGCGCGGCTGCGGGAGCAGGCCCGGTCGCTCACCGGCCGCCGTGTGACACATCTCGCTCTGACGCACCCCCACTTCGATCATGTCTTCGGGGCTGCGGCCTTCCCGGAGGCGGAGGTGTTCGCGGCGGTGGGCGCGGCCGCGGCGCTGACGGGACCCCGCGACCGCGAGGAGCTGCGCGCGGACGCGGTACGCCACGGCCTGGCGGCGGACGTGGCGCGGGAGGCGGCCGAGCGGCTGGCCGCGCCCCGCCATCCGGTCTCCGGCGAGTGGACCCTCGACCTGGGCGCGGGATGCCGGGTGCTGCTGGCGAACGTGGGCCCGGGCCACACCCCGTACGACCTGGCGGTGCTGGTGCCGGGCGATCCCGAGGTGGTGTTCTGCGGCGATCTGGTCGAGGAGTCCGGCGAGCCGCAGGCGGGCCCGGACGCCGTGCCGTCGCGGTGGCCGGACGCGCTGGACCGGCTGCTCGCCCTGGGCGGCGAGGACGCGGTGTACGTGCCCGGTCACGGAGCGGTGGTGGACGCGGCGTTCGTCCGGGCCCAGCGGGACGCGCTGGCGGCCCGTTTCGGCGTGTCTCCGTGATCGCCCCGCCGCTTCTCCTATCGTCATCCGAATGCGCCAGTACTCTCCGGACCTGACCCCGCCGTGGAAGAAGCCGACGCCGGTCCCCGAGGTCCCTGCGGATCCGGGCCTGGTGGTCGAGGAGTCCGGGACGGGCTTCTGCGGCGCGGTGATCCGCTGCGAGGCGGGCACGGTCACGCTGGAGGACCGCTTCGGCAAGCACCGGGTGTTCCCGATGGAGCCGCGCGGTTTCCTGCTGGAGGGCAGGGCCGTGACGCTGGTCCGTCCCTCGTCCGGCGGCCCGGCACGCCCCACCCGCACCGCCTCCGGCTCGGTGGCCGTCCCCGGCGCACGCGCCCGCGTCGCCCGCGCCGGCCGGATCTACGTCGAGGGCCGGCACGATGCCGAGCTGGTCGAGAAGGTGTGGGGCGACGACCTGCGCATCGAGGGCGTGGTCGTGGAGTACCTGGAGGGCGTCGACGACCTGCCCTCGATCGTCGGCTCCTTCGCCCCCGGCCCCGACGCCCGCCTCGGGGTCCTGGTCGACCACCTGGTCCCCGGCAGCAAGGAGTGGCGGATCGCCCAGTCGGTGACCAGCGACCACGCCCTGGTGGTCGGGCACCCCTACATCGACATCTGGGAAGCGGTGAAACCGGCCTCCGTGGGCATCGAGTCCTGGCCCCGGGTCCCCCGCGGCCAGGACTGGAAGACGGGCGTGTGCAGGGCCCTGGGCTGGCCGGATAACACGGGCGCCGCCTGGCAGCGGATCCTCTCCGGGGTGCGGTCCTACAAGGACCTGGAGCCGGAGCTGCTGGGGCGCGTGGAGGAACTGATCGACTTCGTGACGGCGTGAGCCCCAGGCGTCCCCCGGACGCAGCTGCGGGCGATCGTGCCGCCAGGTGCGGCACGGGTGAGCGCAGCGGCACCCCGCTCCGCCGGGCTCCGCGACACCCCGGCCCCGGCAACCACGCCGCCCGGCGTGAACCACCCGCCCCCGGGCGCAGCTGCCGCCAGGTGCGGCACGAGTGGGCGCAGCGGCACCCCGCTCCGCCGGGCTCCGCGACACCCCGGCCCCGGCAACCACGCCGCCCGGCGTGAACCACCCGCCCCCGGGCGCAGCTGCC
>NZ_JBHYQH010000001.1:0-18488 GCF_042746715.1 Streptomyces sp. NPDC058741 | reverse complement strand
GCCAGGTGCGGCACGAGTGGGCGCAGCGGCACCCCGCTCCGCCGGGCTCCGCGACACCCCGGCCCCGGCAACCACGCCGCGCATCTCAGTCGACCAGATCGCGCACGACACCGTCCGCGAGCAACCGCCCGCGCAGGGTGAGCACGGCCCGGCCCTCCTCGTAGGGCCGCTTCTGGAGCAGCCCGTCCGACAGCGCCCGCCGGGACGCCGCGAGCCCCTGCTGCCGCAGCAGCGACAACGGCACGCCGTCCCGCAGCCGGAGCTCCAGCAGGATCCGCTCGACCCGGCGGTCCTCCTCGCCGAGCAGCTCACGCCCGGCCCCGGGCGAGCGCCCGGCGGCGAGCGCCGCCGCGTACGCGCCCGGGTGCTTCACGTTCCACCAGCGCACCCCGCCCACGTGGCTGTGCGCGCCGGGCCCGGCCCCCCACCAGTCGGCCCCCCGCCAGTACAGCTCGTTGTGCAGGCACCGCCCTGCCCGCGAGGTCGCCCAGTTGGACACCTCGTACCAGTCGAAGCCCGCGCCCGACAGCACCTCGTCCGCGATCAGGTAGCGGTCGGCGTGCACGTCGTCGTCGGTCATCGGCACCTCGCCCCGGCGGATGCGGCGCGCCAGCTGCGTGCCCTCCTCGACGATCAGGGCGTATGCGCTGACGTGGTCCGGCCCGGCCCCCAGCGCCGCATCCAGCGACGCCCGCCAGTCGTCGTCGGACTCCCCCGGCGTGCCGTAGATCAGGTCGAGGTTGACGTGCTCGAACCCGGCCGCCCGGGCCTCGGCCACACAGGCCTCGGGACGCCCGGGCGTGTGCGTGCGGTCGAGCACCTTCAGCACGTGCCGCCGGGCGCTCTGCATCCCGAAGGAGATCCGGTTGAAGCCGCCCTCGCGCAGCGCCTCCAGGTACACCGGGCCGACCGACTCCGGGTTCGCCTCGGTGGTGACCTCGGCGTCCCCCGCGAGCCCGAACTCGTCGCGGACGGCCGCGAGCATCCGCACCAGGTCCCCGGCGTCCAGCAGGGTCGGCGTGCCCCCGCCGACGAACACCGTGCGCACGGGCCGCGGGTCGTCGCCGAGCACCTTGCGCGCCAGCCGGATCTCGTCCACCAGCGTCGAGGCGTAGTGGTCCCGCGAGGCGAGCACCCCGCCGCTCCCCCGCAGCTCGGTCGCCGTGTAGGTGTTGAAGTCGCAGTAGCCGCAGCGGGTCGCGCAGTACGGAACGTGCAGGTAGAAGCCGAGCGGACGGTCGGCGGCCCCGGCGAGCGCGGACGCGGGCAGCGCTCCGTCGTCGGGGACGGGCTCACCGTCGGGAAGTGCGGAAGGCATGCCCTCCATTGTCCAGCACCGGCGCGGTCACTCGGCCTGGAGGACCAGCAGCGCCAGATCGTCCGCCGGCGGACGCGCCGAGAACTCGTGCACCAGCCGCTTGATCCGCTCGGCTATCAGCTCGGCGCCGAGCCCGGCGCACCCGGCCAGGGCCGCCGCGAGGCCGTCGCCGTCGTCGAACTGGCGTGAGCCGGAGCGGCGCTCGGTGACGCCGTCGGTGACGCACAGCAGGGTGTCGCCGGACCGCAGCTCGAAGCTCTCGCTGGTGTACGCGGCGTCCTCGAAGACGCCCAGGAGGGTCTGCGGCTGCGCGGCGGTGTGGACCTCGCCGCCCGCTTCGAGCACCAGGGGCAGCGGGTGCCCGGCGGAGGCGACGGTGCAGCGGACACCGCCGTCGAAGGGGACCAGCTCGCCGTAGAGGAGGGACAGGAAGCGCGTCTGCGGGCCGTCGCCGGGCGGGGTCGGCCGGGCGCCCGCCGCGAGCAGCGCCCGGGCCGCCGCGTCCGCGGCTTCCGTGGCGTCGTCGAGCAGCAGCTGGTTGAGGCGGTCCAGGACGTCGGCGACCCGGTAGCCCTCGCGGGCCAGCAGCCGCAGCCAGGGCCGGGCCAGGCCGATGACGACGGCCGCTTCGGGGCCCTTGCCCTGGACGTCGCCGACGGCGAAGCACCAGCGGCCGTCACCGGCCGGGAACAGGTCGTAGAAGTCGCCGCTGGGCCCGCCCTTGTCGTACGGCTCGTAGACGAGGGCGCTGCGCATCCCGGGGATCTCGGCCACGGCTCCGGGCAGCAGGCCGCGCTGGAGCACCGCGCTGATGGTGGCCTGGCGGGCGTACTGTCGGGCGGCGCCGATGGCGAGGGCGACCCGGCGGCTGAGGTCCTCGACCAGGCCGGTGATCTCGTCGGGGAAGCGAGCGGTGCCGGACCGGCCGAGGACGAGGGTGCCCAGCGGGCGTCCCCCGGCCGTGAGCCGGTAGGCGAGGGCCGAGCCGGACTCCCCGGGCGCGTCACCGAGCGCCGCGCCGGGCCAGGGGTAGTCGACGGGCCCGGACCGCAGCGGGTCGGACGGGGGCGGCGGGTCCTTCTCCAGGGCCCGGCGCAGCTCCTCGATGCGGTTCTCGCTGCCGTGCCAGACCCGGGCCAGGCGGGCCCCGTCCGTGCCGGCCGCGCCGCTCCAGCCCCCGCCGCCGGACTCGTCCTGCAGCCAGACCGCGCACCAGTCGGCGAGGCGGGGCACGATCAGCTGCCCGGTGAGGGCGGCGACGAGGTCCTCGTCGAGCTGCCCGGCGAGCAGGTCGGAGGCCTCGGCGAGGAAGGAGAGCGCGCCGCGGCCGAGCCAGTGGCCGTCGGGGACGTCCCGGTCCTCGTGGCGGTCCCGCCAGTCCCGTACGTCGGTCCACTCCCGCCAGTGCCCGGGGCCGCGGGGATCCGGCGGGTCGGACCAGTCGCGCCGCCACCCGGGCGGGGCGTCGCCGGTGGAGTCGGCGCCCGGGCCGCGCGGCCCGGGCGCCAGGATCTGTGCGACCCGCAGGCCGTTCGCCAGCGCCTGCTCGCCGGCGTAGGCCTCGATCTGCCCGTCCGCCTCGCATTGGGCCGCCGGCAACCGCGCCCAGACGGTCTTCCGCCCGGTCCGGTACGTGATGCCCCAGGCTTCGCAGAGCGCGCCGACGAGCCGCAGGCCGCGTCCGTACTCGGGGGTGCCGGACGGCGGGTCCGGCGGTCCGCCGCGCGGGGCGCGGGAGGGGTGGTGGTCGGACACCTCGACGACGAGGGCGGCCCTCTCCTCGTCCTCGCCCTCCAGCCGGCACTCCATCTCGACGTCGGTGCCGGCGTGCACGACGGCGTTGGTGACGAGTTCGCTGACGACGAGCAGGGCGTCGGCGCCGAGGCGGTCGGTGAGGTGCCCGGCGGCGGGCAGACCGAGCGCGGTCCACTCGGCGAGCGCCGAGCGCAGCAGGGCGCGGGCGGCGCCCGGAGCGGCGGAACTGCCGGTCAGGGTCGCCTGCGCCCGCGCGCACTGCTGCGCGGGCGCCTCGGTGTCGGGTACGGGCGCCGCCGCGCGCACCGGCGCGGCGGGCGGAGCGATCCCCTCGGCGGCCGGTGCGAGGCCCCCGGCGGGGGGTGCGGGTTCCACGGGAACGGGCCCCTCCTGGACGGGCCCAGGCGTCTTCCTCGTGTGTGCAGGCACCCCTGAGGCACGGGCGGTGGTCTCCCGTTGCGTCGGAATGGCCCCCATGGACGGCTCCCCGGGCAGTTCGTACGAATACGCCACAGTCGATGCCGACAGAGTGACAGACCGGACGCGCCCATAAACGGGGAGTTACCGAAGTGGACCACCATGAGGGTGAAGGGTGCTACCGATGTGGTCGAAAACCGGTACGAAGGCGGTCGGATTCGTGCATCCGGTCTCCGTCTCCGGTCGGGCCGTGGAACCGCCCCGGGGCGGCGGTTCCTCAGGGGCGGCTGGGAGCCGCGCGGCACGCCGCGACGGGTCCGCACCCTTCGCACAGTCCCCGGCCACCCCCCGCGCCCGCGCCTACGCCTCGCGCGAGCCGGCGTACATCTCGTCGATCAGGTGCTTGTACTCCCGCTCCACCACCGGCCGCTTCAGCTTCAGACTCGGCGTGATCTCGCCGTGCTCGACATCGAGGTCGCGCGGCAGCAGCCGGAACTTCTTGATGGTCTGCCAGCGCTGCAGGCCCTGGTTGAGCCGCTTCACGTACCCGTCGACCATCTCGACGGTCTGCGGCGCCGCCACGATCTCCGCGTACGACGTGCCCTCCAGGCCGTTGTCCTTGGCCCAGTCCGTGATCGAGACCTCGTCGAGCGCGATGAGCGCGGTGCAGAAGTTCCGGTCGGCCCCGTGCACCAGGATGTTCGACACGTACGGGCAGACCGCCTTGAACTGGCCCTCGACCTCGGCCGGCGCGATGTACTTGCCGCCGGACGTCTTGATGAGGTCCTTCTTGCGGTCGGTGATCCGCAGGTAGCCGTCGGCCGAGAGCTCCCCGATGTCGCCGGTGTGGAACCATCCGTCCGACTCCAGCACCTCCGCGGTCTTCTCGGGCAGCTTGTGGTAGCCCTCCATGATCCCGGGGCCGCGCAGCAGGATCTCCCCGTCGTCGGCGATGCGCACCTCCGTGCCGGGCAGCGGCTTGCCGACCGTACCGGTGCGGTAGGCCTCGCCCGGGTTGACGAAGGACGCCGCCGAGGACTCGGTCAGGCCGTAGCCCTCCAGGATGTGGATGCCGGCGCCGGCGAAGAAGTAGCCGATCTCCGGCGCGAGGGCGGCCGAGCCCGAGACGCAGGCGCGCAGGTTGCCGCCGAAGGCCTCGCGGATCTTGGCGTACACCAGCGTGTCGGCGACCTTGTGCTTCGCGCCCAGCCCGAACGGCACGGACGCGGTGCCGGTCCGCCGGTAGTTGTCCTGGGAGACCTTGGCGTACTCGCGGGCGACCTCGGCGGCCCACTGGAAGATCTTGTACTTGGCGCCGCCGCCCGCCCGGGCCTTGGCGGCCACGCCGTTGTAGACCTTCTCGAAGATGCGGGGCACGGCCGCCATGTAGGTCGGCTGCACCACCGGCAGGTTCTCGATGATCTTGTCGACGCGGCCGTCCACGGCCGTGACGTGCCCGGCCTCGATCTGGCCGGAGGTCAGCACCTTGCCGAAGACGTGCGCGAGCGGCAGCCACAGGTACTGGACGTCGTCCCCGGCGACCAGCCCGGTCGCGGCGATCGCCTTCGCCATGTACGACCAGTTGTCGTGCGGCAGGCGCACACCCTTGGGGCGGCCGGTGGTGCCGGAGGTGTAGATGAGGGTGGCGAGCTGGTCCTTGGTGATCGCGCCGACCCGCTCCTTGATCAGCTCCGGGTCCTTCTCCAGCCGGGCCGCGCCGCGCTTCTCCAGCTCGTCGAGGGTGAGGATCCAGTCGGCGGTCTCGGCGCCGGCCGGGTCGACGACCACGACGTGGGTCAGCTCGGGCAGCTCGGCGCGCTTCTCCTTCGCCTTGGCCAGCTGCTCGGCGTTCTCCGCGATGAGCACCCGGCTCTCGGAGTCGGACAGGATGTACGCCGACTCGTCGGCGTTGGTCTGCGGATACACCGTGGTCGTGGCGGCTCCGGCGCACATGATGCCGAGGTCGGCCAGGATCCACTCGATCCGGGTGCTGGAGGCGAGCGCGACGCGCTGCTCGGGCTGCACGCCCAGCTCGATCAGGCCCGCCGCGATGGCGTAGACGCGGTCGGCCGCCTGCGCCCAGCTCAGCGACTTCCAATCGTCCGGCCCCTGCCCTGAGGGCGAGGGAACGGGATACCGGTATGCCTCGGCGTCCGGCGTGGCCGCCACGCGCTCCAGGAAGAGGCCCGCCACGGAGGGCGGACGGTTCTCGATCAAGGTCTGTGTGTCGCTCACGACGTCCTCCGGGCCCGCGACAGTGCGGCTGGCTCAGGTGCGGCTGGGTGGCACTCACGAGATACGAGGGCATGACGAGGTGCTGGTCACACCCGTTGTTTAACTCACGAGTAACTATGGAGCAGGGATCAGAGTAAAGGCCGACCGGCCGCGGCGTAAGGGGCTGCGGCCGGTCACTTCACGAAGACAGCTACCCCGCGTACACGGCGGGCCCGCCGCACTTTCGCACGACGGGCCCCAGTTCTACCCGGTTTGCGGCGTAACCCGCGGTAATCAGTCCTTACTTCTTGCCCTTGCCCGACCCCGCGCTGTCATCACTACTTCTTGCCCTTGCCCGACCCCGCGCTGTCATCACTCGACAGGACGGCGATGAACGCCTCCTGCGGAACTTCCACGGAACCCACCATCTTCATCCGCTTCTTGCCTTCCTTCTGCTTCTCCAGCAGTTTCCGCTTGCGGGAGATGTCACCGCCGTAGCACTTGGCGAGGACGTCCTTGCGGATGGCGCGGATGGTCTCGCGGGCGATGACCCGGGAGCCGATGGCGGCCTGGACCGGCACCTCGAAGGCCTGCCGCGGGATGAGTTCCTTGAGCTTGGCGACGAGCCGCACACCGTAGGCGTACGCCTGGTCCTTGTGGGTGATCGCCGAGAAGGCGTCCACCTTGTCGCCGTGCAGCAGGATGTCGACCTTGACCAGGCTGGAGGTCTGCTCGCCGGTGGGCTCGTAGTCGAGCGAGGCGTAGCCGCGGGTCTTGGACTTCAGCTGGTCGAAGAAGTCGAAGACGATCTCGGCGAGGGGCAGGGTGTAGCGGATCTCGACCCGGTCCTCGGAGAGGTAGTCCATGCCGAGCAGGACACCGCGGCGGGTCTGGCACAGCTCCATGATCGAGCCGATGAACTCGCTGGGCGCCAGGATGGTGGCGCGCACGACCGGCTCGTAGACCTCGGAGATCTTGCCCTCGGGGAACTCGCTCGGATTGGTGACCGTGTGCTCGCTGCCGTCCTCCATGAGGACGCGGTAGACCACGTTCGGCGCGGTCGCGATCAGGTCGAGCCCGAACTCGCGCTCCAGCCGCTCGCGGATCACGTCCAGGTGCAGCAGGCCCAGGAAGCCGACGCGGAAGCCGAAGCCGAGGGCGGCGGAGGTCTCCGGCTCGTAGACCAACGCGGCGTCGTTGAGCTGCAGCTTGTCGAGGGCCTCGCGCAGCTCCGGGTAGTCGGACCCGTCCAGCGGGTACAGGCCCGAGAAGACCATGGGCTTGGGGTCCTTGTAGCCGCCGAGCGCCTTCTCGGCGCCCTTGTGCTGACTGGTGACGGTGTCGCCGACCTTGGACTGGCGGACGTCCTTCACACCGGTGATGAGGTACCCCACCTCGCCGACGCCCAGTCCGTCGGCCGGCAGCATCTCCGGCGAGTTGGTGCCGATCTCCAGCAGTTCGTGCGTGGCGCCGGTGGACATCATCCGGATCCGCTCGCGCTTGTTGAGCTGGCCGTCGATGACACGGACGTACGTGACGACGCCGCGGTAGGAGTCGTAGACCGAGTCGAAGATCATCGCGCGGGCGGGGGCGTCCTTGACGCCGACGGGGGCCGGGACGTCGGCGACCACCCGGTCCAGCAGCGCCTCGACGCCGAGACCGGTCTTCGCGGACACCTTCAGCACGTCGTCGGGGTCGCAGCCGACCAGGTTCGCCAGCTCCTCGGCGAACTTCTCCGGCTGCGCGGCCGGCAGGTCGATCTTGTTCAGGACGGGGATGATCGTGAGGTCGTTCTCCATCGCCAGGTAGAGGTTGGCGAGGGTCTGGGCCTCGATGCCCTGCGCGGCGTCGACGAGGAGGACGGTCCCCTCGCAGGCGGCGAGCGACCGCGAGACCTCGTAGGTGAAGTCGACGTGCCCCGGGGTGTCGATCATGTTGAGGATGTGCGTGTTGTCCTTGGCGTGGGTGGGGGCCCACGGCAGACGCACCGCCTGCGACTTGATCGTGATGCCACGCTCGCGCTCGATGTCCATGCGGTCGAGGTACTGGGCGCGCATCTGCCGCTGCTCGACCACTCCGGTCAGCTGGAGCATCCGGTCGGCGAGCGTGGACTTGCCGTGGTCGATGTGCGCGATGATGCAGAAGTTGCGGATCAGAGCCGGGTCGGTACGGCTCGGCTCGGGCACGTGGCTGGGGATCGCGGGCACGCAGGGTCCTGATTCTTGAGGCGTCCGCAGTGTCTGCGGTCTCGGGTCGGATCGATACGTAGCCTCCATGGTCCCACGGGTGGGGACCGCGGACGGGTTTGGGCCGCGAATGCGCCCGCTGGTACCGTGGGTGGCTGTGCCTCGTGCCCTCTCGCAGGAGGCACTCCTCAAGAAATCACCCGGTCCGGGATCGTGCGGCATCCGTGCGGCCCGTACCAGAACCTGAGAAGGCTCATTCGTGGCGAACATCAAGTCCCAGATCAAGCGGATCAAGACCAACGAGAAGGCGCGGCTGCGCAACAAGGCCGTCAAGTCCTCCCTCAAGACCGCGATCCGCAAGGCCCGTGAGGCTGCTGCCGCGGGTGACGCCGAGAAGGCCACCGAGTACCAGCGCGCTGCCGCGCGCCAGCTCGACAAGGCCGTCTCGAAGGGCGTCATCCACAAGAACCAGGCCGCCAACAAGAAGTCGGCGCTGGCTCAGAAGGTCGCCGCGCTCAAGGGCTGACATCTGATGTGACGCCGGGGGAATTCGAGCGGGCCCTCTCTCATCCGCTCCCGTCCGGCACCCCTTCGGATCCGCGCGCGGCCTGCGTTCGCCACGCGGGCGCGGATCTGGCAGCTTGATCCGAAGGCCGGGTGTCCTCCTGTTCCCCATGGGAGGGCGCCCGGCCTTCGGGCTGCTCAGGCACCTGCTCGTTCAGGCGCCTGCTCTCTCAGGCGCCTGCTCGTTCAGGACCAGAACTCGTCGCTCTTCTCGATGTCCTCGACGCACTCGTCGAGGTCGGTGGCCTTGTCCCCGACGATCCGGAAGACGATGCATCCGGTGTCGTCCAGGTGCCGGCCCTTGCGCTCGGCGGTGATCCGGCACATGCCGACCGCGTGCCCACGGCCGTCGACGGCGATGCCGAGTATCTGCATGCGCATCGACCCCGCCGTCTCCTCGCCGATCCGGCGGTACATGTCGATGATCGCGTCCTGCCCCTTGAAGTCACCCGAGAGCGGGTGACTGCCGGGCACATGATGGGTGGCGTCCGACGCGATCAGTTCCCGCAGGGCGTCCAGATCCCCTCGGCTGAAGGCGTCGAACCCCTCGCGGACCAGTGCTGCGTGCGGGTGTTCAGCCATGCCCCTCGCCACCTTTCCGTCCCTTGGCGACGTACGGCTGACGCTTTCGATTGTCTCTCCGGGGGGCCGGGGCGGCACGAGGAGCGGCCGGGGCGGGGGCCGCGGGAGCCGCCCTCGCTCCCGCCCCGCCCAGGGTGGGGCACGGAGCCCTTCTCAGCCCCGTCCCCGGGAGCGGGCCGCTCGCGCGATCGTGACGACGGCCTTCTCCAGCGCGTACCCGGGGTCGTCGCCGCCGCCCTTCACGCCCGCGTCCGCCTCGGCGACCGCCCGCAGGGCGAGCGAGACGCCGTCCGGGGTCCAGCCCCGCATCTGCTGACGCACCCGGTCGATCTTCCAGGGCGGCATCCCCAGCTCCCGCGCCAGATCGGCGGGCCGGCCGCCCCGCGCGGACGACAGCTTGCCGATCGCCCTGACCCCCTGGGCGAGCGCGCTCGTGATGAGCACCGGCGCGACCCCCGTCGCCAGCGACCAGCGCAGGGCCTCCAGGGCCTCGGCGGTCCGCCCCTCGACCGCGCGGTCGGCGACCGTGAAACTCGACGCCTCGGCCCGCCCGGTGTAGTACCGCCCGACGACGGCCTCGTCGATCGTCCCCTCGACGTCCGCGCACAGCTGGGAGACGGCCGACGCCAGCTCCCGCAGGTCGCTGCCGAGCGCGTCGACGAGCGCCTGGCAGGCCTCCGGGGCGGCGGAGCGGCCCGCCGTCCTGAACTCTCCCCGCACGAACGCCAGCCGGTCCGCCGGCTTCGTCATCTTCGGGCAGGCCACCTCGCGCGCGCCCGCCTTGCGCGCCGCGTCGAGCAGGCCCTTGCCCTTGGCCCCGCCCGCGTGCAGCAGCACCAGCGTGATCTCCTCGGCGGGCGCCCCGAGGTAGGCCTTCACGTCCTTGACCGTGTCGGCCGACAGGTCCTGCGCGTTGCGCACGACCACGACCTTGCGCTCCGCGAAGAGCGACGGGCTGGTCAGCTCGGCGAGCGTGCCGGGCTGCACCTGGTCGGGGGTCAGGTCGCGTACGTCCGTGTCGGCGTCGGAGGCCTTCGCGGCGGCCACCACCTCCTGTACGGCACGATCGAGCAGCAGGTCCTCCTGGCCCACGGCGAGTGTCACCGGGGCGAGAGGGTCGTCATTCGCAGTCTTCCTGGCCATCGCGCCCAGCATCCCACGCGCCACTGACAACGGGCCCGGGAGGACCGGCACCGCCCGGAGGGGCGCAGAGTGAAGGACCTACCTGAGCCTGGCCTGACCGGAGGGCCGCAGAGGGAAGACCCACCTGAGCCTGGCCTGACCGGAGGGCCGCAGGGGGAAGACCCACCTGAGCCTGGCCTGACCGGAGGGCCGCGGAGGGAAGACCCACCAGAGCCTGGCCTGACCGGAGGGCGGAGAGAGGGAACCGAGCCTGCCTGGCCGGAGGGACCTCCCGAAAGGGGTGCCGGACCCGGCCCGCAGGGCCCTGCGGATGCCTACGGCTCCTCCCGCCAGCCCTCCCACTCACCGGCGAACCGGTCCAGCTCCCCCGGGTCCAGCCGCCCCTCCTCGTCCCTCAGGACGACCAGCCACTGCGCGTCCTCCGCGTCGTCCTCACCGGCCAGCGCGTCCCGCACCAGCCGCGGTTCCTCGACGACACCGAACCGCTCCGCAAGCGCCTCGGCCACCTCTTCCGCGGCATCCCGGTCGGGCAGCACCAGCACATGTCGCACATCACTCACGCCGCACATTGTCCGGCACGAGCAATGGCGCTCCGCCCCGGCCCCCGTTCAAGAACACTCGTTCTTGACTGTTCGTTCTCCAATCCCGTACGGTCGTGGACATGGGAAGACCACGCGCCTTCGACACGGATCAGGCCGTGACCACCGCGGCCGCCCTCTTCGCCTCTCGCGGTTTCGAGGGCACCTCGGTGGACGACCTGGTCACGGCCACCGGCGTTCACCGGGGCAGTCTCTACAAGGTCTTCGGCTCGAAGCGGAGCCTCCATCTGACAGCCCTGCGCCATCACCTCGACCACGAGATCCGCCC
Source organism: Streptomyces sp. NPDC058741 (assembly GCF_042746715.1). Taxonomy (NCBI): domain Bacteria; kingdom Bacillati; phylum Actinomycetota; class Actinomycetes; order Kitasatosporales; family Streptomycetaceae; genus Streptomyces; species Streptomyces sp. NPDC058741. The sequence continues at coordinate 7,442 of NZ_JBHYQH010000001.1, read as the reverse complement.
GGCCGCCTCCGCCGTCGCCGCCCTCACCGACCCCGCACAGGCCCTGACGGCGGCCATCGCCTCCTACGACGGCGGTCCTGCCGCCGGCCTGCTCCTCATGGCCGCGGTGGAACAGGCCCCCCACGACCCGGAGGTCGCCGCGCTGGTCGAGGAAGGCATCACCGCGCTCGAGGACGCCCTGCGGCCCACGCACGGCGAGGCCGCCCCCCACCTCACCTCCACCGTCCTGGGCGCCCGCCTGCGCCTGCGCGTCCGCTCCGACACCCCTCGGGAGTACTGACATGGCCCTGATCTCCATCGACCGTGAACACGGCCTGCTCACCGCCGAGTTCCAAGGCCTCGACAAGCTCTGGACCTTCAAGAGCCGGCTGGAGGTGCCGCTCGCCCATGTGCGCGGCGCCACCCACGACCCCGGCATCGCCCGCGAGTCGAAGGGCATCCGCGTCGGCGGCACCCACTTCCCCGGTGTGATCACCGCCGGCCGCTTCCGCCGCGACGGCGAACGCCTCTTCTGGCAGGTGAAGAACCCCGACAAGGCCGTCGTCATCGAACTCGCCGACGCCGAGAGCTTCGACCGCCTCGTCATCGAGGTGGACGACCCCCGCGCCACGGTGGCCCTGATCGAGCAGTCCATCGCCCGCGGCTGAACCGCGACGTCAGGCACCGGTGCCGGCGGGCTGCCCGGGCCTGACCCCCGGCACCCGGCGAGGCCCGAGCGCAGGTGCCGGCGGGAGACGCCGGACTCCCCGCTGCTACACGGACTGCGTACCACCCGCACACGGTCGAGCTCGATCCCGAACCACTCCCGGTACACCATTCCCGGTACGCGTAGAGCACCTCCTCGTCCGTCGCCGGCTCCCGCTCCTCGCGTGTCCCGGCGGCCGCCCTGAGCGTGACCTTCCGCCTGCTGAGCGTGATCGGGACCCCGTCCTCCGTGACCCGCGAGCAGACCAGCGACCGCGTGAAGTGCGACCCCGGTGAGGTGCTGTGCCATCACGCCCCGGCCGTGAAGTCACGCAGCGCCCGCGGCCGCACCTCCAGGCGGTACCGCGCCCCGCCGTCCCGGATCACGTCCAGGTCCGCCGCCTCCACCGTGCCGTGCCCGCCGCGCACCCCGGCCGCGTCCGGACCCGCCTCGACGATCCGGAACGTCCCGCCCGGATCCTTCTGTTCCCCGCTCCCCGAGCGCCAGCGGAAGGTGGCTGTGCGCCCCGAACCCGACGTCCGCAAGCCAGTCGCTCCCGTCCACCGTCCGTACCCGCAGCGCCAGATGGTCGTACGAAATGCCCAGCCGCTCCCGTCCCCGTACACCCGTCCGGCGAGCAGTGCCACGTCGTAGCCCAGCGCGGAGCGGAACGCCCCCAAGGCGCCGTTGAGTTCGTAGCAGAACCCGCCCCGCCCCCACCACCTTGTCGAGAGCCGCCTCTCCTCCAGCACGATCTCCTCGCCGAGATGGACGGAGAGGTTCTCGAACGGCACGGTCCGCAGATGGGGCAGATGCAGCTCGCGCAGCGCGTCGACGGTGGGCCACGCCGGGTGCTCGGCTCCCACCGGCGGGGACAGGCATCAACCTGTGCTGAGTTCATGCGCTCAGTCTCGCGCCACGGTCAACTCCCCGTCCCCTCCCGTGACCGCCAGCGTGCCGTCCCGGTCCGTCCGCAGCACCGCAGCGCCCCCGGCACGCAGCGCCGCGAGTGTGCCGGGCGCCGGGTGCCCGTACGGGTTGTCCTCTCCGCAGCTGATGAGGGCCAGCCTCGGCGCGGCCCGGCGCAGCAGGCCCGGGTCCTGGTAGGCCGAGCCGTGGTGGGCGACCTTGAGCACGTCCACGCCCTCCAGCTCCCGCGCCGCCGGCGATCGCGCCAGAGCCCGCTGGGACGGAGGTTCGAGGTCTCCGAGGAGCAGCAGCCGCAGCCCCGCCGAGCGGACCAGCATGGCGACACTGGCGTCGTTCGGCCCCTCCGGCACCGGCTGGGCCGGCAGCACCCCGGTAGGCGCGTCCGGCGGCGGGCCCGGCGGTGGCCACACCACGTGCCAGGACAGCTCCCCCGTGCGCCGCTGCTCCCCTGCCGTCGCCCGCGTCACGGGGACCCCCCGGGCCGCCGCCACCCTCCGCACGAACGCGGCCTGGTCCGCGGGCTCCTCCAGACCGGTCGTCTCGATCGCCCCCACCGCCCGCCCCCGCAACACTCCCGGCAGGCCCGCCACGTGATCGGCGTGGAAGTGGGTGAGCACGACCAGCGGGATCCTGGTGATGCCGAGCGTGCGCAGACAGCGGTCGACCAGTCGGGGATCCGGTCCCGCGTCGACCACCACACCGGTACCCTCACCCGCCCCGAGCACCATGGCGTCGCCCTGCCCCACGTCGCACACCACCAGCCGCCAGCCGGGCGGCGGCCACCCCGTGATCACCCGGGTCAGCGGCGGCGGCTGCACCACCGCCAGCAACAGCGCCACCCCGCAGACCCCGCACCACCAGGGGTGCCGGAGCAGTCGCCGCCCGGCCGCCACGACGCCCAGGGTGACGGCGGCGAGCAGCGCCGCGCCCGTCCAGCTGCCCGGCCAGTCCACTCCCCCACCGGGCAGCGCCGCCCCGGTCCGAGCGATCCCCGCGATCCACTCGGCGGGCCACTGCGCGCACCACGCCAGGGCCCTGGCCACCGGCATCGCCAGCGGTGCCGTGGCCAGAGCCGCGAAGCCCATCACGGTGGCCGGCGCGATCGCGAACTCCGCCAGCAGGTTGCACGGCACCGCCACCAGACTCACCCGCGCCGACAGCACGGCGACGACGGGCGCGCACAGCGCCTGCGCGGCGGCAGCAGCACCCACCGCCTCCGCGAGCCTCGGCGCCATCCCGCGCCGCCGCAGCCCGGCACTCCAGCGCGGCGCGAGCGTCAGCAGCGCCCCGGTGGCCGCCACCGACAGCAGGAAGCCGTAACTCCGCGCCAGCCACGGGTCGTACAGGACCAGCAACAGGACCGCCGTCGCGAGCGCCGGGATCATCGATCTGCGGCGGCCGGTCGCCAGGGCGAGCAGTGCCACGGCGCCGCAGGCCGCTGCCCGCACCACGCTCGGATCGGGTCTGCACACCACGACGAACCCCAGCGACAGCGCCCCGCCGAGCACCGCCGTCGCCCGCAGGGAGAGGCCGAGGCGAGGCGCGAGTCCCCGCCGCTCGACACGCTGCGCCAGTCCCGGCGGGCCGAGCAACAGGGCCAGCAGAATTGTGAAGTTGGCTCCCGACACGGCCAGTGTGTGCGTCAGGTCGGTCTCCTTGAAGGCCTCCTCCAGCTCCGGGGTGATCCGTGAGGTGTCCCCGACGACCAGCCCCGGCAGCAGCGCCCGGGCGTCGGGGGGCAACGGGCCGGTCGCCTCCCGCAGCCCGGCCCGCAGCCGCCCGGCGAGACGCTGGGCCGCCGAGGGCTCCCCCACCACCTCCGGCGCGGTACCACCCCGCACCCGCAGCACGGCCGCGACCCGGTCACCGCGCGTCATCGCGGGGGCCAGCCGCGCCGCACCCACCCGCACGCTCGTCGACGGCAGCAGCCCGAGCCATTGCGACCGCACGGGCCGGACCGGCCGACCGGCCGACCGGTCCGCGGTGGGCGGCCGGTCCGCAGGGGGCGGCCGGACGTCCACGATCACCAGCACCGGCGTCCGGGTCACCACCACCGCGCCACCCGGCCGATGGACGCGGCGCACCTCGGCGTCGATCAGCACGGCGGCCGTCGCCATGCGATCGCCCCGCACCCGGGGGCGGGTGAGCCTCGGGTCCGAGGTCAGCTCGACCTCGGCCGTCACCGTGGCGTACTCCCGCGCCAGTCCCGGCACGGGCCCCCGCCGCAGATCCGCCCCGTGCAGCCCGGCCGAGGCGGCGGCCGCCGCGGCACACAGCAGCACGGCGGCGGCCGAGGCCCGCGGCCAGGCCGCCGAAACGCGCCGCCGGGCCGGCAACAGCAGCCCGACGGCGACCAGGCAGCCGGCCACGACGGCCACGATTCCTCCCGGCGGCGCGTCCAGCACCAGCGCCGCCGTCCCCCAGGCCGTGAGAGCGGGCGGCACCAGCCGCAGGTCCGTGGGGCCCTCCTGCCGCGGGCGGGCGCTGCCGAGTCGTTTCCCGGAGGAAGCGTGCACGGACGCCCGGGCGGGGCCGGGCCCGGGTGCTGCCTCGTCCCTCCGCACGGGTGTGTCCTGGGCGCCCCTCATGGCCGTACGAGAGGCCGCAGGTCGGCGAAGCGGCGGTCGCCGATGCCGTTCACCTCGCGCAGCTCGTCCACCGAGCGGAAGCCGCCGTGCTGCGTGCGGTAGGCGATGATGTGCTGCGCCAGCACGGGGCCGACGCCCGGCAGGGTGTCGAGCTGGTCGGGTGTGGCCGTGTTGAGGGAGACCGGAGCCGCCGGCACCGCACCGGCCGCCCCACCGGCCGGGCCACCCGCGACCGAGCCGGTCGCGCCGGTCGCCGCGGCGGGTGCGGGGCCGCCGCCCACGATCACCTGCTCTCCGTCCACCAGGAAGCGGGCCCGGTTGAGAGCGCCCGTGTCCGTGCGGGGCTTCACCCCGCCCGCCGCCCTCAGCGCGTCCGCGACCCGTGAGCCCGCAGGCAGCCGGTGGATGCCGGGATCGCGCACCTTGCCGCTGACGTCGACGACGATCTCGCCCGCCCCCGTGGCCGCCGCTCCGCCGGACGCCCCCGCGGCGCCCTCGGCCGACCCCGCAGCGGATGCCCTCGCCGGCAGCCCGGCGGCGCCCGGCTCCCGTTGCCGTCCGGCCCCGCCGCCCTCCTCCCGCTGCTCGTGGGGAACCGCCGCCCGCACCACCTCGGGCGGTCGCACGGACTGCGTCCGCCCCGCCCAGAAGTGCTGCACGGCGAACACCGCCGCGGCGATCAGCACCACCGACAGGGCGAGCACACTGCGCCGCTCCAGACCGCACCTCGCCTGGAGCCACACCGGCATCCGCTCCCGCAGAGCGAGCCCGGCGCGCTCCCGCCAGGCCCCCTCGCCGGACGGGCCCCCACCGGCCTCCACGCCGGAGTGGACAGCACGACCCCCGCCGTCCGCCCCACCGGCCCCGACGGCGTCGGACTCCATGCCAGCCGCCTGCCGACCAGCTCCGGGACGAGGCTCCGCGTCCGCGGCGGAACGACGCGGCGGCCCGTGCCCCCACCCCCGCCGCTCCCCGGCCGGTTCCAGTGGCCCCGGCCGCCCGCCGAACAACGCCCCGGCCCGCCGCCGGATGTCCTCCGCCGGCGCCTGGCGGTGCCGCCCCCCGCCCCGTGCGGCAGCCGGGCGGCGGCGATGGCGGACCCGCCCGTCGGACGCCGGACTCCGCCCCGGCCCACTGGTCGCGGTCGCTGCGCGTGAACGTGATCGAAGTGCCATGCGACGAGAATCGGCCACCGCACCCGACCCGCGATGATCATGGTGAATTCCCGGGGACAACGGCCCGGTTGTGGACAACTCCCTCACTCACACGAGTGAACGAAACCTCGTGGCACCGTTCACCGCGGCGAAACCACGACCCCCAGCAGCCCGGGCCCCGTGTGCGCCCCGATCACCGCCCCGACCTCACTGACGTGCAGATCGGCCAGCCCGGGCACCCGGATCCGCAGCCGGTCGGCGAGAGCGGACGCCCGGTCGGGGGCGGCGAGATGGTGGACGGCGACGTCGACCTCGGCCTCGCCCGCCCGCTCGGCCGCGATCTCCTCCAGCCGGGCGATCGCCTTGGACGCGGTCCGCACCTTCTCCAGCGGTTCGATCCGGCCGTCGGCCAGCTGCAGCAGCGGCTTCACCGCCAGCGCCGAGCCCAGCAGGGCCTGCGCAGCGCCGATCCGGCCACCGCGGCGCAGGTAGTCGAGGGTGTCGACGTAGAAGTACGCGGACGTGCCCGCGGCCCGCCTCTCCGCCGCCGAGACGGCCTCGTCCACCGTGCCGCCCGATACGGCGGCCTCCGCCGCGGAGAGCGCGCAGAACCCGAGAGCCATGGCGATCATGCCGGTGTCCACCACCCGTACCGGCACGGACGCCTGCCGCGCGGCGACGACGGCCGCGTCGTACGTGCCCGAGAGCTCGGCGGACAGATGGAGGGAGACGATGCCGGTGGCACCGGATGCGGCCACCTTGCGGTAGGTCTCCTCGAAGACCGCGGGGCCGGGTCGTGAGGTCGTCACCGGGCGCCGCTTCTGCAAAGCCTGGGCGAGGGCGCGCGTGGAGATCTCGGTGCCCTCGTCCAGCGCGCGGTCGCCGAGGACCACGGTCAGCGGGACCGCTGTGATGCCATGGCGTTCCATCGTCCGGGCCGGCAGGTAGGCCGTTGAATCGGTGACGATCGCGACATGGCGGGACATGAGCTGGAGGTTACCTGCCGCGGAACCCTCGGGGCAGCCCGGCCCCGGCGGCCTGTGGCGCGTGTGGCCGGATCAAGTGGTGCTCTCGGGCCGGTGCTTCTTCTGCCAGGGGTAGGTGGGGCGCGCGGCCGGCGGGGTGATGGCGGGCCGGGACGGCTCCTGCTCCGAGCCCGGCTGCGGGGTCTCGGACCAGGTCTGACCGGCGCTCGCGGCGTCGGCGGCGGGCGCCTCGGGCCAGGACTGCCCGGCATCCGGGCGGGACTTCGACGCGGAGGCGGCATCGGCCTTCGGCGCGGAGGCGGCATCGGCCTTCGGCGCGGAGGCGGCCTCGGACGGCGGTGTCGCCGTCCAGTGCCGCAGCGCGCCGGCCTCCACGGCGATCTGGGCGCTCAGCGTGTCCAGGTCGTCCTCCGCGAAGCGGCGGGCGCGGTCACGGGCGGCCCAGCGCAGGGCGTCGGCGGACTGCGTGATGCGCTCGGTGCGCTCGCGCAGGCCGGGCAGCCGCTCGGTGAGCGCGGCGCGGTCCGGCTCGGACTCCAGGCGCTTCAGCTCGGCGTCCAGTTCGTGTCCGTGCGCGCTGAGCCGCTCGAAGAGGCCGAGGGACTCCTTCAGGGACGCGTCCTCGGCCACGGACGCGTTCAGCGCGTCCTGCGTGGAGCGCATCGAGGTGCGGAGGTTGAGCCGGAGCTGGGCCAGCTCGCCCGCGGCGCCGGGCTGGGCGAAGGACTTGGCGCGCAGGGTGTGGTCCTCGACCGTGCGGCGGGCCTGGTCGATGCCGCGGTCCACGCCGCGCTTGGCGGCGCCCACCACCTTCACCGTGGCGTAGGCGCCGAGCACGACGACGAGCACCACGAGCAGGGCGATCACTGCGACAACTGCTTCCACCGGCTCCTCCTCAGGGCTCCTCGCCACACCTCGCGTCGCTCTCCACGGTAAACGCAACAGGCAGGCCCGGAGTTCCGGAAGAACCCCGAACCTGCCCGTAGAGGACCACTGGAGGACCACTAGACGAGTGAGTCCTATGTGATCAGTGGTCGTACGCAATCAGGGATCGGGTGACCGGGGCTTCGGTCTTGCGGTTGTGCCAGATCGCCGTGGC